>JACQUC010000217.1 GCA_016210495.1 Chloroflexota bacterium
ACCCCCAACCCCCGGCCCACCACCCGGTCCAGGATCGCCTCCGCTACCTCGCGCTTGGACATCGTCGGCAGATCGGTCAAGTTGCCGTCCGCATCGATGATCACGACCTTGTTGGTGTCCTTGCCGAAGCCGGAGTCCGGCGCAGTGATGTCGTTGGCGACGATCAGGCTAAGGCGCTTCTTCTCTAGCTTGGCCATGGCGTTGCGGGTGAGCTCCTGGCTTTCCGCCGCGAAGCCCACCTTGCAAAGGCGTCCATCCGGCACCTGTGCCAGGATGTCGGGGTTGCGCACCATCCTAATGGTCATCTCCTCGATGGACTCGCGCTTGATCTTCTGCTCCGAGGGGTTTTCGACGCGGTAGTCGGAAACGGCGGCGGCCATGATGAGCACGTCGGCATCGGCGACCGCGGCCTCCACCGCCTGTTTCATTTCGAGGGCAGTTCCCACGTCGATCACGGCGATGCCTCGCGGGGGGCGAAGATACGTGGGCGCGAGGATAAGCAGCACATCCGCCCCCCGGTCTCGCGCCGCCTCGGCCAGCGCGAACCCCATCTTGCCTGACGAACGGTTGCCCACGAAGCGCACCGGATCGATCGGCTCTTGAGTCCCGCCCGCCGTCACCACCACCTTCTTGCCGGCCAGGTCTCCGCTACCGGCGAGCACCTTTCGGATAGCCACCTCGATCTCTTCAGGCTCTGCCAGCCGACCCCGGCCTACCTTTCCCGAAGCGAGACGCCCGTGCTCGGGCTCGACGAAGACGACTCCACGCTGGCGTAGCCTGGCGACGTTATCTTGTGTCGCGGGATTCAGATACATGTTCTCGTCCATTGCCGGAGCGACGACGATAGGCGCCACCGTGGCCAGAGCAGTGGTTGTGAGGGCGTCGTCGGCCAATCCAATCGCCAGTTTGGCGATCACGTTTGCCGTAGCGGGGGCTATGGCCATCACCTCGGCCTGCTGCGACAGACTGATGTGGGCCATATCGGTCTGGTTGAGAAGCTGGAACTGGTCGACCACGACGGGCCGCCGGGTCAGTGTCTGGAAGGTCAGCGGCGTGATAAATTCGGTCGCGCTGCGCGTCATGATTACGTCGACGATCGCACCGGCCTTGATCAGCCGACTGGCAAGTTCCGCCGCCTTGAAAGCGGCGATGCTGCCCGTAATCCCCAGCACCACGTGCCTATTACTCGGTGCCATCGCCGCCATCTTGCACCCCGCGTAGGGGCGCGGTCTCCGCGCCCTCCTGCACGTGCCAATCACTCCGTGCCATCACCGCCATCTTGCACCCCGCGTAAGGGCGCGGTCTCCGCGCCCTCCTGCACCACGTACTATTCAGTGCCATCGCCGCCGCCTCGATTGAGCTCGTAAATCAACCGCAGTCCCTCGAGCGTGAGGCCTGGGTTGACGACCTCGATCATTCTGGTTTCCTTCGCGATGATCTCGGCCAGACCGCCGGTGGCCACCACCCGCGACGGCCCAAGCTCCTGCACAAACCGCGTGATCAGCCCTTCCACCAGCCCGACGTAGCCGAAAAGTATCCCCGACTGCATGCTGTTGATGGTGTTCTTGCCGATGGCCGTTTTCGGTCGGGCCAGCTCGATGTGCGGCAGCTTGGCCGTGAGCCGAAACAGGGCCTCACTAGAGATACCTATTCCTGGCGAGATAGCGCCGCCGAGATAGCCCCCATCCGCCGAGATGGCGTCAAAAGTCGTCGCCGTCCCGAAATCCACGACGATCGCAGGCCCACCGTACAGTCGATAAGCTGCCATGGCGTTCACGATACGGTCGGCCCCGACCTCTTTGGGATTCTCGTACAGAATCCGCACGCCGGTCTTGATTCCCGGCCCGATGACGAGTGGATTGACGTCGAAGTACTTCTCGCTCAACTCCTTGAAAGTGCTTACCAGGGTTGGCACCACGCTGGAGAGGATCATCGCCTTCACGCTGCCCATCGCAAGACCGCGATGTTCCAGGAGATTGCGCAGCACCATCGCATACTCGTCCGGCATGCGATGCGCCTCCGTGGCGATGCGCCAGTCGGCTACCAGGTCGCTGTGACGATACATGCCCAGCGCGATATTCGTGTTCCCGACGTCCACAGCCAAAAGCACTGTCTACATCCTCGACAGACTGCTAATTCAGGGTCTCATTCATGCTGCCCGACCTGTACCCCTGCAGGTCCACCGTCACATAGACGAATCCCAGGCCCTTGAGCCTCCGGGCGACCGTCTCCGACACCCCACTGTCCATCAGTCTTGGCAGCAACTCGCGTGGCACCTCGATACGAGCGATGGTGTCGTGATGCCGCACGCGCACCTGCGGAAACCCCATCTCACGCAGGAACTGCTCCGCGGCGTCGATCTGAGAGAGCTTGTCAGTCGTAATGCGCTGGCCATAAGGGAAGCGCGAAGACAGACACGCAAACGATGGCTTATCCCACGTTGGCAGGCCCATCTTCTTCGAAAGCTGGCGGATGTCGTCCTTCGTCAGGCCGGCCTCCATCAGCGGACTGCGAACGCCCAGTTCCTGGCCGGCCTGACGCCCGGGGCGGAAGTCGCCAAGGTCATCGTGGTTCGACCCATCCACAACCCACCTGAGGCCACGCTGGCGCGCCATGTCCTGTAGCTTCGAGAAAAGCTCCGACTTGCAGTGGTAGCAGCGGTTGGGTGGGTTGTTGGCGAACTCGTCGTTGGCAAGCTCCTCCGTGGCGATGATCTCATATCTGGCGCCTAGGTACTTAGCTGTGACTTTCGCGGCCTCGATCTCCTTGGCAGGGTAAGTCTCGGATGTGGCGATCACGGCCAGCACACGGTCCTCTAGCACGTCCAGGCAGACTTTCAGAAGGAACGTGCTGTCGACCCCCCCGGAATAGGCCACCAGGACGCCGTCCAGATTCCTGACGATATTCTCGAGGGAAACAAGTTTCTCGTTAGCGTTCATCGCACCTCGATTCCTTCCTCGGAGATGATGCCATCCACAATCCTGAATGCTTTCACGACCGGCCGCTCCGGATCCGCTAGCGAAATGATAACATAGATCGAGTCCGGATAAAAGGCAAGCTGGACGTCCGTAGGCGACGGGTAGGCCGGAGAGTGTGGATGGGAGTGGTAAATAGCCAGTAACTGCCAGTCGTTGTCGTCGATTTCTTTCATCGCCCGAAGCTGCTCGAGGGGGTCCATCGAGTACCGGACGCGTCGATTCTGGTCGGCGTTCGTGCCCCGGTAGTGCTTGATGACGCGGCCGTTGACGCCGGCCAGCAGGCCACATGCCTCGTGCGGCTTCTCCTCCCTGGCGTGCGCGATCATCTCGTCGACGTACTCTTGTTCCAGATAAAGCAACTTCCCCTCCCCAGCGCATGATCGGGCTGCACATGCGACGACGTCTCGTAGGGGTCCGCCCTAGGCGGATTGCCCTATCGCTGCCAGGCCAACGAGGCCTTTTCCGACGATGCTCCCTGCGAGCGCACTAGCGCGTCGGCCCTCCAAGCGAGTTCATCAGGCTCAGGTATCGCTCGCCCGTATCCGGCAGCAGTGCAACGACCGTCTTGCCCACTCCGAGTCGCTCAGCCACCGACAGAGCAGCCACGAGACAGGCACCAGAAGACACGCCGGCCAGTATGCCCTCCGTCCGTGCCAGTCGTCTGGTCATTTCGAGCGCTGCTTCGTCAGAAACGGTGATTACCTCGTCGATCACTTCCCTATCTAGCACGCCTGGGACAAAGCCGGCGCCGATTCCCTGGATGCGGTGCAGCCCGGTCTTGCCGCCCGAGAGCACCGCGGAGCGCTTCGGCTCGACGGCCACGATCAGCACGCCGGGTGCTTCACGCTTCAGAACCTGTCCAACTCCAGTGATCGTCCCTCCGGTGCCAACGCCGGACACAAAGGCGTCGATCCTGCCGTCAGTAGCCATCATGATCTCACGAGCTGTGGTGCGCCGATGAATCTCGGGATTGGCTTCGTTGACGAACTGCTGCGGCATGAAGTAGCCATATCTGCGCACGAGCTGCTCGGCCGCGAAAACGGCGCCCGACATAGCCTCGATGGCCGGCGTCAGCGTGATCTCCGCCCCGAAAAGGGCGAGCAGCGTCCGCCGTTCGACGCTCATATCATCTGGCATTGTCAGTATCAAGCGGTAACCCTTCACGGCCGCCACGATCGCCAGCCCGATACCGGTGTTGCCGCTGGTCGGCTCGACGATCGTATCGCCGGGCTTGAGCCGACCCGCCTTCTCGGCCTCCTCGATCATCGCCACCGCGATGCGGTCCTTGACGCTGCCGCCCGGATTGGCCGCTTCGAGCTTCCCCAGCACGACAGCCGACCCCTGCGGCGTCAACCGAGCCAGCCTCACCATCGGCGTTCCCCCGATGAGGTCCAGAACGCTATCCACCACGCGACAGCTCATCCCTATCTCACCCAGACCGATCCCAAAACGCGATGTCCCAATATGCGGCGTGCCGGCGCGAGTTTGGGGCGTTTTGCAAAACTATTCTACTGTCGAAGCAATTCGAATGTCAACGCAGCTTCGCCGCCTCTACCCACATCGTGGAAGCCACGGCTACCGCTACGGCCAGCGACCAGTTCCCCAAAGATATGGGCGACAACTGCATCGCTGTGGCAAGGAAGGGCACGTAGAGAATCACGGGAAGGCTGGCCAGGGTGGTGGCGAGCACGAAGGGCAGGGCTTTGTTCCCGCGCAATCCTGCCTGCCAGAAAGGCTTGTCTGGCGAACGCTCTGTCAAGACGAGAAGGGTCTGAGCAATTACCAGCGTAGAGACTGCTACACTGCGGGCTGTTTCTACGGCAAGCCCCTGTGCGAGCGACGACAAGTACACGGCGAGCACCGCCACGAAGATCACCAGGCCCTGAATTATAAGGCGCAGGGCCGTGTCCGCGGCTAGAAAGTGCTCCTTCGGATTGCGGGGAGGGCGCCGCATCAACTCAGGCGCGGCTTGATCAGCTTCAAAGACCAGCGAGGCTGTGGGGTGCAAGATGAGCTCCAGCCACACCAGGATCGCCGGCACGAGCACGAGGGGGGCTCCCAACAAGGGGACGAAGAAGGCCAGCGAAATGATGGGCGCGTGAAAGGCGACCAGGTAGCTGAAGGCGTGCCGCAGGTTCTGATAGATGCGCCGCCCCTCGCGAACCGCCTCGACTATGGTGCGAAAGTTATCGTCCAACAGCACCATAGTCGCGGCCTCGCGAGCCACCTCTGTCCCTCTCCGCCCCATGGCGATGCCCACATCGGCCGCCTTCAGTGCCGGGGCGTCGTTGATGCCGTCGCCGGTCATCGCAACCACAGCGCCCTCTGCCTTAAGCAACCTAACCAGGCGGTGCTTCTGCACGGGGGTGATCCGCGCGAAAATATCCACGCGTGAGATATGGCTTTGCAGCTCCTCGTCGGTCATTGCTTCCATTCCATCCCCAGTCAGGATGTAGCGGTCTCGGTGCGGCAGGCCGATGCTCTCCGCGACGTTGTGTGCGGTCAGAGGATGGTCGCCCGTGATCATGACTACGCGTATCTCCGCATCCAGACATTCGGCAATTGCCTCGCGCACACCGGACCTCGGCGGGTCGACAAACCCTACGAGACCGACGAGCCGAAGCTGGTTCTCGTCTTTGTCTCGCTCGCGGTGCAGTCTCGGCAGCTCGTTCTCTGCTACCGCGATGACTCGCATACCTTCCGCCGCCATCTGTCTGTTGGCATTGAGAACCGCTTCTCGCTCTTCGGCAGACATTACGCAAATTTCCACGATACCTTCAATGGCCCCTTTTGCACAGATCTTCAGCGTCCCGGTGTTGGAGCGCCACACGTGGGACATGTATTTCCTGCGCGGTTCGAAGGGGTACTCGTGGACGAGCCGCCATTGTGAGTGAAGTTGAGAGACCTTCACCCCTGCCTGTGGAGCGAAGGCGACGATGGCCTGCTCGAGGGGGTCGTAGGGGCTAGGCTCGCAGGCAAGCACTGCCGACTCCAGAAGTCTCGATGTTTCCGCGCCAGGCGTGATCCCTTCTGTGGCTTGGGCCTTGCCGCCCGCGTACAGCGCTGTTAGTTTCATCTTTCCCAGAGTCAGCGTGCCTGTCTTGTCGGCGCAAACGATCGAAACACTCCCCAACGTTTCCACGCCCACCAGACGCCTGATGAGCGCTTTCTTACTGGCCATACGCCACGCACCGAGCGTCAAGTAGAGTGTAAAGACCACTGGGAACTCCTCCGGGATTGCCGCGATCGCGAGGCTGACCCCGGTGAGTAGCGCCTCTGCCCAACTGGAACTTCTCAGCAGCGCAAGCACGACGACCCCGGTGCAGACCACCCCGGCGACGACTCCTAACTGTCTGATAAGGCGTGCGATGGCTGCTTGTGTTGGAGTTGGCCTGGAGACGGCGGTGCCGACCAGGACGGCGATCTGACCGTATGCCGTTCGGGAGCCAGTCATCGTCACGACTATCGTACCACGGCCCGACATTAGCGTAGTGCCGGCAAGAAGACGACTTGGGGATGGGAACCGCCGCAGGCCCGCCTCTTTGGAGACAGGAAGCGACTCGCCAGTCAGCGAGGACTCGTCGACCTGCACGTCTGACGCGTCGATGAGGATTCCGTCCGCAGGAACGACGTCCCCCTCCTTCATATACACTACATCGCCGGGAACCAGGTCCTCGCTGGGAACCAGCACACGCTTGCCGTCGCGCAGAGCTTCGAGCCTGGCGGCCACCAGCCGCCTGAGCCCGGCCAGAGCTCGCTCGGCCCTCGCTTCAAGCGCAAAGTCGATGAAGGCGATCGGTATGAGGGCGAGGAACATCACCCCGGCGTTCCGGTAGTCCCCCAGCACGAGGTAGATCAGGCCAGCTCCGAGAAGCAGCAGAGCCATTGGATCGCGAAGCGGCCGGAGCAATCTTGCCAGCAATGGCTCACGGCGGTCAGGGGCTAGAATATTGGGACCGTACCTTGCCCGACGACGCTCGGCTTCCTCCGTGGTGAGACCCTTACGACGATCGACGTCAAGAGCGGCCAGGGGATCGATTTCTGCCTGTTCGGCTGGACTCCGCATCGACGACCTCCACGCCACGACTATTCATGGCTGCAATATCCATTCCAATTGCGGCCAAGCCGTAGGGCGTGGGAACGGCATAGAACTTGCACCGGCTCTTGTCAGTGGCTTTTGGCCAAGCACCCGCCCACTGGGAGCGGGGGATTAGTGTTATGTTTGCGCCGGAAAGGAGGCACTATAGTGAAGAATATCGAACCTAAACTCAAAGATGCGTTGCGTCTGGTCGCAAATGGGGTGTTTGTCGTGAGCGCCGAGCATCAGGGCCAGGTGCGGGGTTTCACTGCGACCTGGGTTTCCCAGGTTTCCTACGAGCACCCGCTGGTTATGGTGAGTGTCTCCAAGGACCACGACACGTACCCGCTGATCACGGGCTCCCGCCGCTTTGTCGTAAACATCCTCGGCGCCCGGCAGCGCGAAATTGCCACTCATTTCGGCCGAAAGAAGGCCGATATGAGCACTGTGGACAGTAGCTACTTTCGTGAAGAAGGCGGCAGGCGAATGCCTGTGCTGCGCGATGCGCTTGCGTACCTGATCTGCGACGTGGTCTCTGTGCTGGAGGTCGAGGATCATACCATCTTTGTGGGCAAGGCGGCGGACGCGGCGGTCCAGCCAGACGAAAGCCCGCTGCTCTATTGGCCGCGAAAAGGCTACGTCACTGCCGTGGAATGAGCCTGCCATGTCATCGTGAACAAGGAAAAGGGAGACCGGCGAAATCATGAAAAACGCGAACTTCGGCCTTCGACGAGAACCGGTGGGGACGGCGGGAAGAAAGCTAGACCTGGCCATCGTGCACTTGACTTTCGAGGGCATCCAGACCTTCGGTGGAGGTGTTGCCACCGTGACTAGAGGCCATCTGGCGGCCTTGCCTCAGTTGAAACAGGAGTTGCTGAGGCACGGCATCGCGATCACCCCCTATTTTGCCGAGATCGCCTACCTGAAAAGCCACGAGCGAAGGGATCCAACTTTCCAGAAGCACGCCGAGGATGCCGTGCGAGCCATGGGCGGCCGCGTCGAGTACTTGGTGAATTACTCGGAGGGCTACCTGCCCAGGGCACCGTGGGGTGTGCCTGACATCGGAACGATGGACAACTGGAAGGCGGCCTCGGCCTCTGGAGCCAATGTGGCACTGAATATCGCGCGCCAGCACGACACGGCAGTGGTATACTGCCATGATTCAATCTATGCGCTGGCCCCGCTTTACATAACCTTGCAGGAAGGGGCGTTTAGCGCTAACGCCACGGCAATTTACGTGATCCACGCGACGGCCCTGACACACGAAATGCCTTTGCCCAATCCCGATCGCCTGATGGCCGAGAGCGCGGCCATCCACTGGGCCAAGGTGAATCCGAAGTGCAAGCTGGGTTACATCAGCAAGTTCATGTCGCGTCACGTGATCGAGGATTACGGCGGCAAGGCAGAGAATATGGTGCCTACGAGCAACGGCATCAATCCGTTGGATCCTTACTTCCGGCTGCGCGACCGAGAGACGATCGTGGGCAAGCTACGGCAATACGACATCCCGCTCGACCGACCCGTGATGTTCAGTTGGGGACGGGCCGTCGCGTACAAGAGATACGACATGGTGCTCGAGGCCGCTGCCCGGCTGGAGGGGAGGATCCACCCGGTCATAATGGTGACGCCGGAGTTTCCCGAGCTTGTGGAATTGGACAGGAAGCTTGGCACGGGCGCCACGCTTATCTTTGCCTTCGACCCGGAGCTTGTCGCCTGTATGCTGCAGTGGGAGAACAGCGAGGTGGCCGCGAGTCTCGCCTACCGCGAGCCTTTCGGTCTCACCCCTATCGAAATACGTATGCACGCCCGAAGGTCCGGCCCAATCTGTGTCGTGTCGGACACCGGGGGCCTGGTCGAACAGGTGAAGGATACCATCGATGGCTTCGTCACCAGGCAAGACGACCCCGACAGCGTGGCGACGGTCGTCGGTCGTATTCTTGGGATGAGCGAGAGGGATAAGGATGCCATCCGTCAGGCTGGTCTGCAGGTGGTTCTCAGCAACTACACCTGGTCTGGGCAAATCCTCAGCACGCTGGCAGCAGCGGTTCCCGAAGTGGCTGCCGTAGCCAGGTCGGCGCGCGACAGTTTGGCCCAGGAGTCGCTTGCCGGTCTGCGTTAGCGCAACGATCAAGGTTGTTTCCAGGGGTCGATGTGGCTCGTGAGCACGTTCTGGAGTTTGGAAATATCAGGCTGAGCCGGACCGACGATCGCGAGGTCCTTTATTTTCTCGCGGGTAAGCGGATGTACGAGATCGGTGGGATGAGCGGTCAGTATCCACGTCTGGGCTGGCGACGTGCGGGGCCCATAGTCGGGAAGCGACTCGGCGAGATACCTGCCGAGGAGCGAGCACAATTGCCCGCCCATTTGAACGAAATGGGGGGCATCTGGGCGCAGCCCATCAGACTTCTCGAAAGCTTCCGTTTCAGTATCTCCGATGGCACGCAAACCTGGACGTTGCAGGATAGCCACAAGTTCGTTCACCATATGTCGCACGCGGAATTCCATTTCGAAGCCGATGGCATAAGTGTTATCAGGACGGACTTCGTCGTCGAGGATGAGCCGGCCCTCTTCTCGCTGCTGCGCATCAGGAATGGCCGAGAGCGCTCGGCCCGGCTAACGTTGGGCTTTCGTACAGCCGTGCACATTATTCCGGGCTGGTTTTCGGGATGGGCAGAGGGCGAGGACATCATCAGCTACTCCGACGGCAAGGCCGTCGCCTACGACAGTGCGCATCCCGATCATTGGGCGGTAGTCCTCGGCTCCGATCGCTGGCCCGAGAGCGAGGAGTTTGGCAAAGATGGTGAGTACACGACGTGCGTGCTGAGCTACGGACTCAACTTGAGCGCCGGCGAGGAAATCGAGCAGGTCTTCCTCATCGTAGGCGAAAGCCGCCACGGCTATCGCGACGCAACCCGGCGATTCGATAAGCTGGTCGGCAACAGCCACAGTCTTCTGGCTAGCAAGATAGCTTACTACGAGGACAAGGTATTCGGCGGTGTCCAGTTCGATTGCTCGGACCCTGCTATGAATGTCGCGTTTTACCTGGCCAAAGCCAACCTTGTGATGCTCCAAGCCGATCTTACGAGCGACCTTCGGAAACCACTCAGATACCTGTACGCGGGTGTACCTGAATACGTCCAGTTCTTCGGATGTGACACTACCTACAGCGTGCCCGGCCTGATGGCAGTCAATTATTCGGACATCGCGAAGGACTCGTTGCTTGGCTTGGCCGACGCCGCCCGCGGGCAATGCGGCCGCATCCCCCACGAGATCACCACGAACGGCCGGGTCTTCCACCCGGGCAACACACAGGAAACGCCTCAGTTCGCGACTGCCTGCTGGAACTACTTCAAGTACACGGGCGACCGCGCTTTTCTCGAAGAGGTGTATCCCCTCTGCGCCGAGGGCGTGCTTTTCTACGTCCTGGCCCATTGGGACACAGACCTCGACTACTACCCGGACGGAAACGCCATGGTCGAGCGGTCGGGAATGGGGCCCGAGAAACTCGATAGTATGTGCTACTTCACCAGGGCCATTTACGACCTGGCCGCGATGGCTGGGGCGCTCGGCCGTTGGGCCGAGCGCGACGACCACCTGCGCCTGGCCGACAACCTATCGGACGCGATGAACGCGGACTGGTGGCAGGAAGATGAAGCGCTGTATGCGGATTCCTTGCGTGAAGATCACACACATCAGAACGACGGCCACTGGACTGTCGTCGTACCCCTTGAAACACGCCTCGCCCCCTGGGATCGCGCGGCCCGATCCCTGCGGCAAATCGAGGCCGGCTGGATCAACGAATGGGGTATGATTCATACCAGGGAAAAAGAGCTCTTCGTATGGACCCTACCAACCGGCCTCCTAGCGCTGGCCGAGTTCCGCTTCGGCGGTGCCGATATGGGCATTCGCCTGCTTAGCAACATTGCGGAAACCACGCGACACCCGCGTGGGCAGATGCTTGGAGCGTTTGCAGAGCTAATTCCCGAGGGACTGTCGTTTATTCAGCTATGGTCTCCGGCCATGCTCGTCCAGGGGCTGATCGAGGGCCTTTTCGGGCTCGAACCGACAGCACACGAGGACAAGCTCGACCTTGCTCCAAGCCTTCCTTCCCAGTGGAGCCACGCCAGCGTGCAGAACCTGAGGATCGGCGGCCACTATGTAAACGTTTCGTGCGAGCGATCCGGCGACGCTGAGCGGACCATAGTCGAGTACGGCAAAGGGCGCGGAAAACTAAAGGCGCGCTTGAGGATTGCCGTCTCGGGGAAATCCAAGGTTGCCGCGCTGTGTGGCGACGTCTTTAGATATGCCTTCGCCAGGCGTGGCGATACGGACGTCCTGGAAATCGAGTTCGATCTGGAACGGGGCGAGCGCGTCCTCGCGACGAATCGGCCAGGCGAAGTCGTGCTAGAAAAGACCTTGCCCCGTCCACTCAGTTCTTCCTGACCGCAATATAGACGGTTGTCCCTGGATCCACCAGCATGCCTGGAGGCGGTCGCTGACTCAAAACCTGCCCGACCTGGACTTTCACCAACTCACTGTCCGGTATGTCGCCCTTGCCCTGATAGTTGGTGTACGAGTTTCTTAGGCGTGCGGCCTCTATGTGCGCCCGCGCTTCGGCCTCGGGCAAGCCGATCACCGCCGGTACCCCGATCATAGGCCTTGAAGTTGCCGTGGGATCGGGCGGCTTCTTGCCGCGGCTCACGCTGAGACTTATCACGGCTCCCTTGTCGACCCTGCTGTCGGCCGGAGGCTTCTGCTCAAACACGACACCCTGCGGCACCGAATCGTGCCACGCCTCATCGATTTTCGCTCTCAGTTGCACGGCACTGAGCTTGCCGACCGCCGCGTTAACGTTGTCGTTGACGACATTGGGCACCACGACTCTTGTCGGCCCTTTGCTAACAACCACGTCGACGACGAGGCCGAGTTGAACGCTGGCGCCTGGTACCGGCGACTGAGATATCACGGCCAGAGCTTCGAGCTTGTCGTCGTATTGCTCGTCTACGATCCTAATCTGAAGGTCCAGCTTCTCGAGTTCTTTCCTGGCTTCAGAATACGGTTTGCCGGAAAGCTGAGGTACGGCGACCCTGGGTATCGGTGTTGCCGTCGGGGCAGGCCGTGGAGTTGGGGTAGCTGCGGCCGTCGCTGTAGCGGCAACCGTTGCGGTTGGCGATGGGACGAAGTAGAGCTCGTAAACCCTGTTGCCAATGGGAACGGACACTCCTAGGAAGCCCAGAATGAGGACCACCAGCGTTATCATGAACCAGTCCACCCTGCGTTGCCCGGTGCCGAGAGATGCCCCCTTGATGTTGCCCACCGGTGGCATAAGCTTAGCCACCGGTATCGAGATCGGCGCGGTGTTCTGCTCGCCCAGCGACTGGTACTTAGACAGGGCCCGTTTCATGGCATCGGCATCCACGAACCTCTGCTGGGAGTCCTTAGCCATCGCCTTCATAACAATGGACTCGACCTGCGGGGGTATCCGTGGATTGAGGCGAGTGGGCGGCGGAACAGGTTCCTGCACCTGTTTCAGGGCGATCGCCAGCGTGTTTTCGCCCTGGAACGGTAGCTGGCCCGTCAGCATCTCGTACATTACCACGCCGACCGCGTAGATGTCGCTGGCAGGGATGGCCAGATCACCCTTAGCTTGCTCTGGGGCGAAGTAGTGGACGCTGCCCAATACGACGCCTGTCTCCGTCAGCTGCGCCCCGCCCGCGGCTCGGGCGATCCCAAAGTCGGCTACCTTGGCCTGTCCATCAGTTGTCACGAGGATGTTCTGCGGCTTAACATCGCGGTGCACGACACCTTTCTGGTGGGCGAAAGCCAGTGCGGATAGGATTTGCTGGGATATGTCGACAACCCTCGAGGTCACGAAGGGAGCGCCCTGAACGATGAGCTCCTTGAGGCTCGGCCCTTGGACGTATTCCATCACGATGTAGTTCCACTGGCCATCCACGCCCACGTCGTACACGCTGACGATATTGGGATGCGCGAGGCTGGCAGCAGCTCTCGCCTCCTGGCGGAAGCGCGTCAAGAAGGAGTCATCGCTGGCGTATTGCTCGCGCAGCACCTTGACCGCTACCGTCCGCTCCAGCAAACGGTCTTCGGCCTTGTAAACCTTCGCCATACCGCCCTCGCCGATTAGCCCGAGGACGCGGTATCGGTTGTTGAGAACGATCTGGTCGACCACCCTCACCTCGATGGCGGCCCGCCTATGGGGGCTTAAGCCGCAATGTACTATAGCATACCGACGCGTCCAAGGCAAAGAGGAGGCCTGGCCTGGTTCTGATATAATGTCTGGTGGGCCAACTGGGACTCGGAGCGCGGCACGCCATGGAGGAGCAGGCTACCAGGTTGACGCTAGAGGAAGCTGCCAACATCGTCCAAAGCCGTTTGGCGATTCCAGAGCAAAGGACAGCCAGACCTGCGCTCATTACTATTAGCGGATTGCCGGGGACCGGCAAGACATACGTGACCGGCCTTCTTGCGCGGCGCATCCCTTCTGTGACCGTCGAAAGTGACCGGGTGCGAAAGCTTCTTTTTCCAAAACCCAGATACACCGCTCCGGAGAGCGCTTTTGTCTACGGTGTGTGCCACACCCTCATAGCCAGGATGCTGGCCAGAGGACTCACGACTATTTTCGATGCTACGAATCTTACGGAGCGTGGGCGCGAGGTTCTGTACAATCTGGCCGAGAAAGCGGGGGCAAAGCCGATCATGGTGCGGGTGACGGCTCCGCCAGACGTCGTGAGGCAGAGGCTGAACCATCGCGGCGAGGCTCTGGTTCCGGGCGAGCTCTCCGACGCCGATTGGGACGTCTATTTGAAGATGAAAGACAGTGAGGAGAGAATTCGTCGGCCGCACATCGTCATAGATACATCGAAGGATTTCAGGCTCAAGATTCTGCAGATCGTGAAGGCGGCCAGTATCTGCTATAATGTCTGAGGTGACCGCGATGGAACTTGCCGACATAATCGACGTCAACGAGCTCTTCGCCGAGATGTATCCCTACGTTGCGACCCAGGTGCTAGAGGCATACAGGCTTGATGCGGGGGATGTCCTGGAAATCGGCCCGTTTGCCGGGGGCGTATCGATCGAGCTGGCCAGGCGTTGCGAGCAGGTGCGCGTCTGGATGGGCGACGATTTCCCAGGACTGATCCCCTATTTCCAACGGAAAGTCGATGATGCTGCGCTGGCGGAACGCATCAACATACAGGCGTTAAACAAGCTTCAACTGGCTTTCCCCGATGGCAGGTTTGACTTGGTGGTGTTCAGGGGTGGCTTGTTCTTCTGGGAAGACACCCGGCGCATAATAGAAGAGGCTTACCGAGTTCTCAAGAGCGGCGGTCTTGCGATGGTCGGCGGTGGGTTCGGAGCGAGCACACCCGACAGCATAATCGAGTCGATCTCGGCCCGATCTCGGGAGTTGAACCGGAAACTCGGCAAGCGGGTCTTGAACGAGGACGCGCTCTGGCGAGTTCTTCGCGATGCCCGACTCGACAAGTGCAGCACGCTGGAGCGACGCCACGGGCTCTGGGTCACGATGCGCAAACCCTAATGATTCTGCTTGGGAGGGAAAGCTTGTTTAGCATTTCGCCGTCGCTCCTCTCAGCCGACTTTGCCCGCTTGGGGGAGCAAATAGAGGTCGTCGAGAGCACGGGAGAAGCCGACCGTCTTCACATCGACGTGATGGACGGCCACTTCGTCCCTAATATCACCATTGGGCCGCTGATCGTGGAAGCGGTGCGCCCGAGAACGAAGCTGACGCTGGAGGCGCATCTGATGATCGAAGCGCCTGGTCGCTATGTCGGCTCTTTCGTGGAGGCCGGGGCTGACATAGTGGTCGTCCACGTGGAAGCGTGCCCACACCTGCATCGCGACATTCAGTACATCAAGCAGCTTGGGGCCAGGCCAGGGGTCGCGCTAAATCCGGCAACCCCTTTGGAGAGCGTGTTGGAGGTCATCGAAGAAGTCCATCAGGTTCTGGTGATGACGGTGAACCCGGGCTTTGGCGGGCAGAAGTTCATCAGCAGTGTTCTGCCAAAGATCGAGCGCGTACGCAGGATCGTCGACCAGCGTGGCCTCAATGTGGAGGTCGCCGTCGACGGTGGAGTTAACGCGGAGGTCGTGCGCAAGGTAGTCGACGCAGGGGCGAAAGTCGTCGTCGCGGGCTCGTTCGTCTTTGCCCACAAGAACGGCATCGTCGAGGCCATTCGAGAGTTGCGCGACAATGGTGGTGGCTGACACGCGCCACCGGGAGCGAAAACGTGCTAGGCTTTTGTCTTGTGGAGAGTGCGGAGGCATCTGGTACAGACGTTCACGCGCCTTCGCATGCCTTCGAGGACCACGGCGTGCTTCTGGATGTTCGGCGCCCATACCCGCCTGGTGTGTCGCTTCGAGTGGCTGACCTTGTTCCCTGTCGTCGCTATCTTTCCGCAGACCTGGCACCTTCCTGCCAAATGGATTACCCCCTTTAGAGACTCGTACGTTCTTTGATATCATTGCATCGCAGATGACGGGTTGCGACCGGCTGCGCAAAACCGGGTGACCTGTGTATAATACCATATTGTTGCGGGCTGGGCAAACGCAATGGAGGAGGAATTGGCAAGCGACGGACAGAACGGGCGCAAGGAGCTATGTGACGGGCCCAGTTTTCAGAGAGCGCTGGCGATGGCCGCCGTGTTGCTGGAGCAGCACGCTGCGGAAATAAACGCTCTGAACGTCTACCCGGTGCCCGACGGTGACACGGGCACCAACATGTTGCTCACTATGCGATCAGCCGTGGCCGCGATGGAGCAATCCCCAGAAAAGAGTGTGGGCGCGCTGGCGCGGGCGGCAGCCCACGGCGCTCTGATGGGCGCAAGAGGTAACTCCGGGGTCATCCTTTCGCAATTCCTCAAGGGGCTGGCCCAGGCCCTGGAGTTTAAGGCGGTCGTCGCGGCGCAGGACTTCGCGGAGGCGTTGGCCCAGGGAGCGGCCATGGCCTGCCTGGGCATCGTGCAGCCCGTCGAGGGTACCATGATCACTGTGGGCAAGGATGCTGCCGCTGCTGCGCTGTTGAGGGCAAAGGAAGACAGCGATGTAGTGTACGTCCTTCAGGGGACGGTGATTGCGGCCAGGGAATCTGTGGCCAGAACACCTCTCTTGCTCGACGTTTTGCGTGACGCCGGAGTCGTCGACGCCGGCGGCCAGGGCCTGTACCTTATTCTTGAAGGAATGCTGCGATGCCTGCGCGGCGAGATGTTAAACCCGACCGCGCCAGCCGACCAAGGCGCGCCAGTTGCCACGGACCCGATCGTCAACGCGGCCGCCAGGGCACCTCACGAGGAATCCTTTGGCTACTGCACGGAATTCCTGGTCGAAGGCCACGGTCTGGATCTGGAGCAAATACGGGCGCGTGTCGCGACTATGGGGGATTCCGCCATCGCCGTTGGCGACGAAAACGTCGTGAGAGTTCACGTGCACACGACGCAACCGGGCCGTGTGGTCGAATACGGCACTCAGCTTGGCACTCTTCACCAGATAAAGATCGATAATATGGAGGATCAGCACCCATCCCCCGACCCCCACGTCGAGGTGGGTCGGACGCTTCCCGTCACTGGCTCAGTCTCGTCGCTGCTCCCCGCGGGGCTGCGCGCGCCTCTTTCGAACGTCTCCGACCGGGGGATCGCGCCGATTCCGGGTGTTGGTCAATTGGCGGGCATCGCCACCGTAGCCGTGGTCCAGGGCGACGGACTCGAGGACGTCTTGCGGGGCCTGGGGGTTATGTCCATCGTTCAGGGCGGGCAGACCATGAACCCGAGCACCGAGGATCTACTGGGGGCAGTGGAGGGGGTCTCATGCCAAGATGTCATTCTACTTCCCAACAACTGCAACGTCATCTTGGCCGCCAAGCAGGTGCAATCTCTCACCAGGAAGCACCTCGTCGTCGTTCCGACTGAGACGGTTCCTCAGGGCATCGCCGCCCTTCTGGCGTTTAACTATCAGGCCGACCTCTCCACGAACGCGGTCGCGATGGAGCGGGCAGCGAAGGCCATTCGAACGGGCGAGACGACCGTCGCCGTTCGATCCGGAAAGTTCGACGGGCTAACCGTGTGCAAGGGACAGGTGCTTGGGCTTCTCGATGGTCGGTTGGTCGCCGTGGGAGACGACGACGAGGACGTGGTTCTCGATCTGCTCGAAAGGATGGAAGCGCACGCCCGCGAGATCATCACCATCTACTTTGGCCAAGACAAAAACCAGGAGCAAGCCCAGGTGCTGTGCCGGTCAGTTCGTCTCAGATTCCCGGCACAACAGGTTGAGTTGGTTTACGGCGGCCAACCGCACTATGGCTATGTCGTGTCCGCCGACTAGATTGGTTCTTGGTGCGAAGTGCAACAGCGTAGGGGCGAGGTTTCCTCGCCCTGGGGGCCGGGGCACGTCGTCGCAGCCGTTTCGCACTAGCTTAGAGGAGGTGGCGTTTTGCCCGGAGTGAGGGTTGTTACCGACAGCACCGCCGACGTTCCCCGAGATTTCGTCGAGAAACTGGAGATTTCGGTCGTTCCGCTTAGTGTGCATTTTGGGGCAGACACGTACCAAGATGGCATCGACTTGACCCCTGGCCAGTTCTTCCACCGACTCGAGAGCACGAGTGTTCTTCCTACCACATCGCAGCCATCTGTCGGGGCGTTTCAGGAGGCTTACGGCCGACTGGGCGAAGCCGGCCACGACATAATCTCGATCCATCTCAGCTCGACTCTAAGCGGAACTTACAACTCCGCCTTGCTGGCCACTCAATCCTTGCCCCACCTTACCATCGAAGTGGTGGATTCGCGGTACGTTTCGATGGCTGTGGGCTGGTTAGTCATCGCGGCGGCGCAGGCTGCCTTGGAAGGAAATAGCCTGCCACAGATAGTGCTACTTGTTCGGAACATGATCCCTAGAGTTCGTTTGTTTGCCCTGCTGGATACGCTGGAATTCGTGCGGCGCGGTGGTAGAATAGGCAAAGCATCGGCGCTGCTCGGGTCGCTGCTCAACATCAAGCCGATCATTCTGGTGAGAGATGGAGAGGTCTGGCCTTCGGAGAAGGTACGCACCCGGCCAAAGGCACTGCGCAGACTTGTCGAGATGACTCAGGAGGCTGGGACTGTGGAGCGGCTGGCGGTTGTCCACTCAAACTGCCCCGACGAAGCCAACGAGTTGGCTGAAATCCTGGGCAGGGGAATGCCTCGAGAGAGAAAGATCGTCACGGAGATAGGGCCAGTGCTCGGCACCCACGTGGGGCCGGGCGCCATCGGCACGTGCTTCGTGTTGGCTGACTAGCACGATGATAGAAAAGCGCCCAATGGACGACATCCTGGACAAGCTGGCGAGGATCCTTAACCAGGAGAAGAAGCTGGGCTACCAGAACCGAGCAGTGCTTGGCGGCCTGGACCGCTTCCTGCGCAACTGGGCTGACGAGGCGAAGGCAAGAGCTGGGCTGCGCGCCGATGTCGATCGGGTGGACAGCGTCATCGCCCAGCTTGCAGACTACACGCAGAAGGGACATGAGGAGCGAGCGCAGCGGGTGAATATGGCGCTTGGTCTCCTTGGGCCGACCCAGGATGTCGTCCTGTCGTCTGATATGGCGGCGATACCCTCGTTGCCTCTCCACGACGTGAGCCAGTGGCCGCCCGTATCCGGCAATGGCGACGGTTCGTCGGCACCCCACGGGCACGGCGTCAGGGAGCGCGGCTACGGGGGGCGTGCGCGCAAGGACGCGGCTGGCATGTCGGATAAGCCAAACCGGATGGCAAGCCGGGCGAAGCCTTCCGCTGGCGCACCTCGACCAGACTCCTCACATCCAGACTACTCAAAGACCACGAAGCGAACCACCTCTGTTGGGCCGGAAGCAACCCTCCGGGCCCGGTATGAGCCGCCGGGCCTCGACTCCTCCGTGAGCTACCTCCAGGGTGTGGGTAGCAGCCAGACGACTCGTCTTCAACGCCTTGGCATCGTCTCGATTAGGGACCTCCTCTATCTCGTGCCTCGTCGCCACGTCGACTACAGTGTGATGAAGCGGATAAGGGAACTCACCGTGGGCGCAACCGAATCGGTGCTGGGCACGGTCTGGGAAGTCAAGACGGCGTCAGCACGCAGCGGGATGCCGGTGACAACCGCTACCGTGGCCGACGAGACAGGCACCCTTCAGGCCATCTGGTTCAACCAGCCGCACATTGGCAGGACGCTGGGAACGGGCAAGCAGATTGTCCTCAGCGGAAGGGTCGAGGAGAACCTGGGCAGACCACTTTTCAAGTCACCGGACTGGGAGGTGCCAGAAGCAGACGACCTGGTGCACACCGGTCGACTGGTCCCCATCTACCCCTTGACACAGGGCCTCACCCAGCGAGGCCTTCGCGTTCTTGTGAGACGCACACTGAATCGCTGGCTTCCTGAGATTCTGGATCACCTGCCGCTTCAACTCCATAGAGACGCGGAGCTCTTGGATTTGCAGAGTGCGCTATCGCAGATACATTTCCCGGATAGCCAGCAGCTACTTGAGCGAGCCCAGCGACGATTGGCGTTCGACGAGTTGCTGTCGCTCCAATTGGGCGTTCTGCGGCGAAAAATGGAGTGGCAGGAGGACCAGCCGGGCTACGAGATGAACGTAAACGCCGAGCTTCTCGAATCATTTGTTGGCTCGCTGCCCTTTAGGCTGACAAAGGCTCAGGAGAGGGTGCGCGACGAGATACTGGCGGATATGCGCCAGCCTAAGCCCATGACACGACTGCTCCAGGGCGAAGTGGGCTCGGGCAAGACGGCAGTGGCGGCCATGGCAATACTCGTGGCGTGGGCTAACGGATTTCAAAGCGTGCTCATGGCGCCGACCGAGATCCTGGCCGAACAGCACTACAGGACGATTAGCATGCTTATGACAGTCTGCACGGGCGAAGAAGAGGCGTTGTTAGGGACCGGGCGCGGGCCGGGAGTTCGACTGCTGACTGGCAGTACGAAGAAGGCCGACAAAGACACTCTTCGCCGTGAAGTCGCGGCGGGAGGCATCGACGTGGTAGTGGGCACGCACGCCCTGATCCAGGAAGGAGTCGCCTTCGGGCGGCTTGGTCTGGTTATCGTGGACGAACAGCATCGCTTCGGCGTAATGCAGCGGGCGGCCTTACGCCAGAAGGGGCGCAACCCGCACCTCCTTGTGATGACCGCGACCCCTATTCCGCGCACTTTGGCGCTTACCCTGTGGGGTGATATGGATATCTCCATCATCGACGAGCTGCCGCCGGGCAGGCAAGAGATAAAGACCTACCTGCTGGGTCCGCAGCAGCGTCAGAAGGCGTACGAGTTCGTGCGCAAACAGGTGCATCTCGGCCGGCAGGCTTTCATCGTTTGCCCGCTGGTCGAGGAGTCCGAAAGGATAGAGGCCAAGGCGGCTACCGTGGAGTTTGAACGCCTGCGCAAGCGTGTGTTTCCGGACTTAAAATTGGGCTTGCTGCATGGTAAAATGCACGCGTCGGAGAAGGATGTCGTGCTGAGCGACTTCCGGCAGCACGGGCTAGACATTCTGGTCTGCACCCCAGTGGTGGAAGTAGGCATTGACATCCCAAACGCCACCGTAATGATGGTGGAGGGGGCGGACCGGTTCGGCCTAGCGCAATTGCACCAGTTCAGAGGGCGCGTGGGCCGTGGCTCGGACAAGTCGTACTGCATGCTCTTAGCCGAATCTCCCTCAGCCGAATCCGAGGAGCGGCTCCAGGTGATCACGCAGACCCAGGACGGCTTCGTGCTGGCTGAGGAGGATCTGAGACTTCGTGGGCCGGGGGAGTTTCTGGGAACCAGGCAGAGCGGGCTGCCAGACCTGAGGGTGGCCAAGCTCAGCGACGTGTCTATCCTTAGGCAGGCTCGCAGCATAGCCCTGGAACTGCTTTCGCGTGATCCGCTTCTTCGGCTACCCGAACACAAGCTCTTAGCGGAAAAAGTGGCTCGGTTCTGGCACGCGGAGGGCGGCCCCGTCTGAGTGTACGTGTGTCATATTCTGCAAGCTGGCGTACACTACCGGCAATCTTGTGGGTTGCGTATCGCCTTGATCGGGTGTAGAATTCACACAGTTTGCAAGGGAGGAAGTCTTGACAATCGCGGTCTACCCTGGTAGCTTTGATCCGGTGACCAATGGTCACCTTGATATCGCTGCACGAGCGGCCGCAATCTTCGACAGGCTGATCGTGGCCGTATACGACGCTCCAGCCAAAAACGTGCTCTTTTCGACGGAAGAGAGAGTAGCTCTATTCTCGGAGGCCGTTGCGGGGCTGGACAACGTCACCGTGACGAGCTTCAGCGGGCTTACGGTCGACTATGCCGCAAGCGCGAATGCCAAGGTGCTGGTTCGCGGCCTCCGCGCCATTTCCGACTTCGAGCTGGAGATGCAAATGGCTCTGCTCAACCGCAAGATGTCGCCAGCGCTGGAAGTGGTATGTCTGATGACCAGCCTGCAATACAGCTTTCTCAGCTCGAGCATAATCAAGGAAATCGCCAGCCTGGGTGGGTGCATCGATGGGCTTGTGCCTCAGCACGTGGCCAAGGAACTGAACCGGAAGTACGAGAAGTTGAGGGCTGCCGCTCCGATTCCAAGGTACTTGAGCAGTTGATGCGGGTCGGAGGTCGGGGAAGGGGGGAAGTGGCCATCGACGTATTACATCTGATCGACCGGCTGGAGTCGCTCGTGACCTCGGGGGTGCGAATCCCTTTGTCTTCCAAGTCCCTCATCGACGAGCAGGAGTTCCTGGACATTGTCGACCAACTGCGGGTGGCGATACCAGACGAAATAAAGCAGGCCAATCGCGTGAATTCCGAGAGGGAAAATGTCATCGGTCACGCCAAATCCGAAGCCGACAAAATAGTATCAAACGCTCAGGAGCAGGCAGCCTTTATGCTGAAGGATAGCGAACTCGTAAACTCAGCGCAGCAGCGTGCGCAGTCTGTGCTGGCAGAGGCCGAGCGCAGGGCGGAGGAGATTCGCGTCGGGGCGGATTCCTACGCTTTGGACGTGCTTTCGGGATTGGAGAACGAGCTTACCAGACTGTTGGCCCAGGTCAGAAAGGGAAGGGCCTCGCTAGAGCGCACCGTCAAAGAGAGCCCACGCAAAGATACCCGTCAGCCTGACGTGGCGACGTCCGCGAGGGCCCCTATTCGTGAGAGCTATCGTGTGATCGAGTGACGCCGAGCCTCTATGGACCGCTGCCTGGGCTCCCGGATCAGCCTTTCGCAGCTAGTGAACTGCCGATTGAATGCCTTGACACCGAAGCTTTCGGTTGCCTATACTTAGATTGTCTTTGCCCAGTACATACAGGTAATACGATGAGATTCAATGTCGCACAGTTGCTGAAGTCCGGCATCGGCTCGACGCGTGAGTACGATATTTCAGACGATAGCATCGAGTTAGAAGATGCCAAGGTTGTGTCTCCTTGTCGGGGGCATGTCAAGCTAACCCGGGTGCTAGCCGGCATCCTGGTCGATGCGTCAATAGTCGTGACGATAACGCTGTCCTGCAGCCGATGCCTAGAAGATTTGGCCTACCAGTTGGAAATCCGGTTCAGCGAGGAGTTCGAGCCGACGGTGGACGTCCTCACCGGAGTGCGGCTGGAATTGCCCGACGACAGCGGTGCGTTCACCATCGACGAGAACCACATACTTGATCTGACCCGTGCGGCACAGGAGTATGGGGTGCTCGCTCTGCCGATGCAGCCTCTGTGCCGTCCCGATTGCGCTGGCCTGTGTCCCGAATGCGGGCACAACCGCAACCTGGGTTCCTGCAAGTGTACGGTGGGTGATGTAGACAGTCGTCTGGCTGTCTTGCAGAGTCTCCTGGAGGGACAGCGCGAGGAAAGCTGAGGTTGCACAACAAGAATTCCCGCCGCATCCGCTTGAGACTGGAGCGGGCTAAACCATACGAAGGGAGTTGCATCAAATTGGGAGCTGTACCAAAAAGAAAGATATCCAAGTCTCGCCAGGGTGAGCGCCGAAGCCACCTGCACCTGGGCCCACTGGCTTTGGTGGATTGCCCTCAGTGCCATCGGCCCAGGCTGCCCCATAGGGCCTGCCGCGCTTGCGGCTACTACAAAGGTATGGAGATCCTGAAAACCAAGACCGCCAAGAAAGAGAAGAAGTAGTAGCTCGAGGCGGCGAGAGCTTGCCTGATGGAGGAGGGAGAGCCGACGGTGTCACCTGCGGGCAGGACACCTTCATCCCACTCTTCAGGTCGCGTGGACGTCTCGTACCCTCGACGTCCCACAGGGAATGGAAAATGCTGCGACGCTTGGGGTTACGGTGTTTGGCACTAGGCGGCAGGCGAGGATAGTCGCCCTGCAAACGTTGTATGAATTTGATACGGTAAGGCATCCTCCCGGGGACATCCTTCAGCGCCATCTGGAAGAAGCGCAGTTGCCACCGGAAGTGGAGCAGTTCGCCAGCCACTTGGTTGCAGGCGTGCTTCGCAACCTCGAGCAAATAGACAATGCGATTCAGAAGGCAGCGCCAGCGTGGCCGCTCGACCAGATGGCCAAGATGGACAAGAACGTCCTGCGTATTGCAATTTTTGAGATTTTATTTGATAATAGAGCGACCCCGGTCAAGGCTGTGATCAACGAGGCAGTGGAGCTGGCTAAACTGTTCGGCAGCGATGCTTCGAGCAAGTTCGTTAACGGCGTGCTGGGGACAGTTGTATTAAAGAACGCGTGAGGGGAAGTTCGCAAGGGTCGTTGCGCAATCGCGACGGCTTTCTTGGCAGCGCAATTGCATCAGATTGCGGGAAGGAGGTTACATGATGGCAGCGTCGACTCTCGAGCGCTTGAAGAAGATTATCGTCGATCAGCTAGGCGTGGAGGAGGATGAAGTCGTACCGACGGCGTCTTTTGTCGAAGACTTGAACGCCGACTCGTTGGATCTCGTTGAGCTCATAATGTCTCTGGAGGAGGAGTTCGGTATGGAGATCTCTGACGAGGAAGCCGAAAATATCAAGACCGTTCAAGATGCTGTTGACTACATAAGCGAGCACCTCGAGTAGTCGGAAGCTCAAGCGTCAATGAAAACCGAACCCTGGCAGACCCGGGCTGCCAGACTGGCGCGTATCGGGTCTGCTTTTTTGCGTGTTTGACGCGGGGCGTCGCAGACACGCAAAAAGCAAATCCGTAGGGGCGGACGTCTCTGAACGTCTCTGTCCGCCCGGGGGTGGGGCGGGGCACCGCCACAATTTCGCACCGAAAACCAACCTGGATGGATGCCCACAGTTTGATGGAAGACGATGCCCGCGACAGGAGATTAACTGTCATTCAGCATCTCGAAGAGTTGCGACACCGCATAGTCGTGTGCGTTATCGCGCTAGTCGTGACGACAGCCTTTTCGCTTGTCCTTACCAACAGGATATTCGACATACTGTTGGTTCCGACGCCGGAAGGCTTCAAGCCGATCTATACGGAGATGACAGAGATGCTGACCACCTACTTCAAGGTGGCGATTCTGTCGGGGGTCGCTCTGGCCCTGCCGGTCTTGGTCTATGAGTTCACGCTGTTTATCGCGCCAGCCCTCACCGGTGCCGAGAAGAGATATTTCTACTGGCTGCTGCCCGCCGTCTTCTTCAGCTTCGCCTGCGGACTGGCGTTCGGCTACTTCCTCGTCCTGCCATTCGCCGTCAACTATCTGCTTACTTTCAGCTCGATAGCGACGCCGTTTATCAAAGTTGGCAGTTACATATCTTTCGTTTCGACGATGCTGTTCTGGCTCGGCCTTTCCTTTGAGACGCCTCTTTTGGTGTTCTTCCTCGCCAAGATCCACGTCGTCACGGCGAAGAAGCTGGCCTCGTACCGGAAGTTTGCCATCGTAGGTGTTTTCGTCGCCGCCGCCATCATCACCCCTACACCCGACCCGATCAATCAGGCCATCGTGGCCATCCCCCTCATTCTACTGTATGAAATAGGAATTCTCTTGGCGCGGTTGGCCTAGCCGTCGTTCCACGGGCGATTGTCGGCACGGCCGTCTCTACTCGGCCAACGATGCAGACACCCTATCTATCTCGTCCAGCGGCACGTCGAACGTCAGATCGAATGGCGGCAGGGCCTCGTTCATAATGAACTCGGGATAGCGGTCGTGGGCCGTGGTGAAACCGGCCGCCCTGTTGAAGGCCTTCTCGTTTCTGATTGTCTCCTTGCCGAGCTCGGTCAGATGCTCCGGGCCATAATCCGTGCCATAAATGGCGTTCAAAAGATTGGTGATCAGATCTGGCCTGGCACCAAGGGCGCCGACGAGGAAGGAGCAGATGTTCACCACATCGTACGCGGCAGCCCTTATTTGCATCGTCCGTGACATTTCGGCCTGCCCGCCCGGCAGGTGGTGATCGATCTTCGTGTTCACGGTATGTCCGGCCGTGTGGTCGCCCCCCATTGGCGAGGTGATGTAGGTCACTCCAATGCCCTTGATGCCTCGCGGGTCGTACGCGGCCAGCGCCTGCCCCTTGACGACGGGAACGCGGTCGACGCCGAAGACCTTACCAGTGACGGCCGCGCCCTGGCCAAGCACCTTTCCCAGAACCGTGCCCTCGCCAACCTCCTTCAGCAGCTGAATGGCACCATCGGCATCGCCAAACTCTAGCAGCCCTGCTTCCATAGCCACGCCAATCGCGGCGCCGATCTCGATTGTGTCCAGACCATAGTCGTTGCAGAGCCGATTTAGCACGCCGATCTTGTCCAGCGAGCCGATGCTACAGTTGATGCCGAGCATCGCGATGTTCTCGTATTCGAGAGGCGAGACGATGGTCTTGCCCTGCTCGTCGGGGAAAACGTTGGAGCAACGCACCAGACACCCGGGCATGCAGGCGTGCGTCGTGTTCCCCTCGCCACCACGAGCCAGTATGAGTTCTCTGAGCTTGTCCGCGTTGACCTCGCTGGCCAGCTCGAACGACCCCTCACGGAAGTTCCGGGTTGGCAGCGCACCAAGACGCTGGGTTACGTCGACCATGTAGGCCGTGCCGTATTTGGGCATCTTCTCCCTGGTGGGCGGGCTTTCGAGAATCGCCTGCTGATACCGCTTTAGCGCGTCTCTGAAGGCAGCTTTGTCCTTCACCGGCACTTCATCGCGGCACTCTTCCAGGACGATGGCCTTTAGCCCTTTGGACGCCATAACCGCGCCCAGCCCGCCGCGCCCCGCGTAGCGGTTCGGGTTGCCGTCGATGTCTGTCACGGCAACCCCTGCCGCCGCCATTTTCATTTCGCCGGTCGGACCGATGCAGATTATGGCCACTTTGTCTCCGAAACGCCGATGGAGCTTATCGCACAGGTCGAAGGTTCCCAGAAGGCGATACTCGTCGGCGCGAATGATCTCGGAGTCCTTCTTCCCCACACGAAGCACGTGAGGAGGTGCGTCGGCCGGTGCGTCCTCGACTACGATTGCTCGCAGCCCGATGCGTGCCAGCGCATCGCCCGCGGTTCCACCGGCGTTGCTCTCCTTTATGGTGCCTGAAAGTGGGCTCTTTGCTCCCACCGACAGACGTCCGGCGCTGGAGATCCTGAGCCCGGCAAAGAGGCCACAGGCCAGCACGATCCTGTTCGCCGGACTCAGAGGAGAGCATGTCGCCGGAACTTCCTTCAAGAGCACCTTAGCGATCAGACCTCTTCCTCCCCACCCAGCGTACTCATCGGAGATGTCCTGGCGGGTAGTGCTTAGCGCGGCCATATCGACGCGGAGAATCTGCACCTGGGTCACCTCCCACAGAACTGCTTCTGACGACGTCCAGTGTCAAGTCCCCTTGGCTGTGACCCATATTGCCGGGGGTGGGGTCTCGTAGCCGTCCGCCTCAGGCGGACGCGGGGTGGGGCATCTGCGATGCAACCACGCGCAGTTGGTACGATCTGTCGTGTGTTCGCAGTATAGCGGCAACAGTGGCAAGAATCAAGTAGAACTGTATCCCTCGATCAAGCGCGAGCCCGCCAATCCGTGCAAGGCCTCGACCGCCTCTTCCATCGCGGCGATCACGGCGAACTCGCCGCCTCCTTCCACGAACCGTATGGCAGCGTTGACCTTGGGCGCCATGCTGCCGGCCTTGAAATGGCCTTCGGCAATGTACCGTTTGGCCTCGGCCAGGGTCATCACGTCCAGATCTCTTTGCTGTCCTGTTTGGAAATTGAGGGCGACCTTGCGGACGTCGGTCAGGATCATGAGGACTTCGGCCCCCACATCGGCGGCAAGACGCTGTGCCGCCAGGTCCTTGTCGATGACGGCTTCGACGCCCTTCAAGGAGCCATCCTCCTGCACTGTGACGGGAATGCCACCGCCCCCCGCGCCGACGACCAGATTGCTGGCTGCCAGTAGGGCTTTGATCGTCTCCTTCTCCACGATGCTGATGGGGTCGGGCGAGGGTACCACCTTGCGCCAGCCCCGGCCGCTATCCTCGATCCACTTCTCGCCGGTTTCGGCCATGGCCTGGCGCGCGTAATCCTCAGAATAGAAGAGACCTATCGGTTTGCTGGGGTTCTGGAACGCTGGATCTCCTCGATCGACGATCACCTGCGTTGTGACCGTCACTACCTCTCGGTTGATGCCGTGCTTGCGCAGGGCGTTGCGGAGATTCTGCTGAATCATGTAGCCGATTTGCCCCTGGCTCTCGGCCCCGCACACGTCAAGAGGCATCGCTGGAATCGCGCCGGCGGTACACTGGTGCATGATCACGATGTTTCCCACCTGAGGGCCGTTGCCGTGCGTGATCACGATCCTGTGCCCCTCTTCGACGAACTCCACCAACTCCTCGCACGTCTTCCTGACATTCTCGTATTGCTCCTCGAACGTGCCTCGATGGTGAGGCTGCAGGATGGCGTTGCCACCCAGGGCCACGACGATTGTCTTCTGCGAGGACCTATGTACCAAGCCACGTCGTGTCTGCAATTCTTGCATGTTGGGAAATATTCCCCCTGAATTGATGCACCGTTCCCATGACACTTCCAGCAAGAAGCAAGCCAACCATACGAATTGGATTGCTGGAGGAGGCAGTTAGAAACAGCCCACGTTGTGCTCTTTGATGGCAGCCAGTTCGTTAGGTCTTTGGTGAAACTTGGAATCTTGGCCGAGCACTATCCATTCATAGTCGCCGACGATGGCCAGCCACTCATCGTCATGCGTGTTCGCCCTGAAATGCTTCTGGTGATATTCAATCCTGACCGGTGGTTCGGAACCAGTGCTCGGCAGCCTGAACTGGCCAAGAACCTTTGGTATCGTTGTACCTACGTTGCGATCGAAGAAGAAGATCACGCCGCTTCGACACCCTCGAAAGCTAGAGCATAAACTATTTGCTCGTCCCCCAATTCAAAATCTGCCGCGATTTCGTCGATGGATTCCCCCGCCTCGTATCGGCCTTTGATGGCCCAGGTCGGAATCCCGCAGACAGTCGGTGCACCGAAGTAGATGCGAGGATCGATTACGACGGGCTGGGACTTCCCCTCGGGATACCATCTGACCGCAAGTCCACTCTCGTAGTCGAACTCGGCGAATCGCTCTCCTACCATACCCTGCCACGCTTCTTGGCCGTCCTTGTCGGCGACGACGAGGACGCCCAGGTCGGCATCCGGCTCGACTTCCTGCAAATCTAGCAAAACGTGATGCCCCTCGGTCTTGAGACGGATTTCGGCGAATGGATGTTCGCTGTCGAACTTCTGAGCCAGGTAGTCGCGGGCTTTGCGGATTCTCTGCAAGGGCACGCCGAGCTGCCGAAAGGTGGCGACGAAAGCGACCTCGACGAGCTGCAGGTAGGACAACGGTTTACCTCTTCCTCTATCTGACAACAACGCCGTCGCATGCCACCGGCTAACGGTTTGCGGACGAGTATGCGCATACCTGGCAGCCTCGGAAACCGAATAGGCTGGTAAGTACAGTCTCTTCCTCCAAGGTTCCACTCGATCTTTGACGCGCTTTGGTAGCATCGGTGCTTCGCCTCCGCATGAGTCACTGTGCCCCCATTATACCGCAGTCTGACGCCACTCACCCAATAAAGCTTGGCCAGTAGTGGCAGTTCCTCTGCAACTGCTCCACGCTCTCCATCTCCAGCAATTCCGTCGACTCCATCTCAACTGCCTAGCGGCATCCCCATGATAGTCTGCGATCAATCTAACTCCCCAAGCGGTATTCCCATCCAGTTGAGCAACATCCATTGCATTCCCTTACCGTCAAGCCGCTCAGCCTCATTGATCTGAAAAACAAAGTGCGCTCTGGCCCACTGCTCCGGGAGGGGATACATCGGATCGGGGTAGTTAACGTCATTAAGCATGAACTGTTGAAACTGTGAGTCATCGTCGAAGATTTGATAGCGGCTAAAGGGATCGATCCTATGGAGATACCTCGCGAGCTCAACTACTTGCTCTCGGCTCGCGCCAGCATGGACGACAATGTTCTTAAAGCTGCCGGACTTTGTGCGATACGTCGCTAACGGCCGATACGAGGCTCTCCCTTTGGCTTCCGCACTCAACTCCGCCGACGCCATGACCCGCGCTGGAGGAAATGGTGTGCTGGTTGGCTTCGGCGATGCCGTGGGCGAGGGACTTCTTTGAGGAGTGGCCACCGTGCGGCTTGTAATAGCAGGGGCAAGAATTCCAATGTTGCCGCCACCACCCCCACCACCAGCAACCAAGCGACAGCGGTCCGCATTTGAGTCCTCCCGCTTACACTGCCGAGAGACCCATATCCATCACTCGACGCCGCACAGCGGCTCGCGATACCTGAAACCGTCGAGAATCAACGAGGCTGCGATGTTTGCCCTCGGCCTCCCCGAACGATCAACGAGTGTGCGTTGTCACCCCTCAGCCTTCCGCACCTCGCAAAGCAGCGCCTTGAGCACCGGGAAGCCGGAGATGTTGTCCCGGTTGTCGAAGTCCGTGAGGTAGTTGGTGTTTGACTCTCGCCAGGCCGGGGCGTGGATAGGGCTTCCGCCGCCGACGTTGACCTCGACCGCCCCTTGAACGATGCCATCCGTCACCCTGGCCGTGAACCGCACCTTGCCTCGCGGCGTCTGCACGAAAACCTTGTCGCCGTCCGCTATGCCACGCGGGCCCGCATCGCCGGGGTGCACGATGACCTGTGGCTCGGGCTGAAGCTTGAGCAGTCCCGGGATATTTAGATGCTGAGAGCGGAAAGCCGATTGCAGTCTGGCTCCCGAGTTTAAGACCAGCGGGTAAGTCCGGGCTAGTTCCGGTGTGCTAATTGGCCCTTCCCGTGGCTCCTGATACACCGGCAAGGGATCGTAGCCGTACTTGGCCAGAAGGCTGGAGGCGATCTCGACCTTGCCCGACGGTGTGTCAAAGCCGGGCCGACGATCTTTGCGCAACAGGCCCTTCTCGTACTTCCTGTACTCCATAGGGCCGATGCTGTACCTGACGCCCACCGGATTATCTGCGAGTTGTTGAACGGAAACGGGGGAGCCTTCGAAAGCGAACTGGACCAACTCCTCCTCACTCTGAGGGAACAGATCCCCGTAGCCCAGCCGTTTGGCCAGCTCGACGTAGAACGTGTAATCGCTCCTCGCCTCCGCCAGAGGCTCGATAACTCTTGGCCGCAACTGCGCCCAGCCACTCGGGTAGCGCTGGTACGCGAGGTTCTCGAAACCAGTCGTCGCCGGCAAAACGAAGTCGGCGTACAGGGCATCGGCGGTCATGAAACGATCCATAACCACCAACAGGTCCAGCTTCTCAAAGCAGCGCTTCCACCGCTCGGGATCCGGGTAGCCGGTGATGATAGACGCGCCGTTGATCAACAGCGCCTTGACCGGATAGGGATCGCCCTCCAGGATGGCGCGATCCGTCTCCATGAAATGAGCCGACTTAGTTAGATCGCAGTACAGCGGGTACTTGTCGTAGCCGATTGGCTTGGGCTGGGTCGGACGGTCCATGTCGGTGCGGCGGAAAGGACTGTTCACCTTGGGCCGAAACATCAGGCCGCCCGGCACGTCGAGGTTACCGGTGATCGCCCAGAGGACGAAGACCGCCCGAATGTTTTGAACGCCGCTGTTGGTATACTCTAGGCCAGTGTACATATTCAGCGTAGCGTGCCTGGCCGTGGCGATGGCGTGGGCGGTTTCGACTATTCTTTCTTTGGGTACCCACGTTATCGCCTCGCCTACCTCGGGCGGAAACGCCTGGACGTACTGGCGAAGCTCGTCGAACCCAACCGTCCATTTCTCTACGAACTCCCGATCATACAGGTTCTCACCTATGATCACGTTCATCATGGCCAGTGCCAGCGCCCCGTCGGTGCCCGGTCGTATGCACATCCATTCGTCTGCTTTTTGTGCTATCTCCGAGCGCCGGTGGTCGATGGCTATCACCCGAGCGCCCCTCTTCTTCGCGCTGAGTGTCCTCCTCATCGCCATGGGCGGTGAATCGGTGGCCGCGTTGGCGCCCCAGGCCACTATTAGTTTCGACTTGCCATAGTCGGCGTAGGTCGAGCGGATGTCCGAGCCAAACGTCGGAACCGCGGCCAGCATGCCGTAAGATACGAAACAGAGCGAAGAGCAACCAGCGTTGTTTGGGGACCCAAAAGGGAAGAGCGGGCTCAGCATCCCGGGAATGTTCACGCCTGGCGGTGAGAAGCTGTCTACCAGGGCGACGTCGAATGTGCCTCGCCCAGAATAGGTTAGCGCAGCCTCGGGGCCGAAGCTCTGTTTGATCTCCTGCAGCTTGCTGGCAATTCGATCCAGAGCCTCGTCCCAGGTCGTCCTCTCGAATCGGCCCTCGCCTCGGGCTCCCGCCCTGGCCAGCGGGTACTTCAACCTGTCAGGAGAATATACGATCTCTTTGGCGTGGGCGCCTCGCACGCAAACTATGTCGACGGGGTGGCCGGCAAGCGGCAAGATGCGGTCGATCTTGCCGTCGACCAATTCCACGTTCACCCCACAACCGCCCGGGCAGATGCCGCAGACGCCGGCGACTATCCGCTTTCGGCCTTCTTCACCCTGGGTTTGCGCTGCACTCGAAGTAGTGATCACCTTCGGTCACCTCCTGACTCGGTGTGGGAACTTCTACGAAAAAGCGCGGAAGCAAGGGTCTTGCGCGGGGGACGCCGGGGCAGGTTTGGAGCCTGCCTTTACGACGATACCTGGCTGCTCTCACGCCAGTACTCGATACCCATCGACTCGACAACATCCCCTTTTCGTTCTATCAGGATGGTCTCCGTCACGCTGTCCGCTAACTCGCCCAGCCGCGGCTGGACGCAAGCCCCTATGACCACGACGTCGGTCCCAGCCGGCCTTTGTCTCAACAGGCTCACGACCTCTTGCTCTTCCACAAAGCCGCAGGCGATGGCGGACGTTATCTCGGAGAGCACCACCACGTCAAACGACTCGGACACGATAGCTTCCCTGGCATCCTGCATCTTCTTCAGAGCCGAAAGCTGATCGCCGAAAGTAGAGCAGGTGGCGCAAAACTGCTCCGAGATCTCGCTACTCCGCAGCGTCAGGTCCGGTCGTTGGTCCAGGATGTCCAACCCGCCGAGCCCGTCCTTGCAGCGCATGAACTGCACCACGCAGACCCGTTGATGCTGCCCGAGAGCATGGGCGACGAGCCCAAGCTCCATAGCCGTCCTGGCCCTCACCTCGCCGGCGTAGATGCTGATCTGTCCTTGCCTCTGGGCGCTCTCGTCCATGTAACAACCTGCTTCCAGTGTCCCACGACAAAACTACGTTGCCCGCCGATCACCACGACGCGAAGCTCCAAGTGAAACTATCATACCACCAGGCATGTGTGGTGTCAAAGCTGGGATCAGTACCTGCCATACTCCCTGGCGGCCGCCACCAGCGCGTGGAGGTTCTGTTCTGGGGTCGCCGGAGGAACCGCGCAATCGGCGCTGAGAATGAATCCACCCCCCGGCGCACCTCTTTCGATGCACCGGCGTGCTTCGCGTGTCACGTCCTCGACGCTGCCCAATAGCATCACGTCTACAGAACTGACATTGCCCGCGAAGCTGATCTTGCTGCCGTACAGAGACTTGAGCTGCGCCAGATCGGCCTCGGCGGCGAGGTGCAGACACGGCGGACCTTCTGTAGCTAGATCGAACCTGTCGCTCCAGTCCCCGCAGGTGTGCAGCCAGTAGGGGATGCCCTTCGCGTTCAGCGCGTCGAATACTTTCTTGGCATAAGGGTAGTTGAACTCCTCGTAGTGCTTGCGGGAGATGGCCGTCTTGCCCGAAAGAGCATCGGGGATCATCAGCATATCCGCACCGGCCTCGATGGCCGCCTCGGCGTACTCGATGCACGGTTGCACGCCAAAATCTACGAGCCTCTTCACGAACGCGGGGTTGCGAATCAGATCCTTGTAAAAGCCCTGCGTGCCCCGCATACAATCCGCGATGCGGAAAGGAATAGGCCCTGACGCCACGATCGCCACGTCGGGGCCCAATGCCTTACGCATCCGCGAGATTATCGAGAGCAGGTGCGGTACACGGCCCTTGGACCGCACGTCGCGCGGCTGCAAAGCGTCGAGGTCGTCGTATGTCTTCACGACCGGTTCTCCCGGCACGGGAGGATTGTCCTGCGCGATGACTAGCGTGGCTCCGGCCGCCTCGGCGATCATCGGCGGCATCCCGAAATCAAAAATCCCGTCGAACCCTAAGTCCTCGTAGCACTTCACCGCCGCGGCCACAAACGTGTCGCCATTCGAAAAGCATTCCGAGAACCTGCAGTGGGCCCGGCTCATCATACCCGCCTGGTACGCGGGCAGTACCGGGACACGGTCGGGTTGCCCGTTGCGAATAGCAGTTAGAACCCGCTCGCGCGGCGTCATTTCGTCGGCATTCGAGTTCCTTCTTGTTTCCATCCGGGCCATCATAGCATTGGCGTACGCCCATGTCAATCTGACGACCGCTCGTTGGGATTTCAAAAACGAATGTGCTATAATGTTGCCCAGCTTGCAAGCCTTCAGAGGGAAGACTGTGCGTGACCGTAGACGTCGAGAGTATCGCGAGTTCAGTCCATCGACAAAAGGCGCTGTTAGGCCGGGCAGACGGTCCAGAGGACTGTCGATTGTTTTCCCGGTGGTGTTCTCGCTTTTTGTCCTGGGGGGACTCTATTTCGGGTGCCTCTTCCTTACGAAGGTGAGCTCGGTCTTTAGCTGGATACCGGTTCCTCGTCCATCTGCGCCAATCCTGGGCATCGATTTTGGGAGTGGCGACTCGATAGATGCTTTGCCGATGTGGACGGGGACGGACCGCGTGAACATCCTTCTGCTCGGGCTTGACCAGCGGGAGGATGAGCGGGGCCAGCCGACACGCAGCGACACCTTGATCGTGCTCACCATCGATCCAGTGACCAAATCCGCTGGCGTGCTGTCCATCCCTCGTGACCTCTGGGCCTCCATCCCCGGCCACGGCCAAAACAAGATAAACACGGCCTACTTCTTCGGCGAGGTGGAGAAGCGCGGCAACGGCCCTGCTCTGGCGAAGAGGGCCGTGCAGGAGTTGCTGGGCATCCCTCTCCATAACTACGCTCTGGTCGACTTCCAGGGCTTCGAGAGGCTGATCGATGCGATCGGGGGAGTTGTCATCGACGTAGATAGGCCTGTCAAGGACGACGAGTACCCCTCCTCAAACTACGGCGTGATGCGAGTCTACATCCCCGCTGGTTTGCAGAGAATGGATGGTAGAACCGCGCTGCAGTACGCCAGGTCTCGCCACTCGGATAGCGACATCTATCGAATGAAGCGCCAGCAAAAGGTCTTGTTTGCCGCGCGTAGCCAGGCGCTCCAGCTCAATCTCTTGCCAAGGCTACCGACCTTGTTGAATACTCTGCGCCAGTCCATCCAGACCGATCTTTCCGCCACAGACATCCTCTCCTTGGCGCGGCTGGCCAAGGATTTCGATACCAAGAATATCGTGAGCAAGGCCATAGATGAAAGTATGATCGCCGACGTGAACCGCGATGGCTCGGTCCTCGTGGCCAACAAGCAGGACCTCTCGAAGCTCTTGAACGAGCTGTTTTCCGATCCGCGGCTGAAAGAGGAATCGGCCAGAATCGAGGTGCAGAACGGCACAGAGCGATCCGGGCTTGCAGGCGCTGTGGCGAACAAGCTGCGCGGTCTAGGATACACCATCACCAGGATCGGCAACGCCACGGCCGACTACAAGGAGACGGTTATCATTGACTACGGTGACAAAAAACGGACCGTGAAAACTCTTACCGACGTTATGAAGGTCACTCAGAAGAACGTCCGCTCGAGTTCCTCTGCAGACAACGTCGACGTAGACATCCTCATCATCCTCGGACAGGACGCTCAGACGCCTTAGAAGAAATCGCCGGATGTGATATAATACGGGTTGCTGTTGCCCGCCAGGTCTCGATTCGGCAGGCAGGTGCAGGCCGATTGGAGGCGACCGGCAACGGCTCCTGGCTAGCTTGTGGTGCAAAATGGAACGACGTAGGGGCGTCCTTCCGCGGAAGCACGCCCTGGGCCGGCGGGGCGCATCAGCCAAGTTTCGCGCCAAGAACTAGCTGGTCCGTAGGGGCAACCCTGCGTGGTTGCCCCGGGGAGGGGTGGGACCGATGGTCCTGGTTTCGAGTAGGGAAATCTTGCAGGCCGCAAAGCGCGACGGTTACGCCGTCGGCGCTTTCAACACGAGCAATCTCGAGGTGACACAGGCCATCGTCGAGGCGGCAGTCGACAAGAGGTCGCCGGTAATAGTGAGCACGAGTCCGTCAGCCATCAAGTACGCCGGCATATCGCACATCCGCGACGTTATCCGGAGCTTTGCCGACGAGGCCTCGGTGCCGGTGGCGCTCCATCTCGATCACGGGCTCGATGTCGATACGGTCGTCGAGTGCATAGAGCACGGCTGGACATCGGTGATGATAGACGCCTCCAGACTGCCCTTCGCCGAGAACGTGGCTATGACGAGGCAGGTCATCGACATCGCCCACGATGCTGGGGTCTCGGTCGAGGCTGAGCTGGGTCGCTTGGTGGGCATCGAGGACGCGGTGTCGGTCGACGGACGCGAGGCGAGCCTAACCGATCCGTCCGAAGCCGCCACCTTCGTAGAGGAGACCGGATGCGATGTTCTCGCAGTGGCGGTCGGGACCTCACACGGCGCCTACAAGTTCAAGGGCGAGCCGAGGTTGGATTTTGCTCGCTTGCGTGAGATTGCCCAAGCCATTCCCATTGCCTTGGCCCTGCACGGAGCTTCTGGTGTCGCGAGGGCCAGTCTCGAAAAGGCTTTGCAATACGGGGCCGGCGCCAAGCTGGCGAAGGGGGCAGGTGTGCCGGACGAAGCCATTATGGAGGCCATAAGGCTCGGTATTCAGAAGATCAACATCGACACCGATCTGCGACTGGCCTTCGTCGGGGCACTTCGTGAAGTGCTCGCGACACAGCCGGACGAAATTGACCTGCGCAAGCTCCTGGCGCCCGGGCGACAAGCAGTGAAATTCGTGGTTTCCTACAAAATGGAGCTTTTTGGCAGTAGCGGCAGGGCGTAGGCAGCGGATGGATGACATCTTAGCACCCGTCCGCTCGTCGTCACCAAGCAGTCGGTTATTCAACGAAGGGGGACATTGACATGGCTGTTGTGGCCGTGGTGGGTGCTCAGTGGGGTGATGAAGGCAAGGGGAAAATCGTCGACCTCCTGGCCGAGCATGCCTCGCTTGTGGCCCGTTACCAGGGCGGCAATAATGCCGGGCACACGGTAATCAATCCTTTGGGCGAGTTTCGCCTTCATTTGGTACCCGCCGGCATCTTTGATCCGCGGCGAGTTTGCCTGATCGGCAACGGCGTCGTCGTCGATCCCAAAGCCTTGATCGACGAAATCGACCTCTTGACCAGCCGAGGTGTTCGGGTCGACAATCTGTTTGTCAGCGATCGCGCGCACGCAATCATGCCGTACCACGTTCTGCTGGACCGGCTGGAAGAGGCGGCAAAGGGCGCCAACAACATCGGCACCACGGGGCGCGGTATCGGCCCAGCCTACGCCGACAAGGTCGCGCGAGTGGGCATCCGCATGGGCGATTTGCTCGACCGCGACGTCCTCACCGAGAAGCTGAGCTTCGTCCTGGAGCAGAAGAACCGCATCATCAGCAAGCTCTACGATACGCCGCCGGTTCCCCTGGAAGAGACGCTGGAAAGGTATCTAGCCTTCGGAGCTCGCCTGGCAAACCATATCACCGACACCAACGTGATCATTCACGGCGCCATTTCCTCTGGTCAGAACGTCCTCCTGGAGGGCGCCCAAGGGACGCTGCTGGATGTGGACTTCGGAACGTATCCTTACGTCACTTCCTCGTCACCTACCGCTGGCGCCGCCTGCACCGGACTGGGGCTGAGCCCAACCCAGATTGACCACGTTGTCGGGGTATACAAAGCCTACACTACGCGCGTGGGTGGAGGACCTTTCCCCACAGAGCTCGACGATGACTTGGGCGACGTGATCAGGGAGCGCGGCCACGAGTACGGCACCCTGACGGGACGCCCCCGCAGGATTGGGTGGTTCGATGCCGTGGTAGCTCGCTATGCCGCTCGCCTCAACGGATTTGGCTCTCTGGCTGTCACTCGTCTGGACATTCTTGATGAGCTGCCCACTCTTAAGATCTGCACCGGCTATCGACACAATGGCACAACTTACGAGCAGTTGCCGATCGATCTGAGGAAGTGTGAGCCTATTTATGAGCAGCATCCAGGGTGGCAAAGCAGAATCAGTCACATCAAGCGGTATGACGACTTGCCTCGCGAGGCCAGGGATTACGTCGAGCGCCTGGCCGAGCTGATCGGCGTGCGCTTGGCCATCGTCTCCGTCGGGTCCAATCGAGATGAGACGATTGTGCTCAACTCGGTGCTATAAGGTCAACTTCAGGTACTGTTGCAGAAACGTAGGGGCGTCCCGACACGGGATCCCGACAGGTCGGGAGACGTCCGCTGTCCGCCCGGGGTGGGGTTGGGCTCAGGCATTTCTGCAATCTGGCGTAAACCCCCTCAACTCACTACACGTTGTACTTCAAGGTTTCGCCGACCCTCAGTGCGAGGTGCAGGGCGAGGCGAGTCTCCGCATCGTCCAGGTCGAGGCCCGCCACTTCACGTATCCGGTTGAGGCGATAGAGCAATGTATTGCGATGCGTGTGCAGCATTTGAGCTGCTTCGCTCGGGCTGTTGCAGGAAGCGAAATAGGCTTCCAGCGTCTTAACGAGCTCCGCACGGTTCCTGCGATCATACTCCAAAAGCTTACCAAGGGTTTCGCCGTAGAACGTCTGCAGCTCGGGTTCGCTTTTGATCGCAAATAGCAGCCGATATATGCCAAGGTCGCCGAAATAGGACACACAACCTTCCCCAAACAAGCGCGACCCTATCGAAAGCGCCTGACGTGCCTCCTGATTGGTCAGCGGAAGCCCGTCCATGCCGGCCTGAACGCGCCCGATGCCCACGGACGACTTGCCGCCAAGGCGCATCGTGAGGCTGTCACGTACGTTGCCGGCAAGCTTCTTGAGCAGCAGGACTTCGACGTCTTCGGTCACCGGGTAGACCAGTCTTATCGTGGCGTCCTTCAGCGAATAGATGGCCCGAGGCTCGATCCTGGCGAGCTCTTGCTCAAAAGCCTCGCAAACGACTACCTCACCACCAGATGAGCCGGTACCGTTTGACCTGTTGGCGTGCTTGGCGAGCTGTTGCGCCACATCGATAGCCGCGACGACGTATGGCGGCCTCAGTTCGTAGCCCAGGCGCTTGGCGCGTCCCCACATGGCTTCGGCATTGGGGAAGTTGCCTACCAGAAGGTCATCTACAAAATCCGCCTGCATACGATCCTGCGCTTCGAGCACCGCTCTTTCTCTCGCTAACTCGATTGCACAGGCCGCCGCCGCCCGAGCAACGGCAAGGCGATCTGCCTCAGAGAGTTCCGGCCTCCGGCCTAGCATCGACACGTATCCCCAAACGCCATCCTTCTGAAGAATGGGAGCGGTTAGGCGGGAGAGACCCATGTGGTTTACGTCGAACCTGGCCACCGGCGGATCGGACGGGCTCGCATTCAGCCCACTGGCCCATCGCCGAAGGCCACCCTCGCTCTGTGCCAGGGCTTGGTGTACAACATCCTCTGTGACAGAATTCCTCCTGGACGGGGAGTACAGCTTTACGCGAAGCTGGTCGTCTTCGAGCACCACTCCCTTGCCGACGATCTGGCCAAGACGCTCGACAATCGACGGCACCCCTTTGCCTTCGATAGCCAGCTCCGTCAACTGTCGGTAAATCTCCTGGCTCCGCTGGTAAAGCTCGGTGCGTGTCTCGATGATCGTGCGAGTAACGGATTGCTCCAGTTCTTGCAGGCTGGAACCGTCCGGCAGGGCAAAGAGAGGAATGCCTCGGTCGTCGCTCGCCTGCGTCGCCTCGGACGTGACGGGCCCTAACACGGCTACGGCCACGACGCCCATTTCGCACAGCCGTTCCACGACCTCACACAGAGTCAGCCGTTCGTCGAGGATCCTGAGCAAAGATACGGAAACGAGGGCGATTTCGCCGCCCTTTATGCCCGCGAATGCGGGCGGTCGCGGGGATAGCCGCACTGCCCACGTGACCTCGCGATGAAGTCCGCTCTGTCCCCCTGCCAATTCAGTACCTGCAGGCAGCGCCAGTTGCCAGATGTCTTCGACGGTCGCCATCGCCCTCCCGTTTCTCGAACAAGCGTGCGGCTGTGCTATCAGTCCAAATAGTGCCGTTGACACAAATGATACCACGGTCACAAACCTTTGTCCATGTGCCCGCATTACGAAACGCGAGGCTCGTCTTTGTGCTTATAGCACAAGCCAGCTCCGTCTTGGAGTGCGCAGGCTTGCCTGCGCCCACCCGTGGGACCTTGATTAATCAAGGCCCCGCGCCCTTGCTGTACCAGGCCGGCGACACACGATTGACACCACCGGACAGCCGTGCTATGATGCAAGCGGCGCAGAGGGTTGGCGGTACCGCTGCTAATCTTGTGCACGCTCACTGGATCTGCCCGGCATATCGACGACCAAGCTGGCCTGGTGCGTCCCTTGCGCTCGCACATTTTGAGCATTTCGGGAGGCTGCCTGTGGCAGAAAAAGAACAGATGACGTCGCTGGAGCGGGTGCTGGCGGCCGCGGAGCTGAGGGCAGCGGATCGCGTGCCCGTGCTTCCCAGCACGAAGGTTTGTGGGGTAAAGTACGCGGGCTACAGGTTGTCCGAGTGCTACGTCGACGTAGACAAGTGCGTCGATTCCCAGGTCAAGTGCAACCTCGACCTGGGCGACGACGGCGTTTACGACATCTTCTCGCTGAACATCGAAGAAGCCCTCGGCGCCAAGGTCATCTACCGCGCGGACGATCCCCCGGCCGTTGTCGAGCCTCTCTTGAGGACTCCCGACGATCTGAATCGATTGCCAGCGTTCGATCCGCGCACAGGCGGTCGTTGTCCTCGCGCAATGGAGATGATCGAGAAGCTGAAGCGCCGCACCGAGGGCCGCGTTGCCGTGCTTGGTATGGTGAATTCGCCGTTCGAGATCGCCGCCACGCTTTACGGTCTGAAAAACCTTTACCGCGACTTTGTCCGCAACCCTTCCTTTGTCAAAAATTTGACCGACTACTTCGTGCCCGTGGCCGCGTTCTACGCGGAGGCCCTCGTCGAGGCCGGAGCGGACGTGATTCGGACTGTGAATCCCTTGGCCAATGCCTCTTGCATCTCGCGGCAGCATTATCAGGAATTTGGCTTTCCTCCTATGCAGAAGTTCGTCTCCCGCCTTAAGGCAAAGGGGATCAAGGTGCTGTTCCACAACTGTGGCGACTGGAACGATCGCCTGGACCTCGTGTGTGACCTGGGAGTAGACATCTTGCACATCGACAGGACGGACCTGTCCCGTCTCAAGCAACAATACGGACACCGCGTGTGTATCATGGGCAACGTCAGAACAGTCGAGACGATGCTCGAAGGAACGCCGGAGCAGGTGGAGCAGGAGTCTCGTGAATGTATCGAGCGCGCCGCGAAAGGAGGTGGCTACATTCTGAGTGCCGATTGCTTGCTTCCACGCGACACGCCAAAGGAAAATGTGATCGCCTTGGTTGGCGCAGCCAAGAAGTTTGGGCAATACTCATGACAAGATCACCAGGATTCCTTCACGGGTGAGGGGCTCATAAAACCGAATGAGAAGGCAGACGTCGATAAGCTTGTCAACCTGTCCTTCGTCGACTATGCCGTCAGCATCTTGGGTAAGGATTAGGTGAGAATAGGAGAAAAATACTCTTGACGAGCAGCCCACGCCTGTGCTAGGTTCAAACCACACGCCTTTGTGCGGCGTGCTGAATAGCTGTCTCAAAGATCCGCTGGCCTAACGTTGACCTAGCCACTCGTGTCAAATGGCCGGCCCTTAGAAACTCCGCCACGAGTTGACTTTGCAGGTCAAATGTGCGGGCGGGGCGGCAGAGCTGGGGACCCAAAGTTTCTTGGCGGGTTTGATTCTTCCGATTGGAGGGTTGACCCATGCCTTGGGCAGTGCTTAGCGCCAGCTTGAGCCGCAAACTGTTTGTTTGCCTGCTCCTCATCCTGCTCCCAGTGATCGCCCTGGAGGCTTACAATCACGACCAAGAGTCGACCCGCCTCGAGTCATCTGCCCTCGACCACCAAATGGGCATGACCAGGGCAATGGCCACGCTTGTCCAATCGGAAATGGAGCACGCTCGCGCGCTTGTGTCGCATCTGGCCCGCGATCCAGCTCTGCGCATGGGAGATCGCGCGCCAGTCAGAGCGTATCTCCAGGCCATAGCTCCTCTGCACTCCGAGTATCTCGCCATCACTGTCCTTGCGCCCAGTGGCCTGGAATTGGCCAGTTCTCTGGTCGGGGACGAAGAACAGCCAACACTTGATGGCGCCATCCACGGGCAGTTTCTGCCTGCGACGCCCGGAGACCAGGTGGACATCTCCGGCGTCGTCCCGATAGCCAACGAGAAGCTCAAGAGTATGGGTAAGTTGGCCACGGCGATCGTTAGTGCGCAGATTCAAGACGGTTTGGCCGGAGGCGTGGCGGGACGAGTCCAGATCGCCCTTGATTTTGACCACTTCAGACATCTGGCCGAGAAGGCGCAGTTGGGCGAGGGGCAGGAGATATTCTTGACCGATCGTGAAGCGCGCCTTGCCTTCAGTATGGCCCGGCCGGCCTTGTCGTGGGACGAGCGAGACCTCTCCTGGTTTGAGCCCATCAAAGTCGCATTGCGCGGCATTCCAGGACGCTTTGCGTCCGTTAGCTCGCCGCTGGGCGACGCGCGCATGGTTGCCGTTCATCCGGTATCCGAATACGGCTGGGTGGTTGGCGTGAGTGTCGCCAGGCAGGTGGCCCTTGCTCCCGCGGCAGAACGCGTGCGCGCGCAGATGCTGGGCCTTGGTGGCGTGACAGTGATAGTCCTCCTCGTCGGCGCGGCGCTCGCATGGAACCTTGTTCACCCAATAGGAAAGATGGCAGATTGTGCCCAGGCCCTGGCGCGAGGCGAGCTATCTCGCAGGGTGCGCATTCGCACGGGTGACGAGCTGGAGTCGCTTGGCAACTGCTTCAACAACCTGGCCGACCAGTTGCACCGAGCAGTGGCCAGCCTGCAAGACAGGGAAAGACACTGGCGCGTAGTTACGACGGTGACACAGGCACTTGCCAGAGAGCTCGATCTTCAGCGTGCGGCGGAGGCCATCCTGTACCAGACGCTTAGCACGCTTGGCGCCGATAGCGCTGGCGTCTGGGCGGTGGACTGGAGTCGGCGACGGCTCCAACTGTTGATACGGCGCGGTCCATCGCCGGTGCCCGCGAAAGCATTGGGCGAGATCCCTCTGGACGCGCCGTTCCTCGCCGCACGTGCCGCAGCCACTGGCGAGCTTCAGGTGGTGGAGGACACGTCGGTGCTGGCCCGCGAGTTCGTCGAGGTCCAGCCTTTGCCAGAGGCAAGGGGCGCGCGAAGTATCGTCGCCGTACCGCTTAGAGTTGGCACGCGCATCGTGGGGGTAATCAGCTACGTTAACCGCGAGCCTCGCCACTACTCCGAGCGCGAGCTCGAAACCATCCACGCCGTGGCCGGCATCTTCGCCGTAGCTATCGACAATGCACGCCTATACCGGCATGCGGAGGAGTTGGCCAGGGCCGCGCGCAGCCACGCCGCGGAGTTGGACGCCGTCATCGATAATATGGCTGAAGGCGTTATTGTGGCCAACGTTCAGGGCGATGTAGTTCACATCAATCACAAGGCCCTTTCGATCCTTGGCTTCGGTCCGGGCGAGGCGACGCCCCGGCGCTTAGAGGATTTCTCGGCCCTGCTGGACATACGGTATCCTGACGGTCAGATCGTTCCGGCTGAGGAATGCCCCCTGATGCGCGCGCTGCGCGGGGAAGTGCTTACAGAGCACGAGCTAGTCCTGAATGCGCGTGACGGCCGGCGGCGTGACCTGCTGCTGGGCGCAAGCTCGGTGCGGGATGAAAGCGGTCGTGTAGCGCTGGGCATCGTCGTCTTCCGAGATATCACGCCGCTGCGGGAAATGGAGCGTCAGCGGGAGGAGTTCGTGTCGGTCGTCGCGCACGACCTCCGCAGCGCTATCGCGGTCGTCCGCGGTTACGGCGATTACCTTATCAAACGAGCAGATGACCTGGGCATCTCCGAGCAGATCCGAGCCAAGATCGAGGTTATGGCTCGCGGCAGCAGGCGCCTCGAAAGAATGATATCCGACCTGCTAGACGTATCCCGCTTAGAGGCCAGACAATTGAAGGTGCAGAAGCAGTGGGTAGACATCGCGGCCCTGGCAAAGGGCCTGGTAGGCTACTCAGAGGAGCTGACCAAGGGTCACGCGGTGCGGCTGTCGATTCTCGGCGACGTGCCCAATATCCAGGCCGACTCGGGCCGATTGGAGCAGGTGTTTACGAACCTGTTGTCCAATGCCGCGAAATACTCCTACCCGGACTCGGAGATTCTGGTCCGGGTTGAGCCTGCGCCGGGTGAGGTAATCGTATCCGTGACCAACCTGGGACCGGGCATACCGCCTGAGGAAGTGCCGGAGCTGTTCACACGGTTCTACAGGACAAAGACCGCCGTGGCGGACCGAGTGCCGGGCCTTGGCCTTGGCTTATATATTGCCAAGGGACTGGTCGAGGCCCACGGCGGACGCATCTGGGTCGAAAGTGAGCCCGGCAAGTCCACCACGTTCCGATTTGCTCTACCAACCGCCTGAGACGGCTATGTCCCTCCGGATGCGTAGGGGCGCACGTCCGCCCTGGGTGGGGTGGAGGAGAGATAACTCCCCAATCTCGCACGCTACTCTTGAGGTGGCAAAGTTTCCTCGTGCGTGCGAGTGTGCTATACTTCTGCCAGCAAACCCGGAAGGAAGCTCCTCGTGATATCCGTCATTGCGCCGGTCAGGAACGCGGCAGATCAGATGGTCGCGTGTCTGCGCTCTCTTGAAGATCAGTCCATTTCACGCGACCTCTACGAGGTGATCGTAGTCGACGACGGTTCGACGGATGGCACCGCTAAGGTGGTGCGCCGTCATCCGGGCGTCAAGCTTCTCCAGCAAGCCCATCTGGGCCCAGCCGCGGCGCGCAATCTCGGGGCACGAGCGGCCATGGGCCACCTGTTGCTCTTTGTGGACGCGGATTGTGTCCCGGCAAGGGATTGGATCGAGAGGATGGTCGAACCGTTACAGTCGCCGGAGATAGTCGCCGTCAAGGGGGCGTATCGATCCACGCAGCGTGAGCTGATCGCCAGGTTTGCGCAACTGGAGTACGAGGACAAGTACGATCATCTGCGAAAGAGCTTGCACATCGACTTCGTCGACACGTACTCCGCCGGCTATCGCGCCCGCGAGTTTCTGGACAACGGCGGTTTCGATGTCAGTTTCCCTGCCGCCAGTGTCGAGGATCAGGAGCTCTCCTTTCGCCTTGCCGAGAAGGGCTACAAGATGGTCTTTCATCCGCAGGCCATCGTGCACCATCAACACGTGAATTCCCTGGCACGGTACCTGCGTCGCAAGTTCTGGATTGGCTATTGGAGAGTACTTATCCACAAGCTGCATCCGCAGAGAGTTCTTTCCGATACCCGCACTCCCCCCTCGCTGAGGATCCAGGTGCTGCTGATGGCTTTGCTGCTGCCCGCTTTGCTTGGCTCCCTATTTTCGGAAGCGTTGCAGATTGCCACCGCCGGCGTCCTGATGCTCTTGATCGCGTCGACGATTCCGTTTGCCCTTAAGGCCGCAAGAAAGGATGTGTCCGTTGGCCTTGTCGCGCCGCTGGTTTTGCCACTGAGGGCGCTGGCTCTCGGCACGGGGCTGCTCTACGGCTACGCTTTCGGTAGTTTCGGCGGGCGACGGCTCGGTCCATCGGGCTTCCAACGGCTGGTGAAGCGATGCCTCGACGTCGTGCTATCGCTTTCTCTCTTGATGGTGCTGTCGCCGGCGATCCCTCTGATAGCTCTTGCGATCAGGCTGGATTCGATGGGACCGGTGTTGTTTGCGCAAGATCGGGTGGGTGAAGGTGGCAAGGTCTTCAGGATCTACAAGTTTCGCTCGATGGTGGCCAACGCCCAGCAACTGTTGCCCGGCTTGCTTAACCTCAGCGAGCTGGACGAGCCGGCCTTCAAGATCGTGAACGATCCCAGAGTGACGCGTGTCGGCCGGCTGCTGCGCAAAGCGAGCTTGGATGAGATACCACAGCTTTTCAACGTATTGCGCGGCGATATGAGCCTGGTCGGACCTCGTCCGGAGGAGGTCGAGGTCGTCAACCTGTACAGTGCCCACCAGCGGAAACGCCTGGTCGTTAAGCCGGGAATGACGGGCCCGATGCAGGTGAACGGCCGCGCAGACCTGCGGCTTGAAAAACGCATCGCCCTGGACCTGGACTACATCGAGAACTACTCACTGCGTAAAGACCTGAGCATTCTCCTCAAGACCATTCCCGCCGTGATCGCCCGCCGGGGAGCCTACTAAGCACATCCGCACACCAAATGCCATCGGACCACCCGGTAGTTGGCCCCCTCGTAGGGACGTTGCATGCAACGTCCCTACGAGGGGGCCGCGCAGCAGCGATTGGTTCGCCCTATTTGCTAGTCGGCGGGTCAGTTCTTCATCAGGGCTGGCAGGTACAGGCTGTAGATGAATGATGTGTCGAGGGTAACCACCACCGGCGCCACGCTGGAGCGCGAGGTCTGGTTGTAGCTGTCGCGAATAATCGCGTAGACATACACCCTGGCTCTAGTATTGGTCGACCCTCTGATAGCGGTCGTGTTCCAGGAGTAGGAGATGTTGCCGGCCACACCGCTGGCGATGGGACGAAGCGTGCCCAAGCCGCCCGGGTTCAGCCCCCAGTACAGATCGACGACGGCGCCAGAATTGCCCCCAGCTTGCCAGGTAATACTGTACGTGTCGCCCGCCTCGTCGTCGGCAGTTAGCTTGACGTCATCCAGGTGAAACGTGGTCGCCGCCGGCACCTCGTTTGGATCGAAACGGAAGTACTTCACATCGCCCCGCCAGCCGTAGTCCAGGCCGGACTCCAGACTGACCCCCCTGAGGTCGAACGAGTAGGTGTTCCAACCCTCGTCGATGACGATGTCCTGCGTCACGGAAACATCCTGATCTAAGCCCAACGTCCACCAGATCACCCGCGCGACCCAACCTCCCGATGTGTCCTGTGCGCCGTCGAGCATGTAGCGAAACGTCAGGTACTTGTATCTCCTGGAGTCGATACGCACCCCGCCGGCGTTGTTTGCGAGGTTCACGGCGGTGTTGAGGTACAGCCAGTTATCACTTTGTGGGAGCTCTTCGGGACGGATTATGGGCGTCCCGTATGTCGTGGCATTGAGGACGCCGCCGGTGAAGTCGTAGCCGTCCCGAATGTCGTCCTTTTTTGCATCGCCGGGGTTCTGGCCGTGGAGGGTCGATGCTGTCAGCAGGCTGGGCACATCGATCACCGAGGCCATATCCCACGCCCCACCAAGGCTGCCCAGTTGCGCTGTGGCATAGTCCTCTCCAGAGGTCATACTGGGCTTCGTTATAGAGATGTACGGCGCATCGTTGATGGTGATACGCCCCGGACTGAAAGCCACGGTCGCCGCGAGGTCGCCTTCTCCAGTCGGCGTGTTGCCGGTCGTCAGCGCCACCCAGTCGATGTCCCATTCCATTCCCGTTGTTGGGGGATCCCAGATGGGGTCGATGCGAATGTAACGAATCTGCTTACCGACCCATTGGCTGCCAATAGGGTTGCCGACTGAGTCGGTAAAGGTCCGCATGTCGACGGTGTACGTGTTCCAGCCCCCGGAGGTGTTTCGCACGATCCCTCCCCAAAAAGACTCGCTCTCCGTGTTGCCCCACCAGACGCCGAAGCCCTGCGGGCCGCCCGGCTTCCGAAGCCGGATCGACAGATTGTAAAACGTGCTGCCCTCGATGGGCATTGTGGGTGGAAAAGATAGAAGGATGTACGGGTTGTCGCGCGCCGTCGAGCTTACGCCAGACAGCACGGTACCATCAGCCGTGGTCGTGAACGTTGTCGTGGTTGCGTGGGGTGCCAGCGGCCCGCTCGTGTAGATGTCGACGTCGCCGGTGGTCTCGTTCATGTCCCAGGTGTTGCCCCTCACCATCGTCGCCCAGTCGGTGGTCGTCTCGGCCCTCACCCAGTAGTCGCCGGGCGCCAGAGCGGCCGTGCCGAAGCCATAGCTACCCTGCCCGGCCCGCAGATTCGTGGCGATGGTGGCGAAACGTCCGCCTGTGCTGGTATCGGTCGCGTACAGACTCACCCGCGCCGCGGGGTCCGTCGTCGTCCAGGTGATGTTCTGCGTGGTGGCCGCCGTATCGAGCGGTGTCAGGCGCACCCAATCGATCTGGATTGTAACGCCGGCGGATGTGGTCGGATCGAGACGCAGGGCACGCATGATGTTTCCCCAATCGCTATTACCGGCAAACCGTCCGATCGTCGCTAGGTTGATCACGTAGGTGTTCCAACCCGCGTAGACCCGCATTCCGTTGGAGTAGCCCCAGGATCCGAAGGTCTCGTCCGTCGCCCAATAGACTCGGGCGACGTCTGTCGCAGACGCGGCATCCAGGTACATTCGAAAGGAAAGCTGCTTGTACCTGGCAGCGTCGATGGGATAATTCTTGCCCAGCTTGCCGACGTTCGCCGTACTGGGCCAGCCCGGAAACAGAAGATAGAGCTGTGGATTGCCCGGGGATTTGGCGCCGTTGTTGGGGTTGGTATCTGTTCCCGAAACGGCGGTGAGAACCCCGCCGGCCACGCTTACGCTCGATAGGTTGTAGCTCCACTCCTTGCGGATGTCAGTGATTTCGATCATATCCCAGGGATCGCCCAGGACAACCTTGGCAAAGTCGTCGGCTTCCGGAAGGGTCACCCCCGGCAGGGCCGGGGATGGGGTCACATCGGCAGCGCGGACGACGGGACCAGCCTGTGAAAACAACGCCATGGCCACGATCACGAGCAGCGCCACGACCACAGGCGCCTGCCGTCTAGGGCCCCCCACTACACGTCTCCCCAAGTGCTATCTACGCGGGCCATCAACTGCAGTGCCAGGCAGCACCCGCGCACTATCTGATTGGTCCGCTCCGACCGATCCTGACAGACCTGGCGCCATACCCGTTGCCTGGCAACCGCGCGTATTAACCATACACGGGACAGAGCGATTGTGCAACTTCCGTGCCGAGGATGCGGTAGCCTTTTTAGGCTCCCCCAAAGGCACTACTCCTAATTTGCCTGGGCGAGCTTGTCTGGGGCCTTGCGTGGATTGGAGAGGAAATCGACAAGCGGTCTAACGGCCTGGTGCCAGGATAGCTTTTCTCGGACCTTGGCAAATCGCGGGCCGTAGGCCTCACGAAGGTTCGGGATCGCCAGCATTTCGTTCAGAGCGGCGACGACTTGATCCACGCTCTTGTTGGCGACGACCTTGCCCAGCCCGAACTCCTCCACAACCTTGCTCCAACTGTCGCCTAGCGACGCTATAATCGGCAAGCCACACCACACGTAGTCCAGATACCTCGTGCGATAGGCGTACCGCATCTCGATGAAGTTCTGATGCAAACAGACGCCGATGTCGGCCTCGAGCAGGCAGTTGTGTCTGTCGCCATAGGGCACCCAGCGGTCGTTGAAGAACACGGTCTTATTGTACAGTCCGAGGTCCTTGCTCAACCTGACGGCATGCGCGTGCAAGCTGTTCCCCAACACGGCTGCGATATCTGGATTAGGATGCTCGTTTCCCATAAAAAAGAGCTTGACGTCCTTGTGCTCAGTAGTAATCACTTTCATCGCCTGAATCAGGGTTAGCGGGTCGAGCCAGGGCCAAATGCCACCGCCCCAGATCACGAGTCTATCGTTTGCACCGATGCCTGAGCGCACGCCTTTCAGCACGGGACGAGTCAGTTGAGGCACCCCGTCTGACAGACCGAAGGGCACGACGTCGATCAGCTTCCGCAGAGACCGGTCGAACCGATAGTTGTACGGGTTGATGCGTCCGGTCGCGCTCAGCATACCCATCCAGTAGTCCCGCTGGCGTTCGTTGGCGCAAATAAAGAAGTCCCCCACGCTCAACTGCTCCACGATCACCGCCAGGTCGCGATTGTGGACGTTGTGTCTCTCCGCCATGCTGCGGAAATCGTGCGCCTCCAGGTTCTCGATTACCAGTGGGTCATAAATGTCCACGATAAGTGGCTGGTCGATTTCTTTCACGAATGGGAAGTCGTGCAGGACGAAGCCCTGCATCAGTACGACGTCGCTTTGCTCGACCAGACGCTTCAGGGCGGCTCCGTCCGAGCCGTATGACTGGATCGTTATCCCCGAATCGGCAAGGCTGCAAGTGTTGGGGGTCGCCAGAGTCACGCTGGCGTGAGGGACTAGTGCCCGCGCTAGCTCCCAACTGCGAATACCTGGGCCAGCCATACGGCTGTCGACTACGTCCGGCGATATTACCAGTAGCTTTACCGCTGTCATGTCAACGCCCCAGTGTCCCTAACGCCCGTAGGGACGTTGCATGCAACGTCCCTACAGGCACACCTCAACGCCTCATGTCCGCCATTCGCCAGCGCACGTAGGACCGCACCTCACGGACAAGTCCGCCGGCTCCCGTCGTTCTAAGTGCCTGCCAGGCTCGCGAGGGCAGTGCCCACATGGGAGTAGGCTGCGCCGGCCCTACCGAGGGCAGCGAGGTTCGTGCCGCCTGCCAGGCCTTGTCGGCTGCCTTTCTTGGGTCGTGACACCATTCCACAATCGGGGCCGCCACCGCTTCCCAGGTGTACTGCCTCGCCACCCTCTCGAAATCAGCGCGGCGTGTTTCCCGCAGGTTTGGCGTATCTGCCATATCCACTATCGCCGCGGCCACACTGTCTACATCCTCAAAGGCTACAACTTTGCCCAGGTCAAAGCGCTCAACCAGTTCGCTCATTTCGTCACCGCCCGACGCAATTACGGGCAGTCCGGCCCAGATGTAGTCGAGCATCCTGGTTCTGAAGGCAAACCGGGTTTCCACGTGATTGGGATGCAGGCTGACTCCGATGTCTGCCTCCAGCAGGAAATTCTGACGCTCGTCGTAGCGAGTCCAATCGTTGAAAAATACGTACTTACCGAGCAGCCCGAGTCTTTCACTCAGCTCGATCGTGCGGGCGCAAATGCCGGTCTCCGGCACTGTGACCGGATCGAAGTGTTGCTTGCCGAGAAAGAACATCTTAATGTCGTCGCGACAGGAGGCAATGCTGGCCATGGCCCGTATCAGCGTTAGTGGATCGAGCCATTCCCAGATTCCACCTCCCCAGAGCACCACCTTGTCGGACTCTCTAATGCCAGGGTGGACGCCCTTCAATACCTGGCGTAGATGCTTCGGGCGCGCGGCCGGGAGGCCGAAGGGAACCACGTCGATCAATCTGGCCAGCGTCTTGTCGTCGGCGTAGGTGCTGGGATTCACCCGGTTGTTTGCCGTCAGCATCCCCAGCCAGTAGTCTCGCTGACGCTCGTTGGCGCAAATGAAGAAATCGCCAGCGCGCAGTTGATTGTTGATCACCGCGGTGTGGATGCTGATGATCTGCGACGAATCGGCGACGGGCCGGTCCTTATATACCTCGAGATCCTCCAGCGTAAACGGGTCGTAAACGTCTACGATGAGAGGCTTGTCGGTCGTCTGAAGGGCTGGGAAAAGATGGAGAACGAAGCCAAAAGCCAGGACGATGTCCGCATCGCTCAGCAAAGGGTTGATAGAGTTCGGATCAGAACGAGCATAGCCTTTGACTTGGAAGTCTGGGCTGCTCAGGCTCGTGCGACCCGGACCCGCCAGGGTCACGGAGAATTCGTTCGCCAGCACTTTGGCGATTTCCCAGTAGCGGATGGCCGGCCCAGCCATATTCTCGCCGATGACGTCGTGAGAAATAAGCAAGACCCGCGGCGGTGGCTTCCTGAGAAAGGCCGGCAGACCGAGGTGCTCGACGAGCGTCTGCTGTGCCCTCAGGAAGCCATCGGTATGGATAACGGGACTGTCGACCCCGCGCTGAAACAGGCGGAGCACGTCCTCATCGCTGCGCCTGCGACGGCTTTGCACCCAGCTACGTTTCTCCGCCAACCTGGGAAGATTTGCCGTGAACTCGTCCATCGCCGCCAAACAGCTCAAACCGATCTTCGGCACTTTGACTGCACCGGCCCGGTCGTCGTTGGAGGCGACCCTGAAGGCATCCGGGTCCACCTGTACGTCGCGAAGGCCACGGTTCGCCGATAGAAGCAACGCGATCGGCAGCACCTTGTCCAGGTTCTGTTGCTCATAGTTCTTGTAGATCGTGAAAATGGAGTTGCGCTCCCAGAGCGTACGCAGGCGATGGGGCGAGAGTTCGCCGGCGGTGCCGTGGTGACGATGGTAGACGATCGATTTGGGAGAGAACACGACCCAGTGGCCCAAAAGCCAGAGCCGCCAGCCCAGGTCCACGTCCTCGAAGAACGCGAAATAATCCTCGTCGAAGCCGCCGCTGTCGAGAAACACCTGCCGGTCGATCAGCATCGAGGCACCACAGGCGAAGAGCAGGTACCGCTCCTCGCCGTAAGCGCCATCCGCGTGTGGCTTTCCGTAATCCATTTGGAAGCCGAATCCGCAGAAGTTCAGGTACCCTCCCACGAAATCTACCGTCCGGCCATCCCAGCTCAATATCTTCGATCCCGCGCACGCGGCCGATGGGTGTCTCCTCAGCGTGCTCACCAGCTCGTACAGCCAGCTCGGGTCCACGCGAGCATCGTTGTTCAAGAAGGCGACGTATCCCCCAACGGCCTCGGCAGCGCCGATGTTGTTGGCCCTGGCAAAGCCATAGTTGGCGGGATTGCCTATTATCTTCACGCCCGGAAAATGGGCCGACATGAACTCTTGCGAGCCGTCGATCGAGCAATTGTCGACGAGGATGAGCTCCAGTTTCTCTTTTGGATATGCGATGGCGTACAGCGAGCGGAAGCATGCGTCCAAATGATCTCTGCCATTGTAGTTGACGACGATAACCGATATCGTAGGCAACGAAAAGTCAGTTTGTTTGTCTGGCATCGAGCCTACCTCTAAATATCTCCTGTAGCCGCATAACAGTCGCCAGAAGGCGTCCGCTCTTGATGCGTTTCAGGTCGCTTTCCGTAAGCTCCAGCTTCGCTCGGGTCGCGATCAGGTTATCGGCGTAATCCTTCAAGGCTTGTCTCAGGTCGGCAATAGTCTTCTCTTGCTGGCTCACCAGCGTTTCCAGGTGAGCCACGTGCCTCTCCTTTTCGACGATTTGCTGCCGGTGTTCGTTCTCGGCGGCAATCGAATGTCGCAACACCAGCAGCGCCATCATCAGGTTTGGCACAGTCGGTTCGGCCTCACCGCTCCCCTTTACGTTTCGCGTCTTGGCCAGCGCGTCCTTCCTGATATTCTCCAGGACGTTCACGGTCCCGCGTTTGGAGCAGACGAAGACGTGCCGGTAGCCTGGCGACGCCACATCGAGCTGGGAGTAAGAGACGTTGTAGAACTCGTCGAGTTTGCTGACTATCTCCCTGCCGTTTGGTAGCCCGATGACGTAGTGCCTTGCCATCATCATGTCCAACCAACGATACACGTTTCCCGATGGGAATTCCACGAAGGCATACCCTTTGTCGGTAAATAGGCTCGCCATCTGCTCCTTGTCCGGAAGCCCAAGGTCCAAATGCTCTCTCAACTGCACGTGTTGTACGCTCAGAGCGGAAGTAATGTAGTCCCAGAGAATCTGCTCGGCCAGAAGCGTAGCATCCTGCCGGAAAGGCGAGCTGATCACGAGGAAGTCGTCGCTAACTCGACTCAGCTCCTCGACAAACCCGCCCCGTTCGTCAGGCTCGACGTGTTCCAGGACATCCGAGGCCACCACCAGGTCGAAGCTCCCATCCGCAAAGGGAGCTGTTGCACCGGTTCCCACGACGTAGTTCGGGAACTGGCAGTCCTGGGTATCCAACACGACGACAAACGCATCGGCCAAAAACTCGGAAATCGGCAGGAAGCGACGAATCCCGTCCAGCGCGAACGCGCAACCGCCCACGTCCAATACCTTCAGCTTGCGACCCTTGCTCTTGCCTATCTCGGAGGCCAGCTTTGCCACCACCGAATATCGCTGATACAGATCGAAAGGCAGCGTCCTCGCGTGATCCGTGGCCATCGGCAAAATACCTAGCTCCCCTTTAGATGCCATCTGGACGGGATGAAAAACGTCCCGAACCTCTCCTTGACGGAAGAGGGCTGCACCTTGAACGCGTACATTCGGTCGTGATGATCGTATGGGTGCGTGCACGAGTTGTCGTAAACAGAAGCAGAAAGGCGATAGCTTCCCTCCAACAGCGGCAGAGACGGAATGATGTAGTCTATGCAGCCTGTGCCGTCGACATAGTCGATCGGGTAGTCGGACGTCTTCGTGTTCGGGCCATTGACGTGAATCCCGTCCTCGCGAAAGATCGCCACACCGAAGACGGGCTTGGTGATCCGCGTCACGGCGCTGTAGTGTATGCGTGCGATCAATTGTTCGCCCGTTTCAAATACGTCGCAAAGCGCCTCGCGTGCATCGACAAACTGGACGCCGGTTATTTCGACCTCTCTTGTGCCCCAACGGTTGGAGGCGGAGACGTCACTGCCTGCTCGCGCCTGCAAACGCGCCCGGTCTTTCTTGTTGGCTGCCGCTAGATAGCTGTCTACCACTTCGCCTGGGGCGCCATCTGCTTTCTTTACACCGCCCTCGAGCCATATCGCCCGTGAACAGAGGTTGCGAACGGCGCTGAGGTCGTGGGACACGAAGACGATGGCAAGACACCGGCCCTGTAGCTCGCTGATCTTGTCCAAACACTTACGCTGGAATATCTCGTCGCCCACGGATAGAATCTCGTCGATGAGCAGTATCTCCGGCTCCAGGTTGATGGCGATGGCGAAGGCGAGGCGCATATACATCCCCGACGAGTAGTGTTTGATCGGCGTGTCGATGAAGCGCTCCAACTCGGCGAACCCAACGATGTCGTCCAGCTTCCTATCGAGGCTCTTCTTCGTAAGGCCCAGCAGAGAGCCATTCAAATAGATGTTTTCTCGCCCGCTCAGGTCGGGATGGAAGCCCGATCCCAATTCCAGAAGGGCCGCGACTTTTCCGTTCACCGAAACACGCCCTGCTGACGGCTCGATAATTCCAGTGATCAGTTTCAGGACGGTGCTCTTGCCCGATCCGTTTTCACCGATGATGCCGAGCGTCTCGCCCCCTTCCACCCCAAAGCTGACTTCGTGCAGTGCCCAGAATTGCTCCTTGATACCGTCCGATCTCAAGAAGTTGACCACCATATCCTGAAAGGATCGGTTCTTCTGGTGATGGATTACAAATTTCTTGGAAACGCTATCGAACTTTATGGGGAACATAACTCTTGCAGACGCGAGTATAGCATAAGCACCGTTGCTTGTAAATTAAGCGGAGAAGGTCGGGACCGGTACAGCGCCAGGCTAACGCGAATTTGATCGATCGTAGGGGCTAGCGAAGGAAGGTTTTTGATGTTATACTGTGCATTCGAGGAACGGCTCGAAGCTACCGCCTTCGTGAAGGCTAATTTCCGGTGCAGAATACAGAAGCGCATGGGCGGACGTCTCTGTCCGCCCGGGGTGGCCGGGTTACGCCGGGCCAATTACGGACTGCGGGGGGCTGTTGGGAACGTGGGACTCGTCGTAAGGAACTGGATCCTGGCGTACCTCGATCAAATCAGAAAAATCCTGGACGCGATGCCTTTGGCAGAAGTCGAGCAGGTGATGGACCTTTTGATGGATGCTCGCCGGCGCGGCGCAAGGATCTTCGTGCTCGGCAACGGCGGCAGTGCCGCCACGGCATCTCACCTGGCGTGCGATCTGGGCAAAGGCACCGCCTTTGCTGGCTTGGAGCGATTCAAGGTCATTGCTCTGACGGATAACACGCCGTTGATCACGGCGTGGGCCAACGATTTCTGCTACGACGACGTCTTTGCTGAGCAGCTTGTGAGCCTGCTGGAAGCGCGCGACGTGGTGATTGGCATCAGTGGCAGCGGCAACTCCCCAAACGTGCTGCGGGCGATGGAGTTGGCCAAAAGAATGGGCGCTACGACCATCGGCTTAGCCGGCTTTCGTGGTGGCAAGCTCGGGGAGATCGTCGACCATCCCGTGGTTATCCCTGTCGATCATATGGGCCAGGCCGAGGACGGTCACATGATTCTCATCCATCTCATTTCCTATTGCTTGCGGGACATACTGGCGCAGGAGGCGTTCGCCAATGAAGCTTGACGGTCGGGTTGCTATCGTCACCGGCAGCGCTCAGGGTATCGGCAAGGCATATGCCAGTCGCCTGGCAAAGGACGGCGCGTGCGTCGTGATCGCCGACATCGTCGAGGAGCAGGCCCTGGCTACGGCGGAAGAGATTCGCGCCGGGGGCGGCGAAGCCATCGCGATTGGAACCGACGTGTCGGACGAGGCTAGTGTTAACCGCATGGTTGAAGAGACCGTCCAGCACCACGGACGCATCGACGTTCTGGTGAACAACGCGGCCCTGTTCGTAGCCATCACCCCCAAGAAACGGTTCTACGAGATTACGGTCGAGGAATGGGATCGAGTGATGGCCGTCAACGTCAGGGGCATCTTCCTGTGCTGCAAGGCCGTGTTCCCCTTTATGAAGGCCCAGGGCAAGGGCAAGATAATAAATATTTCCTCGAGTACTTTCTGGACCGGCACTGTCGACTTCTTGCAGTACGTCACGTCAAAAGCAGCCGTCATTGGGCTGACGCGGCAACTGGCGCGGGAAGTCGGCGACTACAACATCAACGTGAACGCCGTAACGCCCGGGCTAACTCTCAGCGAGGGCGTGGAGCGAAAGTACCCTGCGGAGTTCCTGGAAACGTTTCCGCAGCGACGATGCTTCAAGCGGCCTGAGCGGCCTGACGACCTCGTCGGCACTATTGCCTTTCTTGCTTCGGATGACAGTGACTTCATTACAGGCCAGACCATCAACGTGGACGGCGGCGAAGCCTTCCACTGAATTATCGTGCCCAGCGATGGATGATTGGGTAGTGTAAGGAGCATTGCAGAAACGTAGGGGCGTCCCGAAGCGGGATCCCGCGAGGCGGGAGACGTCCGCTGTCCGCCCCGGAGTGGGGTTGGGCTCAGACCTTTCTGCAATCCGCCGTACACTACCGAAGAGTTATTACTTGTGGCACAGAAATAACAGATTAAGGGGGTAAGGGCGTATGGTCAGGGTTGATGGACTCAGGAAGGCGTTCGTCGGGCAGCAGGGAGCCGTGAAGGCTGTGGACGGGATCGGTTTCGAGGTCCCAGAAGGGGCTCTGTTCACCCTCCTTGGCCCCAGCGGCTGCGGCAAGAGCACTACCCTTCGCTGTGTCGCCGGCCTCGAGAAACCAGAGGCAGGCGAGATTGATGTGGGCGGCCAGCCGGTCTTCTCCAAGTCACGCGGGATCAGTGTGCCTCCTCACAAGAGGAACATGGGTATGGTCTTCCAGTCCTACGCCATCTGGCCCCACATGACCGTCTTCGAGAATGTTGCTTATCCGCTGCGCGTGGCCAAGAAGTACTCTTCCAAGGAGATACGCGATAAGGTGCAAAACGCCCTGGCACTCGTGAGGCTCTCGGGTCTCGAAGCGCGGCCGGCGCCACATCTGAGTGGCGGCCAGCAGCAGAGACTCGCCGTGGCGCGCGCCCTGGTGCGCGAGCCCAAGGTTCTGCTGCTCGATGAGCCGCTGAGCAACCTGGACGCCAAGCTGCGGGAGCAAATGCGCCTGGAGCTGCGCGAGCTTCAGCGGCGAATTCGCATCACCACCATTTTCGTGACCCACGACCAGTTGGAAGCCCTGGCCCTCGCCGACATAATCGCCGTTATGCAGGATGGCAAGATCGTGCAACTTAGCGCTCCTCGTGACATGTACGAAAAGCCGAGTTGCAAATTCGTGGCCGACTTCTTCGGGTCGACGAACTTCATCGAGGGAACAATCAATGGACAGTCCGGCCGCTACGCCACCGTCGAAACCAAGCACGGCACCCTGCTGTGTTCGGCACCCGACCGCCAGATAGGCGATAGTATCCTAGTGTGTATCCGGCCCGAGAACATCGATGTCCTTCGTAGCAAAGACGGCGCCGACAACGTCTTCGAGGGCACGGTTGAGACCGCGGCTTTTATGGGCGAGTTCCTCGACTGCCGCCTGGACGTGGGCGGGAGCGAGTTCCGGGTTCGAGTACATCCGTCTCTCGCTTTGAAACGAGGCGAGAAAGTGTTCGTGCGGTTTCCTGCCGAGTGCTGCATGGTTGTGGCAGCTTAGTGCAAATATCTCGAATATCGCCAAAGGGGGACAAGAAGAACCGTGTCGTATGAGAACATCATCGTCGAGCGTGAAGACAACATCGCGACTCTAACCGTCAACCGCCCCAAAGTGCTGAATGCCTTGAACGACGCGACCGTCGCTGAGCTCGATCGCGCCGTCGACGAGTTGGCCGCCGACGAGGGCGTGAAAGCCGTCGTGATCACAGGGGCCGGCGAGAGGGCATTCGTCGCCGGTGCGGACATCAACGAGCTTAAGGCTCTACGTGATGCCATCGATGCGATGGGGAAAATGACCCGCGGGCACCAGTTGCTGCGCAAGATCGAGACGCTGCCCAAGCCCGTCATCATAGCTATCAACGGTTACGCGCTGGGTGGGGGCTGCGAAATCGCCATGGCGGGAGACATACGCATTGCCGCCGACACGGCGCGACTGGGTTTGCCCGAAATCAACCTTGGGCTGTTTCCTGGCTACGGCGGCACGCAAAGGTTGCCCCGGCTTGTGGGCAAGAGCATGGCCAAATTGATGATATTCTCAGGTGAACACCTCGACGCCCAGGAGGCGCTCCGCGTCGGGCTTGTCGACAGAGTCGTTCCGGCTGCGGAGTTGATGGCGAGCGCCAAAGAGCTCGCAAAGAAGCTGGCTGGGAAGGCACCTATCGCGCTGCGGCTTGCCAAGCAGTGCATCGACCTGGGTATCGAGATGGATCTGGATCGCGGCCTCGCCTACGAGGTCTCGCAATCGGGGATCACACAGGCAACCGAAGATCGGGTGGAAGGCACCAGCGCCTTTCTGGAGAAAAGGCAGCCGCAGTTCAAAGGCAGATAGCGCCAGGCCGACGGGCGATTCTACGCAACTCGCGGCAGTAGAGCAATCCTGACGGGATCCCGTGCGTAGTCGAGGCAGCTCTCCTAGGAGCGGTTGGGATGGGCGAAGGCAATTCACAAGCGGGCAGTGAGCACAAGCCTCTACAAGGATGGCTTCTGCGGTACCTTCAGGCTGTGGTCCACGACCCGCTCTTGGTCCGGGCGCGCCAGCGCTACGTTCCTCTAAAGGTCGACGCTTCCCGGTCATCGAAGGACCCAACCACCTTGTCCGATGTCCTCAGAAGCTCCGGTCACATCGTGTTGCTTGGCGACGTCGGTGCCGGCAAGACCTCACTGCTGCAGGCCACGGCCTACGACTATGGCTACTACCGCCTGAATGTCGGTCACACTGACGTTTACGCTTGCACTCTGTGCGACGAGCGACGCATTCCCGTGTACATAGAACTGGGGGGTGGCGACTGCAGACCTCTGGCAAATCTGTTCCAGGTCGCGGTCCAGGCGCGCTTGTCAGAGACGATTGATCTTGGGGAGATCGAGCGAGCTCTGCGTGACGAGGACCTCCTCATAATGGTCGATGGCTTCGAATTCGTCCGGGTCGACAGGCACCTCGACTATCTTCGTTGCATCTCGGATGCTGTCCTCGCGAAGTACCCCCACCAGAGCTACGTTATCTCCTGTCGCTCGCATGAGATCTCTTCATTGCAGCCGTGGTTCGCCGACGTGGCACACGTCTTCTTGCAGGCGCTGGACGACGAGGACGTTGCTCGGTTCACCACGTCCGATCTCGGCGAGCGCCAGGCGCAAGACGTAATGCAGAGGCTAGGAGTTGATCGAGAGTGGTGGGAGCTCGCCAGAAACCCGATGGTCCTTGAGGCGCTTTGTTCCGTGGCGCGGGAAGCAAAGGATTTCACGTCGACGAGCACCGCGAAGCTGGTGGTGTCGCTGACCGACGTCTTGGCGGCCCAGTCCGTGCGCGGTTGGGATCGGACCGGCCCATGCTCCACCTCTTCCGGGGATCGTCCCGACGGTTTCATCGGCACAAACGCGTCGGCACGGGCTGAAGCCGATGCAGGCTTCGTAGAGCACGCAGACAGGGCAAAGGTATCGGTAGACGCGGCGACGATCGATAGCTGCCTGGCTGCACTCGCCACAACCATGCAGCGTGCTGGGACACGTTCCGTTACCCGCGAGCAGTTATTGGAGGCGATCCAGGAACTTCTCCCTGGGCACGGGACAGGTGAGCTGGTTAGCGAAGCCTGGCCCGTCCTGGTCAATACCGGTATCGTCTCGCTCGATCAGTCTCGAGGCCAGGTTACGTTCAGCAGCGTCCTTTTTCGACACCATTACGGCGCGATGGCCCTTCGTAAGGCACTGGCGACCGGACGCTCTTTGGCTGAAGTTCTGCACTCGAGTGCTATCGCCGGCGATTGGGAAGGCTCCCTGGTACTGCTCTACGGGCTTACCGAGGATCGCCAGCGGTTCTTGCGCGAACTTGTCGGGCAGGGTGATAGGTACGAAAACGTGCTGCTGGCCGTCAGATGTTTGATGGCCGAACACCCGACAGGCGGGTACCGGAGGCTGGTAAGACTCGATCCGCTCAACGTCCAGGTGCATCGCGCGTTCGGACGCGCCTTCAGACAGATCGAGCGGTTTGACGAGGCTCGCCAGGCTCTGGAAGATGCCGTAAGACTGGAGCCAAATCAGGCGACCATCCACCAAGAACTGGCGGCGGTGCTGGTCGAGCAAGGCAGATTCGAGCAGGCGTCAAAGGAGTTCCAAACGGCGTGTCGCCTCAGCGGCAATCAGATGGAACTGCATCTCGGTCTTGGAGCGATCCACCTCCGTCAGAAGCGCTGGGCTGAGGCCAGGGGTGAAATCGACATCGCGGAGGAACATCTGAGGCTCGATCAGGCCGAGATCTATCATCTGAGAGGACACGTCTGCGAGGGCGAGGGGCTGCTCGCAGAGGCTCATCAGGAGTACTGCCAGGCCATTTGCCTGTCGGCATCCCCCCATCTCTGGTTCCACGCTGGCGCGGTTCGCCGGCGGCTGGGGGAGCGTGAGTCCGCCCTGGAGGCCCTGGTGCAGGCCGTGCAGCTCTGGCCCGATAGCGTCGAAGCTCACCGTGAGCTTGGCCTTCTTCACGAATCGCAGGCGCAATATGAGCCTGCTGTTCATGAGTATCGCTTGGCGGCAAGATTGCAGCCGGAAGCTGCAGAGAACTACATCAATCTGGGAAGAGTGCATCGGAAATTAGGTAAGATGGCTCAAGCAGCCGCCGAGCTCGGTCGAGCGATAAGTCTGCACGGCTCATCGCACGAGGCTTACGCCGAACTGGGCCTCGTGTTCGAGCACCGAGGCCAACACGAGGAGGCGCTGGCCCAGTACCGTCACGCGAGGCAGTTGGCACCTGAGAGGGCGGAGTATTACCAGAGGGTTGGCTGGGTTTTGAGGGTTATGGGAAGGCTGAGCGAGGCCGAGGTCGAATTGGGCATCTCCGTGAAGCTTGATCCGAGCGAGGCCGATTACCGCGACCAGTTGGGCGCGATACTTGCAGAACAGGCACGCTTTGTCGATGCGCTGGAGCAGTACACGCAGGCCGTGGCATTGCGGCCGCACGATCCCGTGCATCACCACAACGTCGGCGCGATGCTGGCGCGTCTCGGCAATTACCAGGCTGCTATCCCAGCCCTAATGGAGGCTGTCCGGCTCAGTGGTGGATCCGGCGACGGCCGTTCGGCGAGCTCGGAGCTGGCGCTCTCCACGGCGGTGGTCGCGGCCGATGCTCACAGCGAGTTGGGCTTGGTGTACGAGAAGATCGAGCAGCACGACAAGGCCTTGTACCATTATCGACGGTCCGCCGATTTGATGCCCCTCTCGGAAGCTTACTGGCTGCGGCAGGGGCTCGTTTACCGGCGGCTCTCTCGCCACGACAGAGCTTTGACGGCCATCAAGCACGCCGTCGCACTGGCGCCCGAAGACGCCGATCTGCGCCTGGAGTTGGGCGCGACGTATGAATTGCTGCACGACCTGGAGAGCGCGCTTCGGGAGTTCGCGCGCGCGATAGATTTGCGGCCGGACGAAGCAGGCTTCCGCATTAGGGCAGCGACCGTCTTCTCGCGGCTTGGTCGATTCGAGCAAGCAGAGGAGCAGCTAGGGCGAGCGCTCGATCTTCAGCCCCGGTCGGCGGAAGCCCACGCCGAGTTGGGCCGACTTCGCGTGGAGAAGGGTGACGTCGAGCGTGGGCTCGGCCACTGCCTTACAGCGCTCGAGATCGAACCGGACAACGCATCTTTCCATCTTGCCGCCAGCCAGGGGTTTCGGCACGCAGGGCAACTCGAGGAAGCCATCAAAGAGGCGGAGCGCGCCGCCGAGTTGAGCGCTGATCTTGCCGAGGTGTGGTTCCAGTTGGCCCAACTGCACGCCGAGACTGGCAGTGCAGAGAAGGCTGCGCGTTGCGCCCAACGCGCGGCCAACCTGGACGAGACAAGCCCTGTGTACGCGCGCTTGGCAGGACAACATCTCTCTGGGCTCGGGCGAGCCGAAGATGCGATTGTGTACCTTCGCCGAGCCGCAGAAGGTGAGCCAAACAAGGCCGAGGCACACTTTGCGCTGGCGGCGGCTCTCGCCAAGACTGGAAGACTCGAGGACGCGCTTGCGGAGTACGAGCAGGCCTGCACGCATGAAGCGGGCTCGGTCACTTACTTGCTACGCCTTGGCGAGTGCCTGCTTCGCCTAGGACGGCCCGGCGACGCGGTCGGGAATCTTTTGAAGGCCGTGACCATCGATCCTGGCCTTGAAGACGGGCACGCGATGATCGCCAGAGGCCTTGCGGAGCTGGGAAAACATCGCGCGGCGTTGGACCGTCTTCGCTTGGCCAGCGGGCTGGCTCCCATGGAGGCCCGGTATTTCCAGGAGATGGCTGCCATACAGATGGCCCTGGAAGAATGGTCAGAGGCAGCCGAATCGGCACGCCAAGCGATGCGGCTTGGCTGTCAGGAGGCTGCGCTGCACCACATCCTTGGTAAAGCCGTGCAACGGCAGGGTGCCTGGCAGGAGGCTAGCGACGCACTGGCGCGTGCCGTCGAGTCCGCTCAGAGCGTTGCGGCGTTCGACCGTGATCTGGCGATGGCTCACTGTCGATTGGGATCGGCTGAGAGCGCTGCCGAACGCCTGGCGCGGGCCGTGGCTCGCGAGGAAAACGTTCAATGGAGGTGTGAGCTGGGCTGTATCCAGGACATACTTGGTCGTCCTGAGACGGCACTCGTCCACTTCGAGCGATTGGCCCCTCCAATCGCGTCCAGCACGGCCATACAGCGCAAGCTCGGCCTGCTCTATTGGCGTTTTGGGCGTTCGCAACCCGCCATTGTGGCGCTTGAGGAAGTCGACAAGCGAGGCGACGCCGACGGCACCGTGCGCGTCGCTTTGGGCTCGGCTTACACGACGTCGGGTCAGTTCGAGCCGGCCAGGGTTCAGTTGGAGATGGCCCTTGCCGAGGAGCCCGACTCGCCGGTACTCCACACCACCATCGCGGCGCTGTACCGCACTATGTTGGCGGCGGGGCAGCACAAGATGGAAGAGCACGGAAGGCCCACTCTTGAGCTCACCGTCGAAAGCCTGAACAGGGCGCTGAACCTGGACCCGGGCTATGCTGAGGCCCAATGTGAGCTCGGCCGTCTGCATGAGACAACTGGGGCTGACGACAAGGCGCTAGACCAGTTCCGAAAGGCGCTGTCCCTCAAACCGACAGAGCCGGCCTATCGTTGTCTCGCTGCGGAGACGCTGCTTCGCCTGGGAAGGCCGGACGAGGCCTTGGCCTTGGTCCAGGAGGCCCTGGACCGGGGGCAGACACATCCGGCCCTCTCGCACCAACTGGGACGCGTTCTCGAGCGAAAAGAGGTGCGGGCCGAGGCGTTGGCATCCTACCAGCAAGCTGCGGACTTGGCGCCAGACAACGCACAGTATCGATACGATCTGGGCATGTTGAAACACAGGCTCGGGCGCCGGGACGCCCAATCCGACGTGGCTCAGGCCATAAGAATGATGCCAAACAGACCGGACTGGCATTGTCAGCTGGGCCACCTAATCGAGAAGCAAGGCGACGCTACGAGCGCCCTGGAGGAGTATCGGCAGGCCGCCGCCGGGGCGCCGAAGGTCGATGAATACCACCGGAGCATCGGACGCGTGCTGCGTCTGCTGAGTCGCCTGGACGAAAGCATCGAAGCTCTGCAGATGGCGCTGTCGCTGAACCGCTCTGCCCAGAACTTGACCGAGCTGTCGATCACCCGTCAGCGGCAGGGGCATTTCCAGGAGGCGCTCCGTTGTGCTCAGCAGGCCACGAAACTGGATCCTGGGAACCCCATTAGCCGGCTACGCGTGGCGGTGGCCCTGAAGCTAACAGGTCAGCGCGCCAAAGCGGCTGAAGACATGGAGTCGGTGGTCAAGCAGTCCCAACAGTTTGCAGATGGGCACTACGAGCTTGGCAACCTGTTGGAGGAAGATGGCCGAGTTGAAGAGGCGCTGCGGCATTATCAGAAGGCTGTCGAGCTAGAGCCAGGCGATTCAGTCCACCTGTGCGCTCTCGCGCGTGGGCACCGAACGCTGGGGCAGCTCGATCTGGCAGGCGAGCGTCTCTCGCGAGCCGTGACGTTGTCTCCTAGGAGCGCGACTGTGTACCACGAGATGGCGAAGCTGTCAGAGGCAAGGTCACGCTACGCCGAAGCTTTGGCGTCCTACCAGCGGGCCATAGAGCTGGACCCCCGTACTGATTTCCATCGTGACCTGGCTAAGTTGCTGCAAACAATGGGGAAAACGAAGGAGGCGTTGGCCGCGATGCGCAAGGTAGTCGACCGTGAGCCGCGCATTGCACAGTGGCAGAGCGACCTGGGAGACATCTACGATCAGCAGGGGGCATACGATCAGGCGATCGGGCAGTATCAGCGCGCCATCCGCCTGGACGCGCACAACCCTGAGTTCCACCGGAATCTTGGCGTTGCTCTGAAGAAGGCGGGCAAGTACGAGGATGCCATGGTGGAGCTACAGAGGGCACTGGAGCTCAAACCCGATTACGCGGACGCTTATCGCCACCTCACGGCCGCTTCGGCCTCGGCGCTCTTGCGGAAGACGATCAAGAAAGACAAGTAGATCACTTCGCCTCGACGACCTTGACAAGATTACCCTCATCGTCCACCGTCGCCCGGATGATCCTCACCAGTTGCTTCCCATCGGCGGCCTCCACGACTTTGCGGAAGCTGAAGATCTGCATCGGTGCCCTCGTCTGGCCACCGGCCACATGTGGCGGCCCAAACTCCACGATCGGCTCGACGCCCCGCAATTCGGGATAGCGCCGGTAGATCTCGGCCCGCACCTTCTTGATTCGTTCCTCGTCCATAGCTGCATTATACGCAGCCCGCGAGGCCAAGGCAAGGGACGCTTTTTCTGCTCTTGACTTTTGCCCCAAAACGTCTATAATCCAAACAAGCACGCTCGGAGGCAAGCGTGTGCCTATCGTGGTGACCTGCGAGAAAGGGTCCGCTCATTTTGCAGCAGTTGTTTGGGGGAGACGCGGTAGTGCTGGTGATCAAGACGGCGATGGCAGTCATCCTGTTTGGGATGGGCGTGGCATCCTTTCTCTCCGGGTTACTTATCATTCTCTCGAGAGAGTACCAGGACACGTTGAAGACCATATCCGGCCATTCGGCCAAGATCAGCAGCAAGGCCATTACCGACGAGGGGGTGGCACCAACCATCGAAGCTGCCTCACGTCTGGTCGAAGCTGTGGCGAAGTTGATTCAAACGGCCGTCGGCGTCGGTGCTTTCCTCGCCATTCTTGGAGTGGCTGTCTCGGTAATCGCTTTTTGGATGCTCTCGACTACATAGTTCCTGGTGCAAAATGCGAAGCGTAGGGGCGAGGGTGGATGGGCATCCGTAGGGGCGGACGTCTTCTGTCCGCCCGGGGTGGGGCGGGGCGCGTGGCAACCGTTTTGCACCGACGACTGGATCTGCCGAGGGGGAGTGTTAGGAGGGTGTGATTGGGTATGGCAGGGGAGACGGCGTCCAACAGCGCCCATGACCGGACGGTCGCAGGTGACTCGGCGACGATCGAGTCATCGCTCCTGCGACGCTATCTCCAGGCGGTCAGAACGGACCCTGACAACGTTGCCGCGTTCCGCAACTACGTTCCGCTGCGACTGATCCCCCAGTCGATAGATCGTGCGGCCCGAGAGCCGTTGTCCGGCTCCGGCCTCTCCGAGCTGGACATCCAGGGCGCGGTCGCGCCTGGGCTGGCCCCCCTGGGGGTACTGGATATCCTCAAAGCTGGCCACCGCCTGCTCTTGTTCGGGGATCCTGGATCCGGCAAGACTCTGACCCTGCGTAGGCTCGCCCACGACTATGCCGATTTCTGCCTGTCTCATCCCAGCCCGGTCCCTTCGGCAGACATGCTCGCTACGGAGAAGCGCATCCCTATCTACCTGCCGCTGCACCTCTTCCACGAGGGTAGGGTCGAGGACTTGATTCTTTGCCAACTCGAGCTGTACAAGCTCCAGGACACGGCCGCGCAGACCCTGCGGGCGCTCTTGAAAGAGGAGAACGTCCTTTTTCTGATCGACGGCCTCAGCGAGATTCCGAGCCATTATCAACTGGAAGGCACTACCCTGCTCGCGAGGTTCCTGGAGAAGAAGCACCCACGCCACAAGTGCATTCTGACGTGCCGCGTCCAGGATTCCATAACCCTGCGCGCCTTCTTTGGCGGCGCCAAGACCTATGTGGTCGCTGCGCTGACGGATGACGACATGGAACAGTACCTGGCGAAGTATCACGGCCAGGAGGCTAGGCAGGCTATCGCCAGAGAGATGGCTGCTGACCCCAAGATCTGGGAGTTGGCACGCAACCCGCTGGTGCTGGGCAAGGTGGCCGACGTGGCGATTTCCAGCGGGGGATCGCTCGTCACCGACCGCGCCCGGAAACTGCGACAAATCGCCAGCAGCATCGCGAGTTGGGCCGACGCGAAGGTGCCGGACGGGGATAGGGTCGACGCGGCCCTGCGCGAGCGCGCGCTGGGCCAACTGGCTCTTGCAATGCAGGAAAAGGACACGCTGAGCCTGGACAGAGGCGAATGTCACGCCATTATTCGTGAGATCGCCGCTCACGGACTCGAAGGCCAGGCAGTGGGGTGGATGGTCCGGCAGATGATGGACTCGCTCACCCACAGCGGCTTGCTCAAGCTCTCTCGCGATTGGGAAAGCTTTGAGTTCGCGCACGAGCTGCTGAGAGAGCTGTTCGCCGCCCTTGGGCTCAAACAGCGCCTGGAGCAGAATGACAGCCTGTCCGAGCTCATCGACAACGATGCCCGTCGCCAGCGCTGGAGCGGGCCTGTCGCCTTGCTGTACGGATTGCTGGATGACCCGTCGCAACTGGTCAACGAGATCGTCGGGGACGGGGAGTCCTACCCGCGCGTGAAGATGGCAGCTCGATGTATCATCGAGAACGAGCCACCGGAACGGCGAGGATACGCCATCAGGCTCGACTCGAACAACGCCCACACTCAGTTCTATCTCGGACTGGCCCTCAAGGAGATGGGCTACTACGAGGCGGCGGCGGCATCGTTGTCATTCGCAGTGACTACCCGACCGGACAGGGCCGATTTCCACAACGAGCTCGGATCTGTCTACAGCCTGATGGGTCGTTACGAGGAGGCTCTTACTGAATATCGGGAAGCCGTCAGAATCGAGCCGAACGATCCGGTTTTCCGGCGCAACGCAGGCGTGCTCTATGGACAGCTCGAATGTCCGGAGGAAGCCGCGGCTGAGCTGGAACAGGCGGTGGCACTGTTTCGCCAGCAGGCCGCCGACGCGCACGAGCAATTGGGACTCGTCTACGAGCGTCGCAATCTTTTCGATGAGGCGCTCCTGCAGTATCAGGCGGCAGTCGATCTGGTGGCGACCGAGCCCGCCTACCAGTATCGCCTCGCCACGGTCGCAAGAAAGCTTGGTCGGCACGATCAGGCAGTGGAAGCGCTGCGCCAGGTGGTCGTCCTGCACCCGGGCCACGCCGCGGCTCACTCCGAGCTAGGGGCAGTTTACAGAGAGCAGGGCTGGCTGAGCGAAGCGTTGACAGAGTACCGGATGGCCGCCGAGCTGGAGCCAGGGAGGGCGGCACACCAGTTCTCGACGGGAACAATTCTGAAGGACCTCGGCCGGCACGCTGAGGCCCTGGCCAGTTTGCGTCGTGCGCTCGAACTGGATCGCGACTACGCCGAGGCGCTGAACGAGCTCGGCTTGATCCTTGCCCATTTGGGCCAGCACGAGGAGGCATGCCGTGTCCTCCGGCGCGCGGTGCAGCTAAAGCCTGGCGAGGCGCCATATCGCCGGAACTTGGGCGTTGCCACTGCTCAGCTCGGTAGGTACGCGGAAGCAACGCAGGAGTTGGAAGAAGCAGTCCGGCAATGGAACGACTACGCGCCGTGGCGCGCTGATCTGGGCGAAGCTTATGCGCTTCAAGGGCGTCACGAGGAGGCCCTGCGCGAATTCCTCCGCGCCATCGCCCTCGAGCCCGACGAAGCACTGTATCATCACAAAGCGGGAACTGCCCATAGAGCGCTCCGCCGCCTCGACGAGGCAGAGGCGGCACTTCGCCGCGCCATCGCAGCCGAGCCGAATCGGGCCGAGTCCCACAACGAGCTAGGGAAGGTTCACGAGCAACAAGGAAGGCTGGAGGACGCACTGACCGAGTACCGGCGCGCAGTCGAGCTAGCTCCCGAGGAGGCGGTCTACAGGCGCAACGCCGGCGTGATCTATCGGAAGTTGAATCGCCACGACCAGGAGATTGAGGAACTGGAACGCGCGGCCAGTCTCAGGCCCGAATACGGCGACGTATACAACGAACTGGGGAGTGTGTACGAGCGCCAAGGCCTACTGAGCGAAGCACTCGAACAGTACCAGCGCGCTGTGCAACTGGAGCCGAGCGAGGCGGTGTACCGGTGCAACCTTGGCGTGGTGCAGCGGCAGCTTAAACAGTACGATGAGGCTACCGCCAACCTGGGGATGGCCATACGCCTGGCGCCAGATTTTGCGGATGCCTACTTCCAGCTCGCCTCGGTTCACGAGCTTGAGGGACGAGACGAGGAGGCCACGGCCAAGTTTCGGCAGGCCGTTCGACTGGAGCCAGAGAATGCGGTCTATCGTCGAGCTTACGGCGTGAGCTGCCGGCGGTTGAGGCGACTTAACGAGGCCGCTTCCGAGCTCGAGCGCGCCCTAACGCAGGCATCGGATGACGCCGATACCCACAACGAGTTGGGGATAGTGTACGCGCTGCAGGGACGGCACGACGAGGCCATTCGGCGCTATCAGCGGGCACTGGAGATTGCCCCCGATCGACCGGTATATCGACGCAACGCGGCAGTCGTGTATCGCCAGTTGGAGCTATACGACCTGGCCATGGCACAGCTCGAAAAGGCGGTCGAGGCCGATCCGGATCGAGCCGACTGGTATGCTGAGCTTGGCCTGATCTTCGAAGCGCAGGGACGTTTTGAAGATGCCTTGCACCAGTGCCGGCGGGCCGTGGATCTCAATCCAGACGAGCCGAGCTATCACCTAAGCGTCGGGGCGGCATCCATCCGTTTGGGAAGGCTCTCCGAGGCCGCGACGGCTCTGCAACGTGCCATCGGGTTGAAGCCGGATTACGCCACTGCTGAGAAGGAGTTGGGCACGGTCTATAGCCTCCTTGGACATCACGAGGAAGCGCTAGAGCACTTCCAACGCGCCGTTAATTTGGAGCCGGGAGAGGCAACGCACTACCGCAATGTGGCTGCGGCACTCGTGGCGCTTGGAAAGCGAGGAGAGGCCGTCGAGCATTTCAGGCACGCGCTGGGCTTGAAGGCCGAGCAGCCCGATTGGAGGAACGAGCTTGGCGACGCTTTGATGCATTTGGAACGCTGGCAGGACGCGCTAGCAGAATATGTTACGGCCAGCAGTTGCGCCAGGGACAATGGCCTCTATCACCTCAACGCCGGCCTCGCCTACTTCAAACTGGGCAAGCTATCGGACGCTGCGAGCGAGCTGGAGGAGGCAGTACGGCTCGATCCATCCAGAGCCGATTGGCGGAACGCGCTCGGCGAGGTTTGTGAGGCGCAGGGGTGGCACGAAGAGGCTCTGGCGGAGTACCAGAGGGCGGTCAACTTGGCGCCATCCGATCCGGTTTATCGGAGGAATGCGGGAGCCATTCGCCGCGTCTTGGGCGATCTGAACCGGGCCGCCCGCGACCTCCAGGAGGCCATCAACCTCAAGCCGGACTTCGCCGATGCCCACTATCACCTGGGCCTGACCTTCCAGAATCTTGGCCGCACGTCCGATGCATTCGACGAGTTCCACAAAGCGGCTAGTCTGATGCCGGAAAGCGCCTCCTATCGGAGGATGGTTGGTCTGGCCCACGCGGACCTCAAACGATACGGCGAGGCTGTTCGCGAGCTTCAAGAAGCCATCCGCCGCGATCCCAGGTCAGCCATGCTGCATCACGAGTTGGGGACCATCTTCGAGCAGCGCCATCAACTGGAACACGCCCTGGACGAGTACCAGCGGGCGGCGGAGCTCGAGTCTGAAAACCCGCTCTATCTGAAGAGCTCGGCCGCCGTCCTGAGTAAGCTCGGACGAAGGGAAGAGGCGCTGGCCGGCTTTCAGGCAGCCCTGGCGCTGAAGCCCGATTACGCCGAGGCGTTCAGCGAAATGGGAATCGCCTTGCGCTCGCTGGGCGAATTCGACCAGGCATTGAGCGCCCAGAAGTCGGCCACGGAGCTGCAGCCCATGTCTGCTCGCTACCGGTACGAGCTGGCCATTACTAAGCGAGAGGCCGGCAGGCTAGATGAAGCTGCGAAGGACCTGGAGGAGGCGATTCGCCTCGAGCGCAACGTAGCTGAATGGCACGGGGAGTTGGGCGATGTTTGCCAGAGCCTGGGTCGCGAGAAGCTAGCTCTGGAGTCGTACCGCCGAGCTGTGGAGCTTGATTCGTCCAATGCGGAGTTGCACCTCAAGCTAGGCTTGGCCCTTGCTGCTGTGCAACGAACGAAGGAAGCCGCCGTCGAGCTGGAAGAGTCCGTGGCGCGCCGTCCACATCACGCCGAGGCGCGGCACGCGCTGGGGCAGGTCTACCAGCGTCAAGGCCGGCTGGAACTGGCGTTGCGCGAGCTAACCCAGGCAGTGAGCTTGCGGCCACAGGCCGCTGCCCACAGATTTGACCTGGCGGCCGTGCTGCAAGAAATGAACCGACTCGACGACGCCGCGCGCGAGCTCGAAGAGGCCGTCCGCCTGGATCCTGAACGGGCCGCCTGGCACAGCAGGCTGGGCGACATCTATCGCGCTCAGGGCCGCCACCGCGCAGCCCTCGATGAGTACCACAAGGCCAGCGAGCTAGATGCCGCCGATCCGGAGTACCACTGCAAGGTGGGCGCCACGTGCAAGGACCTGCGTCGATACGACGAAGCGCTAGCCGCCTTCGAGCAGGCCATCACAATGGCGCCGCGGTATGCCCTGGCGTTTTCGGAGCTGGGGTCCCTTTATGAGGCCCAGGATATGCTCGAGGAGGCCTTGGCCCAGTACCAACGAGCAGCTAAGCTCGAGCCGAGCGTAGCGCTCCATCGCCATCGCGTCGGCGTTGCGTGCCGGCGTCTCGGCCGGTTCCCAGACGCCCGGGAGGAGCTTAGCCGGGCGCTTGAGCTCGCGCCTAACGATGCGGCCATTCACCACGATCTTGCTCTCGTACACGTCGAGAATCGAGATCACGAGGCCGCTCTGGCAGCTCACCAGCGAGCTGTGCAACTGAGCCCGCGCAATGCCACGTTCCGCCAGGGGCTTGGAGTGCTTTGCGCCTTGCTGGGGCAGTATGACGAGGCCGCACGAGAACTGGAAGAGGCAACGCGGCTGGCCCCGGACCGAGCTGGCATACACAACGAGTTGGCCGCCGTCTACGAGTCCCAGCGGCGGTTCAACGAGGCGCTCGCGCTCTATCGGCGCGCCTCTGGCTTGGCGCCCAACGTGGCGCTTTACCACCGCAATGTAGGAGCCGTGTTGCGGCAGCTTCGCCAGGATGAGCAAATAATGGGCGATCTGCACATTTTCGCCGGAACGTGGTCCAGCACCATCACGGAGGCCCTTGCCGAGCTGCAAGAGGCCCTGAGACTCCAGCCCGGCTACGCCGATGCCTTTTGCGAGCTGGGGCTTGTCTATCAGCTTCAGGGCAAACCAGAGGAAGCGTTGAACGCGTTCTTGCGCGCGGTGGAGCTCGATCCCGACAACGCGAGCTATCACCTGAAGCTCGGCGTACTCTATAAGCAGATGGAGAATCTAGATGAAGCGACACGGGAGCTTCAGAGCTCGGTGAAGCTCAGCAGCACCTTCGCTGAAGCCCACAATGAGCTAGGCACCGTCCTCGAGCTCCAGGGACAGCAGAAAGAGGCGCTTTCCCACTACCAGAAGGCAGCGAGGCTTCGACCCGACCGGGCGATATTCCAGCGCAATCTCGGCGCTTTGCTTCTATCGTTGCAGCGGTACGAGGACGCGGTGAAATCGCTGGAGCAAGCAGTGGCGCTTGATCCGAGCCAGGATTCATGGCACAATCTGCTCGGGATGGCTTACGAAAAGCAGGGGCGACACCTGGAGGCGCTGGTGCAATATCGGCGAGCCGTGGAGGCACAGTCCGGAGAGGGCGTCTATCACCGCAACGTCGGCGTTGCCTGTGCGCTTCTTGGCCGTTATGAGGAGGCCGCGGCCGAGTTGGAGCAGGCGGTCGCGCTGGACGCAACCGTCGCGCAGTGGTACGACGAGCTCGGTAACGTCTACCACCACCAGGGATACCACGAGCGTGCCCTTAGTGCCATCGCTCGCGCCAAGGAGCTGAAGCCCGACGAGGCGCTCTACCACTACGACCAGGGGGTAGTGCATCGCGCTCTGGGTGAGTTCGTGGAGGCGACGGCTGAGTTACAACGCGCGGCCGAACTGGACCCGACTTTGGCACGGGCTCACAACCAGATGGGGGAGATTCACGAGCAACAGGGCAGGTACGAAGACGCGCTCGATGCGTTTCGGCGAGCGGTGGACCTGGCCCCTGATGTTGGCCAGTACTGCCGCAACGCCGGAGTGGCTTACAAGCGTATGGCTCGCTACGATGCGGCGGCGGCAGAGCTGGAAGAGGCAGCCAGGCTCGACCCAAACAACGCGGACATCCACTACGAGCTTGGCGTCGTGTATGAGATTCAGGGTCGGATCGATTCAGCGTTGCAGGAGCTAAGAAAGGCCGTGGAGTACGAACCGCAAAAGGCCACTTACCGCCGCAGCCTGGGCCGTCTCTATCGCGATTTGAAGCGATATCAAGCCGCACGCGGTGAGCTGGAGCAGGCCCTCCAACTGGAGCCAGAGCGTGCCGAATGGCACAATGACCTTGGAACGGTCTACGAAGCGGAGGAGAATCACCTCGACGCTCTTCTCGAGTACGAACAGGCCATCAAGCTTGATCCTCAGGAGGCCACTTACCATCGAAACGCGGGCGTAGTGCTTAAGCAACTGAAGCGGTACGACGAGGCCTTGGTGGAGCTGCAGAAAGCCGTGAAATTGAAGCCGGACTACGCCGATGCGATCCGACAGTTGGCAGCGGTACACGCTTTGGCGCTCATCATGCGCGGCCTCAAGCGGCAGTAGGGGCAGGGTGACTTTGAAGCTCGACGATCTTTGCAGGCGCGCCGACCTGGCCATTCGACTGGGCGCCATCGATTACGCCGTCGCCGTGTGCCAGCACATCCTCGGCTACTTCCCAAACCACATTCAGGCCCGTTGCCTTCTTGGCCAGGCTCATCTGGAGCAAGGCGCTCTAGCGAAAGCCGGCGAGCAGTTCCGGTCTGTGCTGGAGGTCGATCCCGAGAATGTCCTGGCCAGGAGTGGGCTTGGCGTCGTATCCATGCGCATGGGGGATCCAGCGGGCGCGACCGAGCACTTCGAGCAAGCCTATGAGATCAATCCCAACAACCCCGAGGTAGCCGCTGGTTTGCAGCAGATCTATGCACAACGCGATGGCACCGAGCCGCCTCAGTTGAAAGCTCCAGCGGCGGCCGTTGCTCGCTGGCGGTCTCACAAGAAGCAATATGCGCACGCTGTGAAGGAGTTCGACGATCTCCTTGGCGTGCAACCTGGCAATCTCCTGCTCGAGCTTGCGCGCGCCGAGGCCGTCTGGAAAAACGGTATGACGGGCGAGGCCGAACGCTGCTGCGTCAGTATCTTGCGACGGGCGCCGACCTGCCTCAAGGCCAAGCTGATCCTGGCCGAGATACTCACTCGCGACAGAGCTCGGGAGAAGCAGGGCCTCTCGCTTCTGCACGAAGCCCTGGGGATTGACCCCGGCGGTACTGTGGCCGATGAGCTCTTCAAGAATACCGCCTTCAAAGTGCCCCGCGCCGGTGAAGAGATCGAAATCCCTCTGCCCGCCAACGGCTGGGCCGAAACACCGCCTCAGGTGGAAGCGGCGCTGGCTGTTTTCCCCAAGTCGCTCGTGCAAGAGACCGAGGCTGAATGGACGCCACCTCCTGAGCTGCTGGCATCGCCGCCTGTCGACGAGCCGAAGGTGCCTGGCGACCCGGAGTTGGCCAGAATTCACGCGGATTTCGAGCGCATCGCAGGAAGCGTTTTGCACAGCAAAGGGCCCCGGGTTTCGTCTCCCCGCCGTGCCCCTTCCAAGCTCACGGAGTTGATCGTCACCAGCAAACGGAAGATCGTCGGCAAGTACGGCCAGGAAGGATTTGAGAGGCTGGATGCCAAGCTGCGCGATTACCAGAACGTTCTCAAGTCCTTCGATTTGGACGCTCAACTCGTGTACGTGGATGCCGAGGACGGCATGGAAGCGAATGGACTAACTCCGATAGACCCGGAGCAACCCAACGACGTGAAGCGGGTGATCGACAGGCTGGATGTGGTGGCTTCGCAAACCGGCCGACACCTGGGAAACGTGCTGATCATCGGCGGCGACTCAATTATTCCCTTCCATCGCCTGTCCAATCCCACTCAGGACGACGACGTCGACGTGGCATCTGACAACCCCTACGGCTCGAAGGATACCGAGTTCCTGACACCAGAGCGTGCCGTCGGCAGGATGCCCGATGCCGAAGACGCGGGGATTACCCTGCTGCTGGCACAGATCGACACGGCTATGGCGCACCGCCACGAGCGTGCACCGATCAGTGAGCCTCTGGGATGTCTGGCGGTTCTGTTTGCTCTGGGGGTCAACGTCAAGCTCAGCGTTCCCAAGCTGAGTCGCTCCGCCTTTGGCTACTCCGCGCTCGTCTGGAAAGATGCTTCGGCCAGCGTGTTCCAGAGTATCGGCGATCCCAGCCGCTTGCTAACCAGCCCGCCGGTGACCGAGCAGGTTTTCGATCTTAACTGGCTGCTGGGCAGCTCCCTGAACTACTTCAACTTGCACGGTGCCAAGGATTCCGAGTTCTGGTACGGCCAGAAGGACCTGACATATCCCGAGGATTACCCGATGATGCCGGTCGCCTTGAGCCCGGCGCTCGTGGCTCAGGCCAACGTCTCATCTTCAGTGGTCTTTACTGAGGCGTGCTATGGCGCCGGCATCATTGGCAGATCGCCGGCCAATTGCATTGCCCTGCGCTTTCTATCCGAAGGCGCGCTGGCGGTAGTGGGCTCGACAGTAACTTCCTATGGTGTCCCCGCCCCACCCCTGAGCAGTGCCGATCTGCTGGCAGTCTATTTCTGGCAGAACGTAGGCCGCGGCCTGTCGATTGGTGAGGCGCTCGTCAAGGCGAAGGTGTCTCTGATGAACGAGATGCTGGAGCGCCAGGGATGGCTGGACGGCGACGACCAGAAGACGCTGCTGGAGTTCGTGCTTTACGGCGACCCGTCGTGTTATCTGGACAAAGCCCCTGAGCTAAGGAAGAACGCCCACGTGGCCCAGCCAAAGCGCGTCTTGCGCACGCGCCCGCACCTGTTCTGCCGCCGGCGGTCTTCAGCCAAGCAGGATCACGAGGTTCCCAAGGAGATCATCTACAAAGCTATGGACCACATCCAGACCTGCTGTCCTCACATGCACGATGGCAGCATTAAGATCGCCTGCTGCGTGAGCTGCGACGGGCATTGTGGTATCTACTGCCAGTGCGGCGCCGGCGAGCACCATACTCACGAGGTCTCGACTCCACAGAAAGTGCTCACGTTTACGTCCAGAAAGATCGTGCACGCCGAGGACGGCCGCAAAGTGCCACGGCTGGCCCGCGCGACCCTGGACGAGGTCGGCAGCGTCCTAAAAACGGTCGTTTCGAGGTAATTCATGGTGCAAAAATGCAAAGCGTAGGGGCGAGGTCTCCTCGCCCTGGGTGGGGTGGGGCGTTGCTGCCCATATGACAGCGAGAACACCTGCTTGCCGAGGCAACTGAATGCGTCTAGACAAATACCCGCGCCCGACAAACGATACAGGCATCGGCTTCCACTATTTTATGGATGCCCAGCACTATTCTGACGAGCACGCGCAGTTCTGGATTCCCGAGCTGAAGGAGATGGGGGCAAGCTGGCTGACGTTGTACGCGGAGTTCAAGAACCTCATCCCCGAAAGCTTCGTCAAAGAGCTTGTCGAGAACGAAATCGAGCCGGTCGTGCGCATCACCCCGCCTCACATTCAGCCGCTGAATCAGGGCACTCTCTTTTCTCAGCTAAAGGCCTATGCGAGCTGGGGTGTGCACTACGTGCACGTATTCAACGAGCCTAACATTGCCGGAGAGTGGACTCCGAGCGACTGGGGCAAGCCGGGACTGGTCGAAAGGTTTATGGATATCCTCATGCCGTGTCTGGAGCGGATGAGCGATGCAGGTCTGTACCCCCTGTTCACGCCACTCTGCCAGGGCGGCCACTATTGGGACAACACCTTCCTAGAAACTGCCCTGGAATACATGGTGGCCAAGCGAAAGCAGCCCCACTTCGACCGAATGGCCATTTGCATCCACAACTATGCCAGCAATCGGCCTCTCACCTGGGGCAAGGGCGGAAGGGAGAAATGGACCGCCTCTAAGCCGTACAACACGCCTCCAGGGAGTCAGGACCAGTGTGGTTTTTACCACTTTGAATGGTACGATGAGATCGTTCGTAGCAAGGTTGGGCAATCCCTTCCTTTCATCTGCGGCGAAAATGGCTTGATAGTTGGCACCCGCAACCACCCCTCCTATCCGGCAGTCGACGAGGCTACCCACGCCCAGCGCGTTGTCGAGATGACGAGGATGCTGATGAACGGAGAGTTACCCGATTACGTCTTCAACAACGCCTTCTGGGTGCTGGCCGACGATGGCCCCGTGGACATCCACGCATGGTATAGAAATGGCGGCCGCACCTTGCCGGCAGTCGATGCCCTGAAGACTCTCGAAAAGCGACCGAGGCAGTTCAGTTGGGAGCAGCGCAGCCAGGCGATCAAATCCTCGCCGCGAGATAAAAAGCCCATCTATCACTACGTGCTCCTGGCCATTTCAGACGATGGTCCAAGGGGCGAGGATATGGAGGCAGTCGCTTCCTACGTGGCTAAGTTTGCCCCCACCGTTGGATTCAGTGTGCAGGAGGCAAAGATGGCATCCCGCATTACTATCCTCGGCAGCGGGGCCAGTGTCTCAGACCTGGACGAGAAAGAGCTGCGCGAAGCCGGCTGCCTGGTAGAGCGGATCGAGTGCCAGGGAAGCCGCGACGCCAAGCGCGTCCTCGGTGGAATGGTGCGCCGGGAACAGAGATTCTATTATCTGCCGGAGTAGGAATCACGGCATCGGGTTGCCCCACTTACTTAGAGGCACGATGCCCGCCCAGGAATTCGTAGGGGCGAGGTCTCCTCGCCCCGTCTGCCAAAGCGATGGCAACTGCAAAGTGTCGCGTCGCGAGGAGGTGGGGTGGTTTGTGAAGACATATTCTACCATACTGCTGGGGATAATCCTCGGCCTTTCTACCGTCGCCTGCATCGACGTCGAGATCAGGTCGCCGGAGACCAAGACGGCGGAAGGTACGTTGACCGCCGAGTGGCGGCAGAGCACTGCCGCTGACTTCGAGTCGGGCACGCGCTCGGGTCTCGAGGTGCGAGTAGAAGGCGATGGCGAGCTCGTGTTGGCGGGGGGCGAGCGAGGCGACTACACCTCCACAGTGAAGAAGGCAGATGGCGTGTTCAACGCCTTCGCCGTGCGACGTAACGCTCGCCTGCTGAACGGCACAAGTGTGGAGTTTGAGGTGCGCACCAGCGAGAACGGCCGCGACTGGTCCAACTGGGTCGACGTCCATGCCGAGGCTGATGTCCAGGCCAAACAGACGAAGGACGATGCCCTTAGCCAGGTCGTGGCCGTAGGCAAGGCACAATATCTTCAGTATCGTGCCATCCTCCTGTCGACCGGCGCCGATTCTCCCGTCCTGGAGGACGTGACGGTAACGCTGCTCAATTCGGAGTCGGGGCCGAATCTAGCTCAGGCAAAGAACGTAACTCTCCCAAAGGCCGCCGGGCAGCCGACGATCATCTCACGGCAAGGGTGGGGTGCCAATGAGCGGCTGCGCTACGATGCCAAGGGAAAAGAGATCTGGCCCGCTGAGTTCAAAAAACCTACCAAGATAATCATCCATCACACGCTGACCCGCAACGACGATCCCAACCCGGTAGCTAGCGTTCGTGCAGTCTACCATTACCACGCCGCGACACTGGGCTGGGGTGACGTCGGCTACAATTATCTTGTTGATCCGCAGGGTAATCTTTACGAGGGGCGTCGCGGAGATGGTGTCGTCGGCGGCCATTCCTACGGCCACAACGAAGGCACCATTGGCATCGCGGTCCTCGGCAACTACTTGACCACCGACGTTAGCGAGCCAGCGGCAAAGGCCCTAGTGGAGCTACTCACCTTCCTGGCGGACAAGTACGGTATCGATCCTGGTGGCAGCTCGGTTTACATTGACCACAACCTCCCCAATATCTCCGGCCACAAAGATGCCAACAAGACCTCGTGCCCGGGCACCTATCTCTACGATCGCATACCTGATCTCCGCAAGCGCGTTCTGGATAAGCTCCCGGCGCCTGTCGTCGCCATCGACAGCCCCGACGATGGCGCGCCAGTTTGGCAGACCGTTAAGATACGGGCGTCGGCGGGTGCGGCATCCTCGTCTGTCTCGAAAATGGACTTCTACGTCAACGACAAGCTCGCGACCACCTTGAACAAGGCTCCCTGGGAATGGCCGTGGAATATTTCCGGCTTGCCCGAAGGCCAGTACACCATCAAAGTGGTGGCGCAAAGCTCGCTTGGCAAGACCACCAGCGCCACGCGTGCGGTCAACGTACGCAAGCCTCCGGTCATTACCTGGTATTTCGCTGAGGGCAACGCAGGGCCTACGTTTCAAACCTGGCTGCTGCTCATGAATCCGAACGCCACTCCTGCCAGGGTCTATGCCTCCTTCTACGACGAAGGCGGTAAGGTCGAGCGGCGCGAGTTCGCGGTGCAGCCCCGCCGGCGCACCAGCATTTACCTGAGTCAGATTCTCAAAGGCGCGGCCGTGGCTATGAAAATCGAGTCCGATGGCGTGATCTTCGCGGAACGGTCGATGTTCTTCGGCCACGATGGCCACTCCACAGCCGGTACGACCACCCTTTCAAAGACCTGGTACTTTGCCGAGGGGTCGACCGAGCCTGCCTTCGAAGAATGGCTGCTCGTCTTCAACCCCAACGAAGCGCGCGCCAACGTCATTGTCACTTACTTCAAGCCGGATGGCTCTACCGTGAGCAAGAGCTATGTGGCCTCTCCCCAGGCACGCCTAAACATCTGGGCCAACAAGGACGTGCCCGGCACAGCGCTGGCGGCTAAGGTCGAGGCGGACGTGCCGATCGTGGCCGAGAGGTCGATGTATTCCGATAGCGGCAAGTCCGGGCACAACTCGATGGGAGCGCCCAACCTCTCGCAGACGTGGTACTTTGCGGAGGGCGCCACCGGGTCCAATTTCGACACCTGGATACTGGTGGCCAACCCGAATCCTGAGCCTACCGAAGTGAAGGCCACTCTCCTGCGCGAAAGCGCACCACCCGAGTTGCGGACATACGTCATGCCGCCGCGAACGCGCCTCAACATTTGGCTTAACAGGGAGGTCGGCCCGGGCGCCGTGGCGACCAAGATCGAGGCCACTCGACCCATCGTGGCCGAGCGATCAGTGTATCTCAAAGACACCGCCGCCACACACAATGCCCTGGGCGCTCCCGCGCCCGCCAGGGAGTGGTATCTGCCCGAGGGTGCCACGGCCGGCGGCTTCGTGGACTGGATTCTGGTAATGAATCCCGGCGCTGCGCCGGCCAATCTATCGGTGGCCTATCTCACCGAAAAAGGAGAGGCGCTGATCAAGCCCTACCAGGTAGCCCCGAACTCCCGGCTGAACATCCTCGTAAACGCCGACGTTCCCAACGAGGCCGTTTCCGCCGTCGTCAAGTCGGACCAACCCGTAGTCGTCGAGCGCTCCACGTATTTCAAAGAAAACGCCGGTGCCACCAACTCGATGGGCATTGCGAGGTGAGGGCGGAGAACCTCTTGCAAAAGTGCACTTTCAACGGCTATAATGTGGGCAAATCCACGGTTCAGGCTGACCACTAGAGCGGGACGAGAGTGCAGACGAGAGAAGTCTTCTGGAACGTTGCCTACTCCTGGCTCTTCTATTTGTTATCGGCCGTGGCCATCTTCGTCTTCGCCGCCGGGACGTTTCGGAACGTCTCCATCTGGCTCAAAGGCCGCAAAGCCGGCACTTCTCCTACCATAGCTGCCGGCGCTCGCAACATCCTCTGGGACGCCGCTTTCAACCGCAAGACCTTCCGAGGCGACCCGATGGCCGGCGTGATGCACCTCGCCGTCATGTGGGGCTTTATCATCCTCTTCATCGGCACGGTCTTGCTCACCATACATCACGACTTCTATCCGTACCTGTTGGGCACAACATACCTGGTTTACTCCTTTGTCCTAGATATGGCTGGCATCGTGATGATCCTCGGCATCCTGTTGGCCTTCTACCGCAGATACATCCAAAAAGCGCGCTTCTTTCGCACGACGCTCGACGACACGGCACTGTTGATCCTGCTCCTGGGCATCGCCGTCACGGGCTTTGCCCTCGAGGGCCTTCGCCTGCACACCCTGCGCCCGGCAGCAGACGACTGGTCGCCCCTTGGCGCCCTGTTCGGCGCTGTCCTGGACGGCAGCCCTGTGGCTGCTACCACTATGCACGGGATCATCTGGTGGGTGCATTCCATGTTTAGTCTGGGCCTGGTTGGCTACGTACCGTTTTCCAAGCTCTTCCATATGTTCGGTGCAGCTACCAACGTCTACTTGCAGGCTGCGCCGCCCGCTTTGCAGACGCTGGAACAGCGAGAGTCCCTCGGCGGCGAGTTCAGTAATCCTGAGATGGTCTCGTTCGACGCCTGCACCAAGTGCAATCGGTGCGAGAACGCCTGCCCCTCAAATGAAGCCGGCGAGCCCCTTTCGCCGCGCCAGGTCGTGCTGGATTTCAAGGCTTACCAGAAAGAGAAGTATGGTCTTGGCACCAGGCTCAAGCAGGCTCGTGGCCTGAATCCGGTCGCTCCTACCATCGACGGCGTTTTGCACAGAGACGAGTGCTGGTGGTGTACCACCTGCGCGGCGTGCGTCGAGCAGTGCCCGGTGTCTATCAGCCCGCTCGACATAATCCGAGATGTTCGGGTAGCGCTGGTGAGCGACGGCAAGAAGGTTCCGCCGACGATCAGGGACGTTTTGCGGCAGACCTCGCGACACGGCAACCCGTGGGAGCCCAGGGGCGCCAAGCGCACCCGCTGGCTGGCCGAGCTGGGCGTCAAGGATTTCTCCGCTGGGCAGGACGCAAGAGTCTGCTACTTTGTCGGGTGCGTCGGCTCGGAGGACGAGCGTAACCACGAGGTCGTCAAGGCTTTCGTCCACACGATGAACCACGCGGGCGTGGACTTCGCCGTGCTCGGCAAGGAGGAATCCTGTTGTGGTGAGTGGGTCAGAAAGCTGGGCGAGGACGGCCTCTTCGAGGCGCTGGTCGAGGGGAACTACGCTACTTTCGCCGCCTACGGCGTATCGCGCGTCGTCACCACCTCGCCCCACTGCTACCACACCATGAAGCGCGAGTATCCCCTCATCCGCGACAAGTTGAACGTTCAAGACGCCCCAGGCCTCGACGTCTGGCATCACACGGAGTTCATCGCCAAGCTTATCGAAGACGCCGTGATTACGTTTTCGAAGCCCGTCGGCAAGGTAGTTACCTTTCACGATCCGTGCTATCTCGGGCGGCACAATCGCGTTTTCGAGGCACCCAGAAAGATCCTGAGTGCCATTCCCGGCCTACGCGTCGTGGAAATGAAGCGCTCGCGGGCGGACAGCTTCTGCTGCGGGGGCGGCGGCGGCAGGATGTGGCTAGAAACCAGAGCCGAGCGGCGGATGTCGGAGATCCGTGTGCGGGATGCTCAGGAAGTCCAGGCTGAAGTCATCGTCACGGCCTGTCCGTTCTGCATGAGCACCCTGAGCGATTCCGTCAAAACCGCCGGCAACCCCGAAGCAATGGAGGTCAAGGATATCGTGGAACTCGTAGCGGAGGCCCTGTAAGACGCGATTCATCGCGCCCGATGCGAACCAATCTAAGGCGAATGCCGATTCCAGAGTCACGGGCCGGGAATGAAGTTAGCGTAGGGGCGAACGGCGCTCGCCCGCAGAGACCCTACGCAGATGCAGGAAATCGCCGCGAACACCGATAACGGTGCATCGGGCCGACGTCTTGCACGTTGGACAGTGCCTCTGTGGGATCGAGAGATCGTACGGGCGAACGCCGTTCGCCCCTACATTAAGGCTGCGCGTCTACGGGCGCGAGGATTGCCTGACTTGCCGCCTATGGGGCGCGATGAATTGCGCCCGTCGGAAACGCGCCGATAGACTACGCCACCTGCAAAAGGAGACCAACACGTGGACATCATCGTATGCGTCAAACGAGTTCCGGATACCTCCGAAGTGGACATCGCGGTGGACAAAACCGGACTCGACATCGTGAAGGATGACTTGGTATTTGACATCAACGAGTGGGACAGCTACGCGCTGGAAGAGGCAGTGCTTCTAAAGGAGAGATTGGGGGGCACTGTCACCGCCTTTACGATCGGACCGGAAGATGCCGAGGAAGTGCTGCGGCGAAGCCTGGCCGTGGGTGCGGACAACGCCGTGCACCTGCTGGACCCAGCCTTCGAGTGTGCCGACGGCTATGCCACGGCCAAGACGCTTGCCGCGGCTATCAGGCGCGTGCCGTTCGATCTAGTCCTCGCCGGCGCCCAGGCTTCCGACGACGGCTTCGGCCAGACAGGAGCCGCGCTGGCCGAGCTTCTGAGCGCGCCCCACGCCACCATCGTCACCAGCATAGAGATCGACGGCAAGACCGCCCGCGTGCGTCGCGAGCTAGAAGGCGGCCTCGAAGAACTGCTGGAGCTGAGCCTGCCAGCCGTGCTCACTATCCAGACCGGCATCAACGAGCCCCGTTACGTTTCCATCGCCGGTATCAGGCGGGTGGCCAGGCGCGAAATCGAGGTTCTCAGCGCAGATCATCTCGGCCTCGCTCGAGAGGAAGTTGGCGAAGCCGGCTCGAAGACCAGGATCGACAAGGTATTCCTGCCACCGCCAAGCCAGGGCGGCGAGATCATCCAGGGCAGCGCCGATGCCGTGGCCGACAAGGTCGTCGGCATCTTTGCCAGCAAAGGATGGTTGAAGTAGATGAGAGAGATACTCGTACTGGCAGAGCACAGGCGCGGAGAGATGCGTGACATAACATTGGAGATGCTGGGCAAGGGGCGACAGCTCGCCGACAAATGCGGGGCCGAGCTGGCGGCGGTGCTACTGGGAAAAGGCGTGGGGAACCTGGCCTCGGCGCTCAGCCAGCGTGCGAATAGGGTCCTCGTCGTGGAGGATGCCCAATTGGAGAACTTCAACTCGGAAGCTTATCAGCAGGTGCTTGCTGGACTTATCACCGAGCGCAAGCCAATCCTCACCCTCGTCGGTCACACCAGCTCCGGTCTCGATCTGGCGCCCTCCCTGGCAGTGCAACTGGACCTTCCGCTAGCCACCGACTGCATCGATGTGGACTGGGCGGGCGGCAGGGTAGTGGCTACGAGGACGATGTACGGTGGCAAGGTCAGGTCGACGGTGGCTCTCGCAGAGAGCCCTGGCTACCTTGTGACGATTCAAGCGGGCAACTTCGCCCCAGCGGAGTCCAGGGGGACTGGCGAGATCGTCGACATCACGTCACCGTTGGCGGGGGAGATCGCGGCAAAGCGTTTCATCGAGTACATCGAGAGCGCGGCCGGCGACGTGGACATCGGCCAGAGCGACATTGTCGTCTCGGTGGGTCGCGGCATCGGCGATCCCAAGAACCTCCCCTTGGTAGAGGAGCTTGCCACGAAGCTTGGCGGAGTGCTGGCCTGCTCCCGACCCGTCGTCGACAAGAAATGGCTCCCGAAATCGAGGCAGGTGGGCATCTCAGGCAAGACAGTCAACCCGAAGCTGTACCTCGCCGTGGGCATCAGCGGCGCGTTCCAGCACGTCACGGCCATCCGCGGTGCCGGAATGGTCGTGGCCATCAACAAGGACCCCAAAGCCCCAATTTTCCGAGTGGCAGACTACGGCATTGTGGGCGATCTTTTTGCCGTCGTACCGGCTCTCAACAAGAGGATCGCACAAGCGAAGGCGGAAAAATAGCCAGGAGGCATACCGTGGACTTTGAGCTGAGCAAGGAGCAAAAGGCCATCCAAAAGGCAGCGCGGGACTTTGCCGAAGGCGAGTTCGACAGAGACCTCGCCATGGAATACGATCAAAACCACAAGTTCCCCTTCGATCTCTGGAAGAAGGCGTGCAAGCTGGGATTTGTGGGTATGCACTTTCCGGAGGAATTCGGCGGCCAGGGCTACGGCATTTTCGAGAACGTGCTGGTGATCGAGGAGTTCTGTCGCAGAGATATCGGCTTCGGCGTGGCCGTCGTCATTCCCAGCTTTGGCACGGAGATGATACTACGATTTGGCACCGACGAGCAGAAGGCCAGGTACCTGCCGGCTGTGGTGGCTGGCGAGGCCATTAGCGCCGCCGCCTTCACCGAGCCGGACCACGGCAGCGACATAACGTCGGTCTCCACCACCGCGCTTCGCGAGGGAGACGAGTACGTCGTCAACGGCACGAAGATCTTCATCAGCAACGGCAGCATCGCCAATTTCGTGGTGGTACTTTGTCAAACGAACCCAGATGCCAGGCCACCGCATCGGGGTATGAGCATCATCCTGGTCGAGACCGATCGTGTAGGCTTCGAAGCCACGGAAATCGGCGCCAAGATGGGCTTCAAGATGACGTCCACGGCGCAGTTGAATTTCAACGGCGTGAGGGTACCGGTGTCGAACTTGGTGGGACAGGAGAACCGCGGCTTTCACCAGGCGGTCGAGTTCTTCGACGAGACCAGGATCGAGGTGGCGGCCCAGGCCGTTGGGGCTGCGCAAGGTGCTTTCGAGCGCGCGCTCGATTACGCCAAGCGTAGAAAGCAGTTTGGCCGACGCCTGGCCGACTTCCAGGCCATCCAGCACAAGCTTGCCGAGATGGCGACCAAGATAGAGACGGCCAGACTGATTACTTACAAAGCAGCCTGGACCTTTGACAGCGGCAAGTTGGACCCCAGGCTATCGTCGATGGCCAAGCTCTATGCCGCACGCGCCGCGTTGGAGGTCTGCGAGGAAGCCATCCAGATCTTCGGTGGGGCGGGCTACATGCTCGAAAACGAAGTCGAGCGTTATTACCGCGACGTCCGTGTCCTTGACATTCTGGAGGGCGCCCGGGAAATCCAGAAAAACACCATCGCCGCCATCCTGGTTGGCAGAGAAGAATGAGCTTGACTCACGCGCCCGCGCCGTGCTAAACTCCATCTCCGTGAAGGAATGCGGTGAAACGTACGCACCTTGGAGATACGTAGGGGCGGACGTCCGCTGTCCGCCCCGG
>JACQUC010000219.1 GCA_016210495.1 Chloroflexota bacterium
GGCGGCCATGCCGACGGAAGCTGGGAGACCCGATTGCGCAAGTACCTACAGCCCGACCTGCTCATACTGGACTAATGTTGAGACCGCAGTAATGTGGAGCGGATGAGCTAAAGACAAGGAAAGCAACGGGCATTCATCGGTCCAACTGCACATTACTGTAGCATCGGGACGAGACGCCAATTGTGGCGTCCAGAACGAAAGGAGATCCCGATGCTCAATCAGCTATTCCCGCGCGTTCACCCCAGGTACACTTCACTTCCGGTTCTCGGCCCAAGATTAGGCGACTTCGCCGGGTGGCTCCTGCAGCAGGGCTACCCACGTCAACGCGTCTGCCATAAGATTCGTATGGCTCGACGGGTTGAGGAGGCACTGCACGACCGGGGTGTCAACACACTCAGTGAGATCACCCGCGAGCAACTGCGTGCCTGTGCAGCCGCGTACTCGTGGGATGCCCCCGGTCTCGCTGGCACGGTGCGCTCCCTGGAGCGCTATCTTGATGCTCAGGGACTGCTGCCTTCCTACGAGCCCCAGGGAAGGATTGAAATGCTGGTGAACTCCTACGGGGCCCACCTGCATGATGTCCGCGGACTGGCGCACTCTACTGTGGCGCAACACCGGTTTACAGTTGGCCAGTTCCTGCAGCAGCTCGGCTACGAAGAGAACCCGTTACGTCTGTCCACGCTGGCCGCTATCGACATTGAGCGATTCGTTCGGACCTGCGGTCCGCGATTGAGTCGAGCGACTCTACAACACGTCATAGCTCGGCTGCGCGGCTTCTTACGATTCCTTGCGATGTGCGGTGCGGTCCCGCCGGGTCTCGACGCTCAGATCGATACCCCGCGGCTGTACCGTGGAGAGCAACTTCCCCGCTCACTGCCATGGGAGACCGTCCGCGCTTTTCTGATGTCGATCAATCGGGCGTCGAGATGCGGGCTGCGAGACTATACGATTTTTCTCCTGATCGTGACTTATGGTTTGCGGGCCAGCGATATTGTAGGCCTCACCCTGGATGACATCGACTGGCGCGCGGGGCGAATCCGTGTTTCTCAGCGCAAGACCAGAGGCCCACTGCTTTTGCCCTTGACCGATGAAGTCGGTGCTTGCTTGATCCAGTACCTCCGCCAGGCCCGTCCCGCTCTCCCCTGCCGTGAGCTCTTCCTCCGGGCGCGGGCCCCGGCGGGCATACTAAAACCGACCGCCGTCGGCGATGCTTTTCAGAAGTGGTCGAGGCGCAGTGGTTTGAGCATCTCTTTCCAGGGCCCTCACTGCCTAAGGCACTCCTATGCCGTGAACCTTCTCCGCAAGGGCACGTCCCTCAAGACCATCGGGGACATGCTGGGCCACCGGACGGCCGAGAGCACATGCGTCTACCTTCGCCTTGCGGTGGAGGACCTGCGAGGCGTCGCGTTGCCACTACCGAAAGCGCCGGTCCTCGACACGGGTCAGCAGGAAAAGCCATGAACAGTATGGAATTGTTCGACTCCGTCCTCGGTCAAACCATCGCCGAATATGTGTGGCTCAAACAGGCGCTCGGAAGGACCTACGATGGGGAGCGGCGGGTCCTCGCTTCGCTCGATGCTTTCCTGGCAGCGGAGGACTCGGATCTGACCGCAGACACTTTCGCCCGTTGGTGCCAAACGCAGGAGCATCTCACCAGTGGGGTGCGGCGCTACCGGATGCGGGTCGTCCGCAATCTCGCTCTGTATCGACGACGCCGCGAGCCGTCCTGCTTTGTCCCCGACCCGTTTCTCTTTCCTCTGCCACACCATCCGGTCCAGCCCTATATCTTCACTCACTCCGAAATCGCCGGCCTGATTCAACAAGCCGACGCCCTGGCAGCCTCGCGCGACTGCCCGCTTCGCCCGGAACTCTTCAGCCTGGCGATCACCCTGCTCTACACCGCTGGCCTCCGCCGCGGCGAACTCCTGCGGATGACCAGCGGTGACTACAACCCGCGCGAGGGGACGCTGCTAGTCCGGAAATCGAAGTTCCACAAGTCTCGCGTCCTTCCGCTCTCCGCCGAAGGCATCAAACGATTGGACTGCTACCTCTACGCCCGGCGGGCGCACCGCCTCTCAGTGTCACCGGAGATCCCGCTGATGTGGAATACACGTGGCGGCGGGCGGGCCTACACCGCTTTCGGTTTTGCAGATCTGGTCCACCGTCTCTTCGACGCTGTCGGAGTTCGCAAGCCCGACGGCCACCGGCCTCGCATCCATGATTTCCGGCACACCTTCGCTGTCCATGCTCTTCTTCGGTGGTATCACGCCGGTGAAGACGTACAGGCCAAACTGCCGTTGCTGGCCACCTACATGGGGCACGTCTCCATCGTATCTACGCAGTACTACCTCAAGTTGACCGAATCCCTGGCAAGTTCAGCCAGCGAGCGGTTCGCCAGCCGATACGCCAGCCTGATCGTGCCGCTCCCGATCCCGATCCCCGGAGATGCCCAATGAGCGTTCAACTGCCCAACCCTCTCGCCCGAGCCTTGCGCGGCTTTTTTGCGGACCATCTCCCACGCCTGCGCGGACTGAGTTCGCATACCGTACAGAGCTACCGCGACAGCCTCGTCCTGTTGCTGCGGTTCGTCGCCGCGCAGCACCATTGCTCCGTTGCTACCCTCGACTTCGATGACATCACGACATCTGAAGTGATCGGCTTCCTCGCCCATCTCGAAGAAGAGCGCGGTAATGCCATCTCGACGCGCAATGTTCGGCTCGCCGCCATCCATGCCTTCTTCCGCTACGCGACAGAGGCGAATCCCGCTCGACTGGAGCATTGTCAGCGGGTTCTGGCTATCCCGTTCAAACGCTCCGTCACGCGACTCATCGAGTACCTCGAGCACGAGGAGATCACGGCGGTGCTGGCCGCCATCAATCGATCTACCATAGGTGGGCGACGCGACTACGCC
>JACQUC010000223.1 GCA_016210495.1 Chloroflexota bacterium
GCCATCGGCTGCGTGGACGTGGACGCCTGCTGGCGGCCTCTCCCTATAGCCGGAAACATGAAGACGGGATTCCGGTGGGTGAGCCAATAGCGGCGGAGCAACTGCACCGTCTCATCGGGAAGGGGAACATACCGATCTTTGGCACCCTTGCCACGGTGGACATGGATCATCCGCCGCTTCCCGTCGATGTCGGCGACCTGTAGGGCCAGTGCTTCCGAGATGCGCAGGCCGCAGGCATAGATGGTGGCCAGGCAGGTGTAGTTGTGAAAGGTTCGGACGCAGCCCAAGACCCGGAACACTTCATCACGGTCCAGGATGCAGGGAAGCCTTTGCACCCTCTTGGCCTTCAGGTACGTGAACAGGTGCCACTTGCGCTCCAGCACGCGGGTGAAATAGAACCGCACACCACCATAGGCGATACGGAGGGTGGCGGCCGACCACTGGTCAACATTCTGCCGGTGCAGGAAGTACTCTTCGAGTTCGACCTCGGTGATCTGCTCCGGTGGTTTGCCGTAGAAGTCGACGAGCTTCCGGACGGAACGGGTGTACGCTTTCTGGGTCGACTGACTCATCCCGCCAAGTTGCAGGGCCCTCATGGAGCGCGCGTAGTAATCGTGGGACATGGCAGTTCTCCTCCTCTTTGAGTGCAGGGCTCACGAAGAGGAGAGCTACCACTCAACCCAGCGGGATTACTTCAGCCCTGGATAGAAATACCGCAGCGTTACGACACTGCCACTGCCCGGAATCCTGCCGCAGAGCGGCTTACTTGAACAGCCATTTTGAGAGGAGCGTTGGCGGTGAGTGGTGGGGCTTATCGGTTTATGGCGAGGCCCAAGGGAGAGAAACACGGTCACCCGGTGCTGGTGTTTGACCGGCAGGAACGGCTCCACGTGCCGTTGACGGTGTTTGCCAAGGAGGCGGCGGCCCGGGTCGCCAGCGGGACAGCGCAGACGTATCTGCACGCGATCTTGGCCTTCTTCACCTATCTGGAGGCGGATGAATGGCAGGCTCGGGCGGGGCGGCGGTGGGACGGGCCGCCGGGCGAGGTTCGGCAGGCGGTAGACGACTACCTGGTGCAGCGCCTGCGCTGCAAGGTGCGCCCGCACCGTTTGGGTGTGTTTGCTAAAGTAAAACCGGCTCTTCGCCAAGTTTCGTGCTGTGATAGTGAACCTTCATCCGAAGAAGATGCCTGTCGGGTCGGCGTTCACTTCGATGAGTAAGTCGGCCAGATCGCGTGAAGGCTCCCGGTCATCGTAGAGGTGCCACCGGCCATTCCGGTCGGCCCAGTAGAGACCCACACCCCTTGCTCAAACCGAAACTGGGCAGATGGAGTACGACTCCACTTTTGGAGGTCCGGGTGCCAAGGGGCGCGGCACTCGTAGAGGGTGATGGAGTTACCTCGCGTGCGAAACTCCAGGCGATATTCACTGCGCACGCGCTCTGGGACGCGTAATTGACAAAAGACGAACAGCAACTGCTCAGCTCGCTTCCGAACAGCCTCGGGCAGTGACAAGTTCACCACTCTCCCGGGTGGGGATTCTGTTGGATGAAAGCCCAATCATCCTGGCCCAAAGAAGCGGGAGGCTTGCTCTGCCGTAGCCCAACCGCTTCACGAACTTCATTCGTGTGATCAGCCCTTCGACCTGGCCAGTACTCCAGGGAAGGGTGATGCCCGCAAGTACCGCTTCTTTGTCAGCTGTCAGGGTTCTGGCCAGACGCTGGAACGGAGCGAGTCCACTCTCCCTCGCCGCCGTCAGCCAGACTTCCAACTCCTCAGCACGATGCTCCCGTAGCATGTCCCGGAAGCTCTGAACCAGCCCATACGCCGCCGACAGGTCAGGATGAAGGCCAAGGAGCCGTTGTAATGGCTCTCGCTGGTCTTGCCGTAGGTGCTCCTTGGGACAGAGGATAGCCCAGCGCAATTCCTTCCAGAGATACCGGGAAACGCGGGCATGTTGCTCATCAGCGGTGAGGGACGGTTCCGACCGCCACGAATGAAGGAAGTGGCGTACCATCGAAGCCGACCCCGCGTAGCCGAGCATGGATATTTCGTCAAAGAGAAATCGGGCGTTGCGGCACCCTGATTCCCAGCGTGCCTTCAGATAGCTGACGAAGGGGGTAAGGAGACCTGGACTCGGTCTCCTTGGCGCCCGCTTTGGCACCTCAAGACACGCGATATATTTGCGAACAGTCCCGCGGCAGAGACCTGTGCTTTCAGCGATGGAACGGAGCAATTCCCCTGTACGGAACCGGCTCCAGACTTCCTCATACCGAATTCTGAGGCGCTCGGCTGCTGCCCTGCGGCTTGCCTCTTGCTTAGGGCAAAGCTTGACTCCTGAAACATCTCCTGGCTGGCCAGAAACAACTGCCGGCAGTTCTGGGGCTTCAGGAAGCGCCCATCGCTGCCGGTCCACGACCTCTCGGAGTGCGTCGCTGACATTTCGAACAAGATGAAACCGATCAGCCACCTGAACAGCGTGTGGGGCACCGGCACGTGCGGCATCGGCGTATGCCGTTGCCCGATCCCGGGCAATCACCTGGACTCCCGGGTGATCTTTCAACCACGTGGCCAGGGGTTCGGCTGTTCGCCCGATCAATATGTCTACCGGCTGGCCCGACTCCAGGTCACACAAGAGGGTGCAGTAGGTGCGCCCTCGGCGGAGGGCAAAGTCGTCCACGCCGAGGATTCTGGGGGTGGGCACTGTCCGCTCGCCACGATCCACTACACGAAGTAGAGTTCGGGGACTGGTTACAAGGCCCATGTCGTGGGCGATGCGGGTGCCGGTGGTACTACTTGTGGACAGTATTAGTGACTGCAGGGCCATTGTGAATCGCCCAGTCCGTTGGGCGTAGGCCTCTCCAAGCCCTTCGAGCCCCTCGGCAAATGTCTTTCTGACGCATGTGGAAGCCATGCACCGGAAGCGGCGAACGATCGCCAAGATGACGACCGGGGTACTGTCCCACCGGGTGGTGTAAAAACTCTGAGAATTTCCTAGCGAAAGGGTGGCGTTATGTTAACAGCCTAGTCGGCTGCGAGTAGCCAGGGTTCGCTGGCCGTCTTGCCCTCCTGCAGTAGTTTATCCATTGTCTGCTGGCTGAAGTAGCGCCTGCCTATGGCCCATTCGTCGTTCTGTTCGGCCAGAATGGCGCCGATGAGTCGGATGGCAGCCTGGCGATTGGGGAAGATGCCGACGACTTGGGAGCGCCGCTTGATCTCTTTGTTGAGCCGCTCTAACGGGTTGGTGGAGTGCAGTTGCCGGCGGTGCTCACTGGGAAAGGCCATGTGAGCAAGAATGTCTTCCGCCGCTTCCTCCAGCAGAGCAGCCACCCGAGGGAATCGGTCTTGAAGACTCTCCACAGCTCGTTTGAGCTGCGCCCGGGCCGAGTCCTGATCCGGCTGGGCGAAGATCGTGCGGATCATCGCTGCCACCATCGGTTGAGCCCCTTTGACCACATGGCTCAAGGCGTTGCGGAGGAAGTGGACCCGGCACCGCTGCCAACTGGCTCCGCTGAATGTGGCGGCGATCGCCTTGCGGAGCCCCTCGTGAGCGTCGCTGATCACAAGCTGAACCCCGTGCAGGCCACGGGCTGTGAGGCTACGCAGGAACGCCAGCCAGAATGCGCCGTCTTCCGCTGGCCCAAGGTCTAACCCCAACACCTCCCGCTCTCCCGTCTCTTTGACCCCTATAGCGACGACCAGGGCCATGCCCAGCACCCGTCCATGCTCCCTCACCTTCAAGAACGTGGCATCAAGCCACAGGTAGGGGTACGCAGCCTGCAGGGGGCGGTTTCGGAACGCTTCCACGGTCCGGTCCAGATCCTGGCAGACTCGCGACACCTCGCTCTTGCTGATGCCCGTCATACCCAAGGCCCTGATCAGTTCATCGACCTTCCTGGTGCTCACACCGTGAACATAGGCTTCTTGCACCACGGCCACTAACGCCTGCTCTGCACGACGCCGCGGATCCAGGAAAGAGGGGAAATACGCACCTTGACGGAGCTTGGGAATTTGCAGCTCAACGGTCCCTGCCCGCGTATCCCACGTCCGCTCACGATACCCATTGCGGTACGTCAGCCTGGCCTTGCCACGTTCGTACCGCTCGGCGCCTGTCTTCTGACCTGCCTCCAACTCCATGATAGCCTGTGCCAGCACTTTCACACCTTCACGAAGAAAATCCATATCCGCCGCGGATCCGGACTTATGCAGCAGATCCAGAAGGGACATCCTACAAGTGGCCACCATTGGGAACAACCTCCTTGCGAATGAGATGTGATGATCCACACTCGCTAGGAATTCCCAAAGGTGGCCGTTTTTATTACGTCACCTTCTTTTTTACACCACGGGGTGGGACTCAGACACCATCGACCACCAGCGGGTGCTTCCAAATACCCTTCCGGAGGTTTCGTTTGTGCAGGTCGGAGAACAGAATCAACGGGCCC
>JACQUC010000021.1 GCA_016210495.1 Chloroflexota bacterium
AATAGTGCAGGGGCGCCCATTGTCCCCTCTCCCTCTGGGAGAGGGTTAGGGTGTCCGAAGGACTCCGGACTCCTTCGGAGAGGGTCGTTCCCTCGCATGCACCTGCACTTTCGCCCGTTGATGCGTGTAGAGACGACCCGCCGGGTCGTCTCTACACGATGCTCTACTGGTGCAAATCCACCAGCACAAATCTCAGCGGCGTCGTCCCCTCGTTGCTGGCGACAATCGCGCCGCCGCTCGTCAGCTCCAGCACCCCGCCGGCCTCGGTCGAGCTCACACGATTTCCCACGCGAGTCGACAGCGTTCCCTCCACCACGTAGGCAAAGCTTGGCCCCGCCTCGATGCCCGGAGTTGTCTGGGCCGGTGCCACCGTGATCTCCCGTACCCGCAGCCGGTAGCTGACACCGTCTGTCAAGTCGAGTGCCTCCTCTGAGAACAACAACGGCTCGCCCCGGTGATACGCGTCGGGTGGGCGAGCGCTCGCGGGGTGAACGCGAAAGCCCAGGACCTCGCTCTGTGCGGCGAATAGATGCGTGTGTATGCCCCGCGCCGGGAGCAGCTCGGCCTCCCCTTCACCAAGGACAACGCTGCCGCCGGGAATCGTCATCTCTTTCGAGCCCTTCACCACGTGGAATACCCACTCGAAGCCGTGCTCGTTGGGGTTATTACTAACCTCGATGTCAACTTCTGCCCCTGTCGTTCGCCGTCCCAGCACCCACTTCCAGCCGCCCGCCGGCGGCGCTCCCACATTCAGGTCCAGCGCTGTTACCTGCTTGACCTTCGCCGAGGCGGCCCAAGAGCCCAGGTCCCAGAGAAAGTCACCGAGACTGGTGATCTCCTCATCCGTGAGCTCTGGATTGCCAGTCATCTTCCCCGGTATGCCCTCGCGCACTAGGGTCGGCAACTCTTTCAGCGCCATCAGCTTGCCAATACCCTGCTCGAGGAACCTATCGGCTGCCCCGGCGAGCGCGGGCCCGACCGACCCCTGTCCCTCAGCCCCGTGACAGGTCGCACAGCTCTTCTGGTAGACCTGTCCTCCGCTGGCCAGATCCGGCGCCCCCGACGCCAGTCCTCCCAGCGACAGGATAGCCATCGCGACCACGCCCACCACAGCAATCAGCCTCCGTCTCTTCATGTCACATCCCTCCAGCTCATTTTCTCGGTCCGTCGTCGCAAAGGCTCCCACCTCACTTGACGGCCAAGATCGAGCATAACGCAAGGCGACTCTAGGCGCAGTCACTAAGAGGACACATGTGGCTGTCACATGGGCGACAGTTCACACAGTTTGCGGAGGGCGTCGTGCTTGGCCGGCCTTGGGAGTCCTTCGCGGCCCCGATACGTATCCAGCAATGTATCGGGGCTCGCGTCAACCATCGATCTGTCTATCGTCTGCAAAGCAGGTTGACGGCGACCCCGATGCATCGGGGCGCCGCAGGACTCCCAAGCAAGCTATCGTCGTCGCCAGAACAGACGCAGGAACTCGTAGCCGACCCCTTCAGGGGGCGCGTCGGCTGTTCGCGATGGCGAGGCGGCAGTTTGCCTTCGGTTGCCGCCCAAAGTATAGTAGGCGTGCGCGCTACCTGCAGGGTGCGGCCATGAACACTTGTGGACACTTATGCGTCCATCTTGTCCGGGGAAATACCCGTGAAGGTGTCTGGTCGCAGCAGAGTCATCCTGCCATAAGACCCAAGCCGCAGCAGCCGGCGGTCCTGCCATTCTGCCAGCAGGCGATTGACTCGCTGGCGCGAGGCGCCAACCATGCCGGCCAGCTCGCTCTGCGTGAGCGGGAGATCGATTACGAGTCCTTCATCCGTCTTCTTGCCGTGCGCGCTGCCCAGCGCCAGCAGACGGCGGGCAAGACGCTGTGGTAGCTCCAGCGCGTAGGCCTCCTCCAACTGGTCGCTGAGACGCCGGATGCGCTCGCTCAAAAGACCGATGGCGGCGCTCGCGGCTGAAGGATAGGCCTGCAAGCAGCTCAGGAACACCTCGCGGGACAGCACAAGTATCTCCGCCTCTTGGAGCGCCACGACCGTTGAGCCACTGCTCTGGCCCTCGAGCAGTGCCAGCTCGCCAAAGAACTCGCCTGGCCCCAGGATATTGATCACCGCCTCGTCGCCTGTCACCAGCCCTCGGGCCACCTTTACTGTGCCCGACCTGATCAGAAAGAAGCTGGCGGATGGCTCGTGAGCGTGAAGGATTGTGGCGCCCTTCTTGAACCGGCGCAGGCGCATGCGGCTGGCCAGCCCCTGCAGCTCCTTCGCCGGCAGGGATGCAAACAGGGAGGTGCGTGCCAGCAGCTCGGCCCCCGCGCGCGCGTCCGCTGCTGCCTCCACGCTTTCTGCGGAAGGGTCGCCGCGCTCGTGCCGATCAAGAAGCGACGGAGTTGCTCCCGGCGCACCGGCGCTTGGGGTCGGCTCAGCGGAGACGCCGAAGATCTGTACCGGTTGCCGTCTGCCCTCGATTGACACCTCGCCGCGCGGCAGGATCGAGGCGTCCCCACCCACCAGCCGCCGTGTCTTGTCAGCCAGAAGCACCTCACCAGGGGCAGCCGTAGCCGCAAGGCGGGCGGCGACAGTAACCGCATCGCCCACGACCGTATACTCCTGACGTGCCGCAGAGCCCACCGTGCCGGCGGTCACCCAACCGGTGGCAAGTCCAACGCCCAGGCCGACCGGTGCGGCACCCAAGCCCGAGCCCTGCTTGAGCTCCTTGAGCTTATGCTGCATTGCCAGAGCGGCCCGCATCGCTCGTGCGGCGTGGTCTGGCTGCGGCAGCGGGTCGCCGAAAAACGCCATGACCCCGCTTCCCAGATACTTGTCCAGCGTCCCGCCATACCCGAAGATCACTTCCGTCATCGCGTCGAGGCAGTTGTTCAGGTGCTCGACCAGATCCTCGGGTTCCATGACTTCGCCCAGCGTGCCAAAGCCGCTCAGCTCGGCGAAAAGCACCGTAAGCTCCCGGCGATGGGTGGCCAGTTCCTCCCGTTCCCCGGCGATGAGGTCGGCGATCTGCGGGGAGAAGTAGCGGCGAAAGCGGGCGATGCGCCGCATTTCCGCCGCCTCCTGCCAGTGCAGCCGATCGTAGTCTAGCAGTACTGACGCCTGCCGTGCTATCTGGTCCAGCGCCTTAACATCCTCGGAGTCCAGCAGCGAGCCCGATCGGCGGGCTCCGACCAGCCAGAGGCCCAGCAAGCCATCGTTGGCGGGATCTGATGCCCCCCCTTTCGCTCGCAAAGGCAGCAGCAGCCGTGCACCGGCCTCCCACCAGGCCGTAAGCGCCGCATCGTCGGCCACCACGCCGCCATAGCCGGTAACGTCGAGTTCATCCTCCTTGTGCAGCAGCACCGGTTGCGTGGCACCGCGCACACGCGCAAGGAGCGACTCCGCCGACTGGAGCAGCGCCGACGGCGTCGTCCCATCGCTGGCCGTGATGCCGCTCGGAAGCACCAGCCAGGCCCGGGTTAGCTCGAGCCCATTCACGACGTGGCCGGTGAGGAAGGTCGCCACGTCCTCCGGCGCCCCCTGCCCCAGCAGGCTCATCGCTTCCTCGATCAGCCGTTGCCGGGCCAACCGCTCCCGATAAAGCAACCTGTCCAGCCCCGCCTGGAGTCGCCGATAGGCCGGTTGTGCCGCCGCCGCCACCAGCAGCGCTGCCAGGATCGAGGCGGCCAGGTTCTCGGCCGTGCTCGGCCCGATCAGCATCACGGCCACCTGGCCAATGCCCACGGCGGTGGCGAGAAAGCCGCCCGCCAGGAGTGCCGCCAGCAGCGGGTAGAACATCGCGGCTCGCCACACCAGATCGACGTCGAACAGCCGATAGCGCAGCACGGCGATGCCCACGCCCAGCGGGAAGAGCGCCCAAGCGGCCACGGTAGCGGTTGGGTTCAACAGTTCGGTACGCGCGCCCGTGACGGCCGTCACCCCCGGTCCGAGGGCCAGTGCGACGAGACCCACGAACAGAGGTCCGGCGATCCACTTGAGCTGCGCTTTGGCGATAGCGCCCGTCGCCCTGACAATGCTCCGAGCGAGGGCCAGAATTGCCAGGGCTGTCAGCACCGTCACCAACAGATACGACCACGGCCAGTAGGCCCCGGGCGCGAGGTAAAGGCCGAGCGTGAGCGCCAACGGCAGCAAGTACAACGCCGCCGTCGCTCCTCCAAATCGTGCCAACGTCTCTGGACCTACCGAGCCGACTAGGAGGAGCAGCGGATGAGATGCCGGGAAAGCCAGGCAGAGGTGCAGCAGTGAAGCGGCGCCTGATACCAGTAGAACAGCCGTAGCTATCTGTAGAGCAAGCGCTATCCAGTCCGGGACCGGCCGGTTGTCCCAACTGAGGAGAACCAGCGCCATCGCGAAGCAGCCCGCCATCGCCAGTAGCAGACGGGCGGCGGTGTCCGATGGCCGGCGCAACACGACGAACACGCCAACCGCCAGCGTCATCAGTGCCACGACATGCCAGGTGAACAGCGCAACCAATACACCGGGCGCGGCAAGATGCGACGCCAGGATCAACGCCACATCCTGTGTCTCCCGCCGCGCCGCATCGACGCCCGCCACGCCGGGTCGTCGGACCTGCAGAGTCCGTTGTTCTCCGGGTTTGCGCTCGCCGGTGGTCCTGCGAAACAGAGGCGCGTCGCCCGGCGGGACCGCCAGCGGTCGGGTCTGAAAAGTGGGCGCCGCGTTCGTCCCGGCCCACCTGGCCCTGGACCCAGGAGCCCGCCCCTCCCCCAGCCGCTCCCCGTCGATGGCCAGGATCACGTCGCCGGGGCGCAGGCCAGCTCGATCGGCCGGACTGCCCGCCTCGACTTCGACGATGGCCAGTAGGGTCGGCTCACCCGACGGCGTTTCGACGCGCGTGATCCCGTAGTAGCCGTCCGCCGCGTTGGTTGCCCAGCCCCCAACGACCCCCACCAGATACAAAAACGCCAGCGCCGCGGCCACCAACCCCGGCCAGCGGCGGCCGCGCATGCCGGGCGCACCGGCAACCCGCGCATCTGCGCTCCGCGCTCCCGCATCGCTATTCATCTCTAATCAGCCGGCCACGAGACCGGCTTGTGGCCATGCATCTCACGGGATCGCCCTCCTCCAACCGCCCCCATTATAACATAGCGACACCGCGGATTGTGATTGTGCCGCACATTGGAGTTCTCCTGGCAATGAGGAGAGGCCACCTGGATGAAGCGAATCGCGGCATTTGCCAGGAGGAAGTTTGACACATCCCTCTCCATCATGTATGATAACGATGAACTATTTGTGGACCAGCGTAGGGGCGAGATTTCCTCGCCCTGGGCGGTGCGCGCGCAAGGCGCCTGGTTGTCGAATATTCGCAACTCGAAGTGGCGGTTGATTCCGCCACTTGTTTCAAGGAAGTCCGCCGTGCCCTCGGGCGCGTGCAGGACAGGCCCTCTTGGGGTGGTGGCTTCGCAGTGCAGCCCCGGACTCCGTGCGGAGGGTATTGCACAACGGTACAGGATACCGCGACTGGCGTGGTATCTCGGACCGACGGAGGTTGAATCGTTAATGTCAAAGAAGCTAGTTATCGTGGAATCGCCGGCGAAGGCCCGTACGGTCGGCAAGTTCCTGGGCGACGGCTATGCCGTGAAGGCGTCCATCGGCCACATTCGGGACCTGCCCCAGAATCGCTTTGGCGTCGACGTCGAGAACGATTTCGCGCCGCGCTACGTGATTCCCGCTAAGAAGAAGTCGGTGGTCAAGGCCCTCAAGGAGGAGGCCAAAGCGGCCGAGGTAGTTTTCCTGGCGACCGACCCCGATCGCGAGGGCGAGGCCATTTCGTGGCACCTGGTGTCTGCCCTGGGCCTTAAGAACAAGCCGGTCCATCGCGTGGAGTTCCACGAGATAACCAAGGACGCTATCGGGGAGGCCTTTGCCCATCCCCGCTCCATCGACGAGTCCCTGGTCGATGCACAGCAGGCTAGACGCGTGCTAGATCGGCTTGTGGGCTATACCCTCAGCCCCTTGCTTAGGCGCAAGATCACCAAGAAAGGGCTCTCCGCCGGGCGCGTGCAGTCCGTTGCCGTGCGTCTCGTCGTCGAGCGCGAGCGCGAGATAGCTGCCTTCGTGCCGGTGGAGTACTGGTCTCTGGAGGCGGACCTCGCCAAGAAGGATGCCGCAAAGCGCAAGACCGGGCGGCAGGAGCTCCGCGCCTCTCTCGCCCAGATCGACGGCGACAAAATCGACGTAAAGAACAGGACGCAGGTCGAAGGCATTCTTGCCAATTTGGATGGCGCTCGATACGTCGTGTCCGAGGTCAGGCGCAAGGAGGTGCAGCGCAACCCTTCGCCTCCCTTTACGACCAGCACAATGCAACAGGAGGCATCTCGGAAGATTGGCTTCACCGCCAAGCGTACTATGGCCGTGGCGCAGGGGCTTTACGAGGGCGTCAACGTCGGTGGCGAGGGCGCTGTGGGTCTGATCACCTACATGCGTACCGATTCGACCAACATCGCCGCTTCCGCGCAGGCCGAGGCCAGGGGCTACATCGCTCAACGTTTTGGCGCCAGCTACGTGCCCGAGAAACCCCGTGTCTACAAGACCAAGTCCAAGGGGGCACAGGAGGCGCACGAAGCCGTGCGCCCGACGTCGATCACCCGCGATCCCGAGTCGATCAAGCACTTCCTGGCTCCGGAGCAGTACAAGCTCTACCGCCTGATCTGGCAGCGTATGCTTGCCAGTCAGATGGCCTCTGCCATCATGGATACCACCTCGGTCGACATTCTGGCCGGACGTGTCGTCAACAATATGCCCTATCTCTTCCGTGCTACCGGGTCGACCGTGAAGTTCCCCGGCTTTATGATCGTCTACAAGGAGAGCAAGGACGAGGGTGAGGTCGAGGAGGAAGAGGCGAAGAAGGTTCTGCCGCCCTTGGCCCAGGGCGAGGAGCTCGATCTGCTGAAGCTCGTGCCCGAGCAGCACTTCACCTCGCCACCCCCTCGCTATACGGAGGCGACGCTGGTAAAGGCGCTCGAGGAATACGGCATTGGTCGACCCAGCACCTATGCCCCAACACTTTCGACGATCCAGGACCGAGGCTATGTGGAGAGAATCGACAAGCGCCTCAAGGCCACCGAGATCGGCACCATCGTCAACGACTTGCTCGTGAAGCATTTTCCCGAGATCGTCGACACGGGCTTTACCGCGCATATGGAAGAAGAGTTGGACGAAATCGCGGCGGGCGAGCGCTCGTGGGTGCCGGTCATTCGCGAGTTCTACGATCCGTTCTCGGCGACCGTGGTGCGTGCAGATAGCGAAATGGAGCGCGTGGAGTTGAAGCCCGAGCCGGCGGGCGAGGACTGCGAGAAGTGCGGGCAGCCTATGCTGATCAAGTTCGGTCGCTACGGCAAGTTCATCGCTTGCAGCGGTTACCCCAAGTGCCGCAACGCGAAATCCTTTGCGATCAAGATCGGCGTGAACTGTCCCGAGTGCGGCGGCGAATTGGTGGAGAAGAAGACGCGGCGAAAGCGCATATTCTTTAGCTGCGGCAGCTATCCCAAGTGTACCTTCGGGGTCTGGAACAGACCTCTTCCCAATCCGTGCCCATCCTGCGGTGGGCTCTTGACGATTAACGGGAAGAACGCCGTCACCTGTACGAAGTGCGGGGAGGTTAGTGAGGCATCGCCAGTCCCGGTGGCAGCGGGGGCCTAGGCCGATGCCTCCAGCGTGGTGGAAGAGAGCGTACAGCGGTACATAACTCATCTCCAGGCGGAAAAGAATGCGTCACCTCACACCGTAGACAACTATCGGCGGGACATTCTGGAGTTCCGCGACTTTCTTACGGGGCAAAAAGTCACGTCGTGGGACACGGTCGATCGTCTGGCGCTGCGCAAGTGGTTAGGGTGGCTCCAGGCCAGGGGCATTGTGCGGGCGAGCATCGCCCGCAAGATGACCGAGGTTCGCTCCTTTTATCGCTTTATGGTCCGGGAACGGATTCTCGAAACCAATCCTTTGCTGGCCATGTCGTCGCCGAAGGTGCCCCGGCGCCTGCCCAACTTCCTTACGCAGGAGCAAGTGCTGGTCCTGCTTGACGCACCAGACGCCTCCTCGCCGCAGGGCCAGCGCGACCGCGCTATCCTGGAAATGCTCTACGCCTCCGGCATGCGCCTCAGTGAGATCGCTGGATTGGACTTGCCCGACATCGCCCTGCACCGCCGTGAAATCAGAGTATGGGGAAAGGGGTCGAAAGAGCGCGTGGTACTCATCGGCCAGCCGGCCGCAGGGGCGCTTCAGCATTACCTGTCGGACGGCCGTCCTAGACTCATTGGCAAGCGAGCCACCGACGCCGTTTTCGTCAACAAGTTCGGCGACCGCCTTTCGATGCGCAGCATCGATGCGCTCCTCAGCAAGTACACCAAGATGGTCGGGCTGGACGGCGGTATTACCCCCCACGTGCTTCGCCACACCTTTGCCACCCATTTGCTGGAAGGCGGTGCCGACCTGAGGGTTGTACAGGAGTTACTCGGCCACGCTGGGCTTCAGACCACCCAGGTCTATACACACGTTACCCAAAGCCAGGCGCGGAAGGTCTATATGGACAGCCACCCAAGGGCCAAACCGAGAGATCAAGATAACACTCGCCGCTCCGAATGTCCTCAGGAATCCTTGCCCTAGGAGGTTCTATGCGATTACTGGTGTTGCACGGGCCAAATTTGAACACCTTGGGAATCAGGGAGCCGGCCATTTACGGCCACAAGACGCTTGACGACATCGACGTTGCGATGGCGACCAGGGCCAAGGAGCTGGGCTGCGAGCTGACAGCTTTTCAGTCCAACCACGAGGGCGCCCTGGTCGACCACATCCAGCAGCACGCCGCTCGGATTCATGGTATAATTATCAACCCTGGGGCCTTGACCCACTACGGCCTCTCGCTGAGAGATGCCCTGGCCAGTGTCAAGGTGCCCATCATTGAGGTTCACATCTCGAACATCCATGCCCGGGAGCCGTGGCGGGCCAAGTCGGTCATCGCTCCCATCGCCACGGGCCAGATCACGGGGCTGGGCTGGCGTGGCTACCTGGTGGCCCTCGATGCAATGGTCGAAGCCCTCGGCCACCAAACGTAGGGGCGCGGTCTCCGCGCCCTCGCCAGATTGCCCGCGCTGCCGCCCACCTGCGGGAGGCGACCGCGCTCAACATAACTCGGAGGTCTTCCTAATGATTACTGTCGGCGAGCTCAAAAAAGGACTTACCATGGAACTTGAGGGAGCTCTGTACAATGTCGTCGACTACACGCACGTCAAGATGGGCCGAGGCGGCGCCCTGGCCAGGATCAAGCTCCGCAACGTGAGGGAGGGTTACACCATTGAGCGCACCTTCCCGGCCAGCGAGAAATTCAAGCGCGTGTATCTCGATCGCCGCAAGGTTCAGTATCTTTACAACGACGACAACACCTACCATTTTATGGACACGGAAACCTTCGAGCAGTTTCCCTTGTCGGGCGATCAGTTGGGTGGCGACGTAAACTACCTGAAAGAGGGCATGGTGGTCGACCTGCTTCGCCACGACGACGTGCCCATCGTCATCGAGTTGCCCATTACCGTGGATTTGGCCGTCACCTACACTGAGCCGGGGTTCAAGGGCGACACCGCCACAGGCGGCAACAAGCCCGCCGTGCTCGAAACCGGCGTCAAGGTTCTCGTGCCTCTCTTCGTCAACGTAGGCGACGTCGTCAGAGTCGACACCAGAACCGGCCAATACCTCGAGCGCGTAGACTAGCGCGCCACCATGGGATGAGGGGAGCGCCCTGTCCCCTCTCCCTCTGGGGGAGGGTTAGGGTGAGGGCGCGCTAGCCTGACCGCTGATCGCTGATAGCTTCACGAGGCCAACCTTGCAGATCTATTCCGTCTCGGGCATTACTCGTTATCTCAAAGAGCTACTCGAGACCGACGCCACACTTCAGGACGTGTGGATCTCGGGCGAGGTCTCTAACCTCTCTCGCTCGCCTGCCGGACACACTTACTTCACACTGAAGGATGGAAACAGCCAGATTCGTTGCGTCATGTTCCGCAGCCGTTTTCTGGCCAGTTCAGGAGCCCTGTCGCTTTCTAACGGGGCGGCCGTCATCGCCCACGGGCGTGTCTCTCTCTACGAGGTTCAGGGCGTGTACCAGCTCTACGTCGACCTGGTCCAGCCCGAGGGCCTGGGCCTGCTTCATTTGCAGTTTGAGTCCCTCAAGGTACGGCTGCAAAACGAGGGCCTGTTCGACGAGGGACGCAAACGCCCGTTGCCGTCGCTGCCGCGTCGCATCGGCGTGGCGACCTCGCCTGGCGGCGCCGTCGTGTACGACATCATCAACGTTCTGGCGCGGCGTTTTCCCCTCGTGGAGGTCGTCATTTCGCCCTGCCTGGTTCAGGGCGACGCCGCTGCGCAGGACATCTGCCGCGCCCTTCGGGCTTTGGCCGAATATGCCGATGTCGATGTCATCATTCTCGCACGCGGGGGCGGCTCGTTGGAGGATCTCTGGCCGTTCAACGAGGAGGCGGTGGCCAGGGCCATCTTCGCCTCGCCTGTTCCGGTTGTCACGGGTATTGGCCACGAAACCGATTTCACCATCGCCGACTTCGTCGCCGACCGACGCGCGCCCACGCCCTCCGTGGCAGCCGAGCTTATCGTGCCCGACTGTCGAGAGCGTCGCTTGCAGATTGCGGAGTGCGAGCGCCGATTGAGTCACAGCATTCGAGCCCACCTGGACCAGCGTCGCGTCGCGGTCGAGCTACACATATCCGCTCTTGGGCGGGTTTCTCCGGCCGGCGTTCTCGAGGTTCGGCGGCAGCACGTCGACGACCTGGTTCGCGCGGCAAGCCTTTCCCTAAAGCATCTTGTCGATCTGAAGGCTGCGCGGCTTGCCGGGTTGGTGCAGCAACTGAATGCCCTCAGCCCGCTCAAGGTCCTGGAACGTGGCTACAGCATTTGCTGGCACGAGGCGAGCGGACGTGTCGTCATTAGAGCGATGCAGGTTGTCGAGGGCGATGGCCTGGTGGTCCAGGTCAGCGACGGCAAGTTCCGCAGCCGGGTCGTCGAGACCTGAGTGGCTCAAGCTATCGTAGGGACGAGGTCTCCTCGCCCTGAGGCGGGGCTTGCACCATTACTATCATTTTTCCTTAGGAGGGCCGGCCCATGGATTCCAAGGCGATGTCTTTCGAGAGAGCTCTTGCCCAACTGGAGGAAGCCGTCAGACTACTTGAGAGAGGTGAGTTGGCCATCGAGGAGGCGGTGCGCCTCTATGAGGATGGGATGAAGTTGGCCAATCTCTGCAACCACTGCCTTGACACCGCCGAACTGCGCATTAGCCAGCTCGTTCCGCTTGCCTCCGGAGAGTACCTCGAAGAGACGATCCTAGACTCGCCAGCCTAGCCCCTGAGTCCCCCCTCCCTCTGGCCTCTGGGAGAGGGTTAGGGTGAGGGCTGTACCCCCGGATGCAATACAACACTACCGCGCCAGCGTAGTCCCCGTGCCCTGCAGCAGGCCCCATCTATCCACCGGCCAGTAGCTCAGCCAGGCCTTGCCGATGATGTTTTCTACCGGCACCATTCCCCAGACGTGGGAATCGAGGCTATTGTTGCGATTGTCCCCGAGGACGAAGTAGTTGTCCGGCGGCACGACCTGGCGTTCGACGAAGTAGTTGGGCCTGTCAAGCAGATAATGCTCGTCCAGGGGCTTGGAGTTTACATAAACAACGCCCTGTCTGACCTCCACCGTCTCGCCCGGCAGCGCGATGACCCTCTTGATGAAATCCCGGCTGAGGTCTTTGGGATATCTGAAGACGATGACGTCCCCGCGCTGTGGCTGGCCGAAAACGAACATCTGCTTGTCGTCCATAGTCCGCACCACCGGAACATAGCGCCCGACGGCTCCGGGATCGACGTGCCAATAGGCAGCCTTGTTAATCAGCAGGTACTGGCCGCTCTCCAGTGTTGGCTCCATGCTACGGCCCTCTACCTTGAAGTTCTGCACAACTGCCCGTACCAGCAAGAAGATAATGAGCGTAAGGAGAATGGTCTCCAGAATCTCGCGCAGCGCCGACCTCATTAACTCGATTCCCCAAGAGTATGCTTACGGCCCGTATTATAGTACATCATAAGCTGGATTGCCAGCGCGGGGCCGGGGCGGGCAAAACCTATGCGCTCTGCCACCTCCCCCTGGACTTCCGGCGTGCAGCGTGGAGTGCGGCTTGCCGCCGCCGTCCAGAGCGCACGCTTGCCTGCGCAGTGCACTTGTAGCCGTACCCTTCAGGGTGCGCGCGCCCTTGCCGTGCCAGGCTTGCGCGAAGACAGCCTCGCCACAGTCCGCCTCAGGCAGACGACTGCAGCCCCCACCACGCGGGCGGGCCCTCTTGCCACGCGATGCAGAACGCACAGGCCGTGTGGTGGGGGCACAATTCCTTGACTTGACCGCGCGCTTGATGTATAAAGTTGGCTCAAGGACGTTTGTGGCCCCCGGCGTGCCTGCACACCGGCTTATGGACACTCAGCATTCGAGGAGGAATCGCGGCATGGACCGCTACTGGAATCCATACTTGGAGATGATGTCGCCTCAGGAGCGGCGCCGCTTGCAGGAGACTCGGTTTCTCGAGCTTGTTCGGCACACGGTCAGGCGTTCTGACTTCTATCGCCGCAAGTATCAGGAGGCAGGCGTCGACCTCGACAAGATCAGGTCGCTGGACGATATTCGCCGGCTCCCCACCGTCGACAAGAACGATTTTCGCGACTCCCAGTTGCGCAAGCCGCCCTACGGTGATTACACGGGCATCGAAGTCGACCAGGCCATCACCCTCCACGGTTCCGGCGGCACTACCGGCAAGCCTATGCTCTATCTGGACAGCCGCACCAGTTGGGAAGCGGTTGCCGACATCTGGGCCACGTCCCTTGTCGCCCAGGGCGTCGGGCCGGGCAGCAGGGTTTTCTTCCCCTTCGCCTACTCCACGTTTGTCGGCTACTGGGGCGCCCACTACGCCGTCGAGAAGATCGGCGCCGTCGCCATTCCGGCGGGCGGCTTCGACACCGCGACCCGCGTCAAGATGCTAGTCGACGTCGATGCCACCAACGTCATCGCCATGCCCTCCTATTGCCTCGTCCTTGCGCAGACGGCGGAGGAGATGGGCATCCATCTGGCCAGAGATACCCAGGTCATCGGCGTGCACCACGCCGCCGAGCCAGGGGGGTCGGTGCCGGGGACCAAGAAGCGCATCGAGAGCTACTACACCAATTCGTACGATAACTACGGCATGGTCGAGCTCGGCGCCAACAGCCTATTCGAGTGCGCCAGGAAAACCGGCATGCACGTCCTGGATGACCAGTACATCCTCGAGGTCTTGCACCCCGAGACCCGCGAGCCGGTCAAAGAAGGCGAGGTCGGCGAGCTCGTCTGGACCAGCATCGCCCTGCGCAGCTTCGACGCTCAGCCGCTCATTCGTTGCTCCAGCAAGGACCTGGCCGTCTACACCGACGAGCCCTGCGCCTGCGGGCGCACCTACCGCAGGGTCATCGGCGGCATACTGGGAAGGACCGACACCACCAAGAAGGTAAAGGGCGTCCTCCTTTATCCCAGCGCTATCGAGAGCACACTTTCGCAGTTCACTGAAATCGGCCACGAGTGGGAAGCCATTATCAACCGCGTCGAGAACAAGGACAGCTTGACGGTTCAGATAGAGGTCGATACGTCGCAAATGCGCCAGGACCAGGTTCAGGACCTTAGCCACAGGGTACAGCGCGCGTTGCGCGCCGACCTCTACATTACGCCCGAGATCGACCTGGTGCCCATGGGCCAGATCGCCAAGAGATACGAAGGCGTCCTTAAGCCGACCTGGAAGCGTGTCGTCGACAAACGGGACGTAGCTTTCTAATCCGGCGTCCGATGCGAAATCGTACGTGTGGGGTACGTTTGCGTAGGGGCGAGGTCTCCTCGCCCTGGGGAGGACGGGGGCTCAAAGGGGCGGGCGGCCCGGGGCTTGTAGGGGCGGACGTCCCTGTCCGCCCACGGGGTGGGGCGGGGCGCCTCACTTATTTCGCACCGAGAACTAATCTGAGAGGTGATCGACATGGTCTCATCGCAGCCACAAACCCTGGCAAAGCTCAGGGACGTAGAAAGAACGCTTTTGGAGCTTGCCGAGAACGACAGTCTCCACGTCAAGTGCAATTCACTCCGTGCCCTCAGCGCGGTAAGGCAAATGATTTACGGCATGGGCGAGTTTCCGGTAGGTATTCTTGCGGACGCGGGAGCTTTCGATGAGACTTAGAGACAGAGTGGCCGTCATTACCGGCGCCAATCAGGGCATCGGTCGGGCGGTGTCCCTCGCCTTCGCCAAAGAGGGTGCCAAAGTTGCTCTTGCCGCACGCCGCGAGTCGCAGCTCGCAGAGGTGGTCGACGAGATCACGCAGGCGGGAGGCCGGGCCATAGCCGTAAGAACCGACGTATCCAACATTGTGGACGTCGAGGGTCTCATCGCCAAGGCAATCGAGACATTTGGCAAGGTGGATATTCTGGTCAACAGCGCCGGCATCACCCGACCCGCCCTGCTGCACAGGATGACCCAGGAGCAGTGGGACGAGGTTATCGCCGTCCACCTGAAAGGTACATTCAACTGCATGCAGGTGGCGGCCAGGCATATGATCGAGTGCAAGTACGGCAAGATAATCAACGTCACTTCCTCGGCAGGCCTGGTGGGTACCATCGGCCAGGTTAATTACAGCGCCGCCAAGGCGGGCATCGTGGGACTGACCAAATCCGGGGCACGCGAGCTGGCCGGGTACGGCATCTCCGTCAACGCGGTGTCGCCCATGGCCGCTACGCCGATGACCGAGAAGATCAGGACCGATCCCAAGCTGGTGGACAAGTATCTGGACCGCATCCCTATGCATCGCTGGGCCGAGCCCGAAGAGATCGCGCCGACC
>JACQUC010000028.1 GCA_016210495.1 Chloroflexota bacterium
CACCAAGGTGGCGAACAACCGGGTGCGCAATGAGTACTTTGAGGGTATTGCGAGCGTGATCAAAAGCGAGCAGCAAGCCAGGTGATCGCTGGGGAGAGGGAAGCCCAATTTCATTACGCATAACTAACGGATAAACGGATGATGCATCACGCCAATGAGAGGTCGATGAAACTATCGTACTCAACCCGGGAAGGGACACGCTGAATGAGCAAGCCTACTAATTTCACACCGATCATCTCCCAGTTGCATCCGTTTATCCTTTGCCCATCCGTTGACGCCGTAGGGGCGCGATTAATCGCGCCCCAGCTTGCCCGCAATCACGCGAATACCGCTCCGGCAGAGGGTACTTGACGATTTGAAGACCCTTGAATGGTCCGACAACACCCTGAAACTGATCGACCAGACTAAATTGCCCCATCAGCTCCGCCTGGTCGAATGCCGGACGTGCGACGAGGTCGCGGCCGCCATCAAGACTATGCAGGTGCGCGGCGCCCCCGCCATCGGCGTGGCCGCTGCCTACGGCTTCGCCCTCGGCGCTCTAACCAGCCGGGCTGAGACCGTCGATCAACTGCTATCCGACCTGGCACGGGCGGCCGACACGCTACGCCAGACCAGGCCGACCGCCGTAAACCTGTTCTGGGCCCTCCAGCGAGTAAGCAGCATGGCGCGCAGCGCGGGAGGCTCGGTGCCCGAGGTGGTCCAGGCCGTCCTCGCCGAGGCGCACGCTATGGCGCGCGAAGACGAGGACCGAAACAGGCGCATGGGCCGCTTCGGAGCTGCCCGGATTCAGGACGGCGACAACGTCTTGACGCACTGCAACGCCGGTGCCCTCGCCACGGTCGATTACGGCACGGCGCTGGGCGTCATTCGCGCCGCCCACGAGCAGGGCAAGCGTATCCACGTGTACGTGGATGAAACCAGGCCGCTCCTGCAGGGGGCGAGACTTACCGCCTGGGAGCTGCGGCGGGAGGGCATACCGGCCACCCTCATCTCGGACAACATGGCGGGATATCTTATGAGCCTGGGCAAAGTCAATCTGGCCGTCGTCGGCGCCGATCGGGTCGTCGCCAACGGGGACGTCGCCAACAAGATCGGCACCTACTCGGTGGCGGTTCTTGCCAAGGAGAACGGCATCCCGTTCTACGTCGCGGCGCCGACCTCCACCATAGACCTTTCCCTCGTCAGCGGCGCGGAAATACCTATCGAGGAGCGTAGCGCGCGCGAGGTGCTCTACGTGGGCGATTACAGAATCGCGCCCGAGGACATGCCGGTAGTGAATCCGGCCTTCGACGTGACGCCGCATCGATACATAACGGCCATCATCACGGAGGTTGGCGTCGTTTGGCCACCTTTCGGGCCGGGACTGGCCGCCGCCGTCGCGGCATCACAAGCTGCGCCTCAGAAGGCGCTTTCAGGTGATACCTAGATGCAGTTTAAGCCACAGTGCTTGGCGACCACCATAGGCAGCTTGCCCTACACCTCCGAGAGAGAGGCGTGTGAACTTGTGCTGCGTCATACACCCGCGATACCCGCCTGGCCCCAACTGCCCCGGCGCACGTTCTTGGAGAACATGTACATCCAGTGCGCCGAGCTGCTGCCGGGCGCCATCCTCGGGGACGGCAAGATCCACGTCGACACCGTTCGTGGTGCTGAGGAATCGCTGGAAAGGCTGTACGGTGACTACATCGACCACAACTTTGGCGCCTACTTGCCCAGCCCCGAGCGCGCGCTCGGTCTGCAGGCTATGCTCGAGAGGCTCGACGGCAAGCCGCCGGGGCTTGTCGCCGCAAAGGGACAGGTCACCGGCCCCATCAGCATAGGCCTTCAGGTGACGGATCAGCACCTGCGACCGCTTCTGTACGACGAGGTATGGGCGGAAGCCGTCGCCAAGCATCTCCATCTCGTCGCGGCGGCGATGGAGGCCGAGCTGGCGAAACGCTGTCCGACGACTATCGTGTTCTTGGACGAGCCTTACCTCCACGCCTACGGCTCCGCCTTGTTCTCGGTGAGCCGAGATCAGGTGGTCGGCGGGTTGGAAGAGGTGTTCGGCGGCCTGCACGGGCTCAAGGGCGTGCACTGCTGCGGCAACACCGACTGGGGAATCGTCTTGTCCACGTCGGTGGACATCCTTAACCTGGATGCCTATCGCTACGCCGAAACGCTGCCGCTCTATCCGGCGGAGGTCAGGGCGTTCGTCGACAGGGGCGGCATCATCGCCTGGGGCATCGTGCCCGACGATGGAGAGCTGCTGAAGGGAGAGACGGTGTCGAGTCTGACCACGAAACTACTGGCCGCTATGGAGTTGCTAGTAAGCAGGGGCATATCCAGGGAGCGTTTGCTGGCCCAAAGCCTTATTACCCCGTCCTGCGGACTGGGCGGCCAGTCGGTTGAGACCGCCGAAAAGGCGCTGGCGCTGCTGGCCGGAGTATCGGCCGAAATGAGAAACAGGTTCTTTGCCGGGAGAGAGGTATGAGCATACTGGTCGTGGGTTCGGTGGCACTGGATACAGTCGAGACGCCTTTTGGCGCGGTCGCCGATGCGCTCGGGGGATCGGCGACATACTTCTCCATTGCGGCGAGCCTGTACGCCAATGTGAGCCTTGTCGCCGTCGTCGGCACGGACTTCTCCGACCGACACGTTGCGGTGCTGCGCGGACGGGGTGTCGACCTCGCTGGGCTTCAAGTGGATGAGGGCAAGACCTTCCGGTGGGCGGGCAAGTACGACTACGATCTCAACAGCGCCCACACGCTGGATACGCAGCTAAACGTCTTCGCCACCTTCCACCCCACCTTGCCTGCGGCATACCGGAGCTCGCCCTTCCTGTTTTTGGCCAACATCGACCCGGACCTGCAGTACGAGGTGCTCCAACAGGTGGGCGATGCCCGGCTGAAGGTTATGGACACCATGAACTTCTGGATCGAGGGCAAGCGCGAGTCGCTGACACGCACTATGGGCGCCGTGGATGTGGTGCTGATGAACGAGGCCGAAGTGCGCGAGTACGCCCAAACCTACAATCTAAGTCTGGCGGCAAGACGCATACTCGCCCTTGGCCCAAAGGCGCTCATCGTAAAGAAGGGCGAGTACGGTTGCGTCATGTTCAGCGAATCGGGCTACTTCGTCGCGCCCGCGTATCCTTTGGAAGAGGTCAAGGATCCAACCGGCGCCGGAGATAGCTTTGCCGGAGGGTTTATTGGCTGCCTGGCGCGGGCCGGTGAGGTGACGCCGGCGCTGGTCAGGCGCGCCATCATCCACGGTTGCGTGGTGGCCTCGTTCGCCGTCGAGGATTTCAGCGTCGAAAGGCTGCTCACCGTAACCCCGGACGACATCGACCGTAGATACAGGGAGTTCCTGGAATTCACATGCTTCGACGAAGTGTAGTAGACGAAGTGTAGTATTGGAGGAGACCACTGCATGGCATTAACCAAGCCCGCTTACGACGTGAAGGATCTGGCCCTTGCGCCAAAGGGCAAGCTGAAGATAGAATGGGCGCAGGGGCAAATGCCCGTCCTGGGACTCATCAGACAACGATTCCAGAAGGAGCGGCCGCTCGAAGGCATACGCCTATCGGCCTGCCTGCACGTGACTACCGAGACGGCCAATCTGGCACTCACTCTAAAAGAAGGCGGAGCAAGCCTGGTTCTCTGCGCCAGTAACCCTCTCTCGACACAGGATGAGGTAGCGGCGTCGCTCGTGGCCGACTACGACATACCGGTGTTCGCCATCAAAGGCGAGGACAATGCTACCTACTACCGGCACATCGAGGCGGCTTTGGCGCACCGGCCGCAGATGACGATGGACGACGGCGCCGATCTGGTGAGCGAGCTGCACAAAGACACGAGCGGGTTGATGGAACACGTCATCGCCGGCACCGAGGAGACGACCACCGGCGTCATTCGCCTTCGCAGTATGGAAGAGCACGGCGTCTTGAGATTCCCGATCATCGCCGTCAACGAGGCGGACACAAAGCATTTCTTCGACAACCGCTACGGGACGGGACAGAGTACCATCGATGGGATAATGCGGGCGACCAATATGCTGCTTGCCGGCAAGAACTTCGTCGTGGCCGGCTACGGTTGGTGCGGCCGAGGTGTGGCGATGCGCGCCGCCGGGCTGGGCGCCCACGTCGTCGTCACCGAGGTGAACCCGGTGCGTGCCATCGAGGCCACCATGGACG
>JACQUC010000224.1 GCA_016210495.1 Chloroflexota bacterium
ATGTAGCAGTGGCCTCGTAGCGTCGGGTCTTCGAGACCCGACCCCGGGGCCGTTCGTGCTGCCGACCACCCTGCCCACGCGTCACCATTTTTATCCAGCCGCAAACCTGCACGTAGAAACCAGTGGACACCCCGAACAAATCGGCTTCTTCAGGCAGGTCCTATTGCTATGGCGGACGATGAGCGCGTGGTACTCGTTGAATAGCGCCACGTCGTGAGGCAGGTGAGCCTCGAAGAAGCGGCGCAGTCCCTCGTAGTCGACGTCGTCGGAAGCGAGGCCCAGGCGTGACATCAGCCGCCTGGTGTAGGCGTCGATCACAAACACCGGCTTGAACGCAGCGTAAAGGATGATCGAGTCGGCGGTCTCGGGGCCGATCCCCTTGACTGATAGCAATTCCTGGCGGAGGCTGTCGACGTCGCTTGAGAACAGCACGTCGAGATCGTAGCCATAAGCGCGCAGGTGGTTCAGGAACGCCTTGATTTTCCCCGCCTTGGCGTTGAAGAAGCGCGACGGGCGAATGAGCCGCGCCAGCTCGTCGATAGGCAGAGAATCGAGGGCAACTGGATCCAGGGCTGTCGCCGCCTTCAGGTTCGCGATCGCCTTCTCCACGTTGGACCAGGTAACGGACTGCGTTAGAATCGCGCCGACAATCATCTCGAGCGCCGTCTCGGCCGGCCACCAGTGGCGAGGACCATAGTGCTTCAAGAGGCGTTCGTAGATGTCGAGCAGAGTTTTCGTGCGCAAGCGGTGTCCTCCGGAGGAATTCTGCCAGAAACGGGGGGTTGGCGCAAGGGGCGGCGTTGCTATCGATTCCCCAGTGCCAGGCTCAACGCCATTGTCAGCTTGACAATGTCGCGGTCGGTGCGGCGCAGGCGAGAGGCCAGCACGACGGCGATATTGCGGATCACGAGGTAGCCGAGCGTCGGATCGGCCTCGGCCAGGTGCTCGAAGTCAGCTTTGGCGATCTCCAGCAGCGCGCACTCGCCGCGCGCCGTCACCGTGGCCGAGCGCTCCGTATCCTGCAGAAGACCCATCTCGCCGAAGAACTGCGGCGCATCCAGTCGCACCAGCGTCTTCTCCTTCACCCCCTCCACGGGCACCGTAAGGGCCAGGCCTAGCTGCTTGGTTACCTCTACCGATCCCCTGGCCAGGATGAAAAGCGAGTCGCCTTGTTCGCCTTCGCGCAGGATGATGGCTCCCGAGGGAACCATTTGCGGGCGGACGGTGCTCAGGATTACTCCCAGTTGCGCCTCTGCAAGCCCGGCAAATATGGGGATCGCCCGCAGCGCGTCAACATCGCTCACGTTGCCCTCGGAATGCCTATGGCGGTATCGCCGGCGGAGATCACATGGTCATCGCTCGGGTTGACCAGCACGCGGATACCCCCCTGTTCGAAGCGAAGGAAATCCATACCAGCCTCGTTGAACTGTTGCTTGATGAACTTATCTACCAGGGAGTAGTCGTCCGTGAGAAGGTCGTCGAGGCTGAGCCCCGTCTTCTCGGTGACGATGGCCAGCGTCAAGAAGCCCCGGCGGCTGTGCAGCGCGTGAAAAAGCTCGCCGAAGGTCCGACCGGCGTACTCGGCCGGGATCGGCGCGCTGCGCAGCCCGGCGCCGGAGCGCGAAAGCACGCCACGGACGACGTCGGAGATGCCGGGCACAGTCGCGGCGCTGGAGAGCAGGAAGCTGTTGAACTCGCCGGTAATGACGATCTCGTCCGCCCCCGCGCGACGCAGGTGCGCCTCGCTCTTCGTATCGAGCGCCTCGGCGGTCACCTTGATACTTCCCTTGAGGCTCTTCAGTGCCAGCGTGACGAGGGTCGTCCGTTCGTCGGAGGGGACGCCGCGTGACGCGTCCGCCAGGACGATCGCCGCGCGGGCACGCTCGGCGTGGGCGCGATTCAGGACGGCCTCGTGCGCCGGGTCGCCGTGCGTGTAGCTGATGTCCGGGTCGTGGTAGCGCAGCAGGACCTCGCTCATTGCGCTCACGGGCATCTCGTTGACCAGCACAACCTGCTCCCCTGGAACCGCGAAGAGTCCTTCCAGCACGCGCTCCGCGTGTTGGTTCCAACCGCACACCAGCACGTGGTCGTTCATCCTCTCGATCACCTCCTGCTTTCGGTCCCTCCTGATCTTATTGGCTACCATCAGCGAAGCCAGGGTCGCGGTGAAGAGCGACATCATAGTCATGCCGCTGAGCATAAGCGCCGCCGCAAGGATGCGACCGATGCCTGTGTGCGGTGTGAAGTCGCCGTAGCCCACGGTGGTCATCGTGACGATGCCAAACCACAGCGCTTCCCCAAGCGAAGGAAAGCTCTCCTGGCCCTCTCTCACCTCGAGCACGTAGATTGTCCCTGCCCCAATAAGCAAAAGGCCGACGGCTACGGCCCCGATCAAAGGAATATGCTCGTGCTGCACCGCCAGCCAATAGTGCCTGGCGATGCCGATCAGCGATCCGACGCCCGGGAGTCGCGAGGTAAGTCCGGGCGCCGCTGTACTCGAGGTGGCCTTGCTACTAATGGCGCGTGCCATTGCACTCACTCGACAGTCTTGGAGCCTAAGGTCCGGAAGCATTGTACCAAGGCCGGTAGGTCGAGTCAATGATCTTCGGCCATTGCGTCAACACGTCACTTGACTAACCCCGCCAAAGAGGCCTAAACTAGGCGCGTTGTCTTGGCGTCGTTTTCACAAGCACGTAAGGCCGGGAGGTTGGCGTTTTTGGGGCCGGAAGCGAGCAAAGATAAGATATTCGTCAAAGACTTTACGCTCACGTTCTCGGCATCGCTTCTGTTCTTGTCGGTTACGAACCTGTTGATGCCGGTGGTGCCGCTTTACGTTCTCGCCATCGGAGGGAACGACGGCGAAATGGGCGTGATCGTAGCCGCGTACTACTTCATGACGCTGGCGTCCAGGCCTCTTGCCGGCCGATGGATTGCACGGGTCGGAACGGCGCGTCTCATGCGACTCTCGGCCGGCGCACTTTGCCTCAGCATCTTCGCCTACCTGCTCGCCTCTGAGCCCACATCGATGCTGGCCGTGCGGGTGGCGCACGGCGCGACGATGGGACTGTACAGCACCTCGGCCAACACCCTGGTCACGTACCTTGCCCCTGCTCGTCGCAGAGGCGAGACAATGAGTTTCTATTCCTTGGCCATTACGGTGTCCCAAGCAGTCGGGCCCGCGCTGGGGATATTCATTATGAGTGCCACGACTTTCAATGGGCTCTTTGTCACTGTGTCGCTTTTGGCTATCGTTCCTGCTTTTCTCGTCTGTCCGGTCGATCCCGCCGGCAAGCAGAGACCCACGAGCCGCCAGGCCGGTAGTTTTCTCAGCAGGGCAGCGCTCCTCCCGTCGTTTGGAGCATTCGTCGGCTTCTTTGCGGTCGGGCCTGCGGTCTCGTACGTGCCCGCGTATGCGATGAAAAGGGGACTGGGCAATCCCGGACTGTTTTTCACCGCCTATGCCCTCGCGGCGTTGTTGGTGAGGCTGGCCGGTGGTAGGCTTTCGGACGTATTTGGCCGCACAAGGATCGTCGTGCCGGCGAACCTGTTGGTATGCGCGTCGATGCTGTGGCTATCGGTTGCCGTTGGGGCGTGGTCTCTTCTAGGCGTGGGAGCGGCATTCGGCGTAGCCAACGGCTTGCTGTACCCTCCGTTGGCGGCACAGGCCATCGACCGATCGTCGCCGGAGGAGCGTGGCAGCGCGATGGCAACTTTCCTGGGATCGATGGAGCTTGGTATAGCGCTGGGAGCCACGCTCGCACCGTTCATAGCGGCAGAGTTGTCAGTCAGTGCTGTTTGGGTCGTGGCGGGATTTGTGGCTCTTCTCGGTGCCGCGGTCTACACCCGTGAGGCCTGGCGCGAGAGACCGGTAGCGGCCACTTAAATGAGGCTTGGTCATAATTGGCTGGGAGGAATCTGGGGGTGCGGGCGTCTCGCCCGCGAGGGGGCGCTCCCGGCTCAACGTTCCCAGTCCACTTTTGCGCGCCGTGTTGGGATCAATGACCATGCCTCAAATTAAGTAGGTTTCGAGAACAAATCATTGCAACGGGAACCAGATGGCGACAGGATCTTCGGCGTCGATTTCACGCTTATGTGCGCAGCGGAGCGTGCTCCCATCAGCACGGTCTGGATCGCCGCCGGCTTTGTGGCTTTTCTTGGGGTGCTCCTCTATCTTCGCCAGTTGTTTCTGGAGCGGGCGGTGAGGGCGACGTGACAGGCGACAGAATCTTCAACAAGGACTTCACGCTTACCTTCTCGGCATCGTTCCTGTTCTGGTCGGTCACCAACCTGCTCATACCGCTGCTCCCACTCTATGTTCTGACCATCGGGGGAAGCGACAGCGACATGGGTTTGATTGTGGCCGCCTACTGGTCCACGGCTATGCTGTCCAGGACGGTAGCTGGACGATGCATCGCCTGGCTCGGGCCGGCACGTCTGATGCGCATCTCGGCCGGAGTGCTGTGTGTGAGCGTTTTCGCCTATCTGTTGGCCGCTGCCCCCTCGTCGCTGCTGATCGTGAGATTGGCGCACGGGGCAGCGATGGGAGTATATAGCACATCGGCGAGCACGCTGGTGGGCTACCTTGCCCCCGTGCGCCGCAGAGGCGAGACCATCGGCATCTATTCCACGGCCCTCTCGCTGTCGCAGGCAGTCGGGCCCGCGGTCGGCATAGCCCTGCTGAGCTACGCGAGCTTCGCGGGGCTGTTTGTGATAGTATGGCTGATGGCCACCATTCCGCTCGTTCTTACCTACCCGGTGGATCGCGCGGGCAAGCACCGGCCCGAGGACCGCCGTGCGGGTCGGTTTTTCAGTCGGGGGGCACTGTTGCCGGCCATTGGAGCGGTTGTTGGCTTCGCGGCGTTCGGCCCGGTAAGCTCATACATCCCTGTGTACAGTATGGAAAAAGGGCTCGCGAACCCCGGGCTTTTTTTTACGGCCTATGCCATCGGGGGCATCGCTGTACGCGCAGTCGGCGGCAGGCTTTCCGACACGTTCGGCCGCACGCAGATCGTCATACCCGCCAGCGCGCTGATTTGCGGGTCAATGCTCTGGCTCTCGGTAGCGGCCGGGGCCTGGTCAATAGTCGGAGTGGGGGTTGTTTACGGAACGGCCAACGGTTTGCTGTACCCAGCCCTTATGGCGCAGGCGGTGGACCGATCGTCGTGGGAAGAGCGAGGGAGCGCTATGGCCACCTTCCTCTGCGCGATGGAGCTCGGCATATCCGTGGGGGCGATGCTCGCCTCGTTAATAGTCGCGAGCTTTCCCCTGAGCGTCGTTTGGTTAATGTCCGCCGCCATCGCTGCTGTGGGCGCGCTGATCTACACCCGTGAATGGCTGCGCGAGAAAGCGGTTGGTGTGGCGTGAAGCGAATGCGTAGAGCGCTACGAACTTTCGGTGGTGACCGTACACAACGGGGCTTAACCGCTGAGACATAGAGGCACGGAGAGGCGCGGAGAATTGGAGGACGGCTCCGTGGTCAACGGTTACCGTTCGTGAAATGGGAGGATCACGTTGGTGGCACGCGAGGTGCGCTCGGAAAAGATATTAACGCCCGACTTCACGCTGACCTGCTCGTCGGCTTTCTTGTTCTGGACTGTGGTCAACCTGTTGTTGCCCACGATGCCGGTCTACGCGCTTGCGGTTGGGGGCACGGAGGCCCACATGGGCCTCGTCGTGTTCTCCTACACGGTCGTGGTCTTCGTTATCAGGCCATTCGTCGGCCAGTGGAACGAGAGACTCGGCCCATCTCGTTTGATGCGACCAGGCGCGGCGGTAATGATCTTGACGGCGGCGGCCTACTTCTTCGTTCGCGACCCCTGGTCGCTTATGGCCGTCAGGGCGATGCAGGGGGTCGGCATGGGCCTGTACAGCACCTCCGCGAGCACCCTCATCGCCTTCGCCGCTCCGCCAAGGCGCCGGGGCGAAGCGCTGGGCATCTACTCGACGTCTCTTTCGGTAACGCTGGCCATCGGCCCCGCTCTAGGTATGTTCGTGGTCAATTCCCTTGACTTCCGGACACTTTTCGTCATAACTTCCATCCTGACGGCCTTGGCCGCCGGGATGACGTTTTCCGTGGATCGCGCGGGCCGATACAGACCAGCAACCCCTCAAGCGGGCAAGCTTGTAAACGAAGCGGCTTTCCTGCCGTCTCTTATGGCCTTTGCAGCCTATTTCGCCTACGGCGGGCTTACCTCGTACATTCCGATTTACGCTGTGGAGAGGGGCCTGGCCAATCCGGGTCTCTTCTTCACAGCCTACGCGGGCGCCGCTATTTTGGTGCGAACGGTGGGCGGCAGGCTCTCCGACGTCTTCGGCCGCACGCGGGTCGTTATTCCCGCGAGCGTTTGCACCTGCGTGGCAATGTGGTGGTTGTCGATGGCCTCCGATGCCTGGGCCGTCCTGGTCGTCGGCATTCTGTATGGCACTGGTACCGGCATGCTTTACCCGACTTTGATGGCGCAAGCCGTCGACCGAGCCGCACCACAGGAACGAGGCAGCGCTATGGCGACGTTTCTGGCGATTCTCGAGCTGGGGATAACATCAGGGGCCATGACGGCATCGCTGATTAGTGAGCGAGCCTCCATAAGCGCGATCTGGGCGGTCGCGGGCTCAGTCGGCTTCCTGGGCTTGATCTCTTATTCGTTCCAGTCCGCGCGTGAGAGCAGATCTATCGCCACCACGGAGACGCGGAGACATGGAGGGTGATACGCTACGGAATATCGCAGAAACGTAGGGGCGGACGTCCGCTGTCCGGCCTGGGGTGGGGTTGGTTCAAGCATTTCTGCAAGCTGGCGTATGCTACCAGGAGAGCCTCCCGAGACGAACACGGGGTAATGACCAAGGTAGACAGCAAGCAAGGACTGGGGAAAGAGGTTGGTGCTAGAATCCGGTAGGCAAAGACTGTTCACCGTCGACTTCTCGCTCACTTGCGCTGCGTCCTTTCTGTCCTGGACGGTGAACAACCTTCTGCTGGCGACGCTGCCGATCTATGTTCTGGCGCTGGGTGGCAAAGATAATCACCTGGGCTACGTCGTGGCGGCGTACAATCTGTCGCTGTTCGTCAGCAGGCCTCTGGCAGGCAAGTGGTCCGAGCGACTGGGGCCGGCCTTGCTGCTGCGCGTGGGAGCTGGGATGCTCTTCGTGAGCATCTTCGCTTATCTTCTTGTCGGCGATCCCTGGTGGGCGATTGCCGTGAGAGCGGCGCACGGCGTGGGTATGGGCATCTACACGACCTCCGCGACGACCATCGCCTCCTACGCTGCTCCGGCAAACCGCCGAGGAGAGGCGCTGGGCATATTCTCAACGGCCCTCGCCCTGACACTGGCCATCGGCCCCGCGCTGGGCATGCTCATCGTCGATGCCTACAGCTATCAGACGCTGTTTGTCGTCATCTGGCTTATGACCACGGCCTCGGCCCTAATGGCCTATCGCGTGGATCGTGGCGGGCGCTACGGGCAGGCGGGCGGGCGCACTGGCAAGCTGTTCAACACGGACGCGCTGTTGCCCTCCCTGGTGGGGTTCGCGGTCTACTTCTCCTACGGAGGACTGAGCTCTTACCTGCCAGTTTACGCTTTGGAACGGGGGCTGGCCAATCCCGGCCTCTTCTTCACCGCCTACGCCGTCGGAGCCATTTCCATTCGTATTGTGGGAGGAAAGCTCTCGGACGCGTTTGGACGGTCGCGGGTCATTATTCCTGCGATAGTGTTGATGGGTTTTTCGCTGTTGGTGCTTTCGGCAGCAGCGGACGCCTGGTCGGTAGTAACTGCGGGCTGGCTTTTTGGCCTGGGTAGCGGCGTTCTGTACCCCACGCTGATGGCGCTGGCCGTAGACCGCTCGTCCCCTCAGGAGCGAGGCAGCGCTATGGCCACCTTGCTGGGTACGTTGGAGTTGGGTATCACCTTCGGGGCGATATTCGGGTCTCTTGTAGTCGCGCGTGCGCCCCTGCCTGTGATCTGGCTGGCATCGTCGTTTCTGGCATTCCTGGGCTTGCTCCTCTACGTCTATCAGTCGGCGCGCGAGAGGCGGGTCGGTTTAACGTGAGTTGACGAGGAAAACCGGTGGTAACGGTCAAAGTCAAGTTCTATGGAGTCATCAAGGACGTGACGGACGGGCCGTCGACGGAGGTCGAGGTCAAGGACGACGCGACGATATTCGATCTGGTCC
>JACQUC010000221.1 GCA_016210495.1 Chloroflexota bacterium
CCCCCAACCCCTGGGCGCCAGCGCTTTGACAGTGGAGCTCGACGCTCCGACGCTCGGCCACTCCCGTGCTATTTCTTTCAACCCCTATCCACTCCCCCGGCACTGGGACCTGCAGCTTTCTGCCGGCAACGTACTTCACCTCGAAAGGCTTCTCACAGTAGGCCTTGGCCTTGACATACTTATCGACGATGTTAGACCAGCCACCACTACCCACGTTCGTGCCCTGGCGCGTATCGACTATGCCAAGCATGTTGGACTCACATTGAATCAGGCCCACGGGGTAGCCGTGTATCGAGAATATGTCCAAGGACTTTAGCGCTCTGGTGTCGTAACGGCAAAGCATATTTTGATACCGGAGCAAATCGGAAAGATTGGTCGCGAGGGCGCTCCTGATGCGGTCATCCGCTGTTCGCGCAATTGCCTGGCAACTCAACTCCAGCCCAAGCAGTTGGCGTGCGTTAAACATCTCGCGGTACCGCCGATAGCCCCACCTATGGAGTCGATCGGTCTCGTCACCCCGTGGAATCTCATCGTCCGGGACGAACTCTGTTGCCATTCTCGCACAGCGAGATTCTGCCTCCTGGTATCGCTCCAGGTCGCTGGCATCCGGCTTTTTGAAGAAGCGGCCCTGATGCCCGGGCTTGCACCTCGGGCAAAAGTACTCGATGGCGAACATGCGGTGTTCAGGCGGCCCGGATTGGGGATTGGGATAGGTGTTAGCCGTGCCGCAGCGAGGGCACGTGCAGAAACCACGCCTCGCCGGCCCTGCTATGGCGAGCGCGTTACCACAGGATCGGCAATGCCCGGGCGCCTTGCGATCTGGGGTCTCGGTGAGATCACCGCATCGCTGGCAGATGAATACATTGCTTGGGTGCCGCTCCTTTTCCGCAAGAAGATAGCCGGGGAACAACTCGACCTTATCGCCGCACCCGTGGCAGCTCTGCATCTTGACCCAGAGGAAATACTTGACCGAAGCGTTCTGCGAGCCGCAATGGCCACACTTCGTTTTGTAGAGAGATCCTATGCTCTTTTCGAGTTGACCGGTAAGCTTGCGGGCGGCATGACGGTAAGTCACGAGATCGATCGGCTCGATTTCCTCACGAACGATCCACCAGGCCATAGGGTTTATGTCATAGCCAATGACATCACAGCCCAGCCGATTGGCTTCCAGCAGCGGCGTACCTCCGCCCATAAATGGATCGGCCACCTTGATACCCTTGAGGCAATTCGCCTGGAAGTATCTTTCCCGCAGCGGCCCGCCGGTAAACTCGGCCAGCAGCAACGACCGGAAGAGCGTGCCGGGGCGTCGGGCGAACCACTTGTGCACCGCTATGACTGGCCTGTAGTTCTGCTGGATCTGCTTCTCGCGCAGCGCCATTTCGGCCACGAAGGGAACGTCAAAGGCTGTTTCGATCATCGCAGCGTCCTTCTTGTTTCGGACGGTCTAGCCTGGGCCTGGCACCCTGGGTCTGGGAGATGGCAACCTCGGTTCCCTTGCCGAGGTGACGATTGGACGGTGGAGCTTCGCGACTATCATACATTCGCGGTGGACAACAGTCAAGGAGATAGGGCTCCAAAAACTTGGCGCATCCCTTGACAGCACCACCAGGGCGTGCTAGCATACTGTGCGTTCGCCGTACCCATGTTTGCCCGGGCCAGTTGCGTCCTTCGCTAACCCCGTTCGGTCTGTGACCAGTCGCAAGAATGCCTATGTCCCTCCTGGCCAATGGGCGCTCTTTTTGCACATCGATCGAGAATTGCCAGAGTAGCAAGTTATGCAGGGAGGAATCAAGATGGCAACACTTTTGCTAGGTTACGCGGGAAAATTGCTGCTGATCCTTGGTCTGCTAGTTGTGGCAGCTTGTGCGCCGGCCGCCGCGCCGACCCCTGTGGCCGCCCCAACGCAACCGGCTCCAGTTCCTGCTGCCAAGACGGCTCAGCCGGCTCCTGTAGCGGCCAAGCCGACCCCAGCCCCAGAGCCTGAGTGGAAGCTCGACTGGGACAAGACGTTGGCCGCGGCCAAGCAGGAAGGGAAGGTCGTTTGGGCAACACCCTCCTATCCAGCCTTGCGCGAGGCCATTCCGCCAGCTTTCCAAAAGCGCTTTGGCATCCAGGTCGAATACCTCGCGGTAACCGGTGCCGAGGCAGCCTCCCGGCTGGAGCGCGAACGGGCCGCGGGGGCCGTCAGCATGGACGTCAGTCTCACCGGCGCTCCTTCCACGTTCGGCTGGGTACAAGCGGGCTGGATGGAGCCTGTCCGGGACAAGCTGGTGTTGCCCGAGGTGACAGACACCTCCATCTGGCTTAACCGCAGACTCCCCTTTGTCGACACGGAAGAGCGCTATATGTTCCAGCTTACCTCGCGCAAGTCCGGAGGGGTGTACATCAACCCCCGCGTAGTGGGCGACACCGAGATCAAGAAGTGGGACGATTTGCTCGATCCGAAATGGATGGGCAAGATCTCGATTGAAGAGCCCAGGCTCCGGGGAGCAGGACAGGGTGCCGCCCTGTATGTGTACGTGGTAAAAGGGGAAGAGTGGTGGAAGAAGTTATATGTGGACCAGAAGCCGGTCTTCAGCCAAGACCGACGGCAGATCAGCGATTGGCTCGCTCGAGGGACTTACCCGGTTACCACTGCCTTGTCCCCCGACGACGTGGACGATATGGTGAGGGACAGCTTGCCAGTCAAAGAGCTGGGGACTCTGGACGAACAAGGCTATCTTGCCAGCGGGGGCGCGATCCTCGCGATATTCAAGAACGCTCCTCGCCCTAACGCCGCAAAGGTATTCGTTAACTGGATGGCTTCGAAAGAAGGTCAGCAACTCTTCACCGAGGCCAGGAAAACGGTGTCTCTGCGGAAGGACGTAGAAACTCCCTGGGTTCGTCCCTGGATTCGTCCAGTAGAGGGCTTGAAGTACATTGATACCGACGACTTCGATTACCAGACGCAACTTGCGCCACGCATAGTGAAGCGCATGACGGAGATCCTTGGGGAAAGAAGGTGATCTATCCCCAAACACAAGGAGGATCGTGATGGAGATCGAGAGGCTGCATCCTGATCTTGACGGGATCGTCCCGCAGCATCCCAGTATCGAGCGAATCGTCGCCGGGGCTATTTTCGGTGAGGGCCCGGTGTGGAACGCCAAAGAAGGGTATCTGCTGTGGACCGACGCCTATCAGGACAAGATATTCAAGTGGACGCCTGGCCAAGGTGTCACCACATTCCTCGATCATTCGGGGCAGGCCCTCGCTCTGACCTACGACCGCGAGGGCAGGTTGGTGGCAACCGGTTGGAGCTCGCGGAACATATGGCGGATGGAGCACGATGGCCGCATCGTCGTCCTCGCGTCTCATTACGGGGGCAAGAAGATCAACACCCCCAACGACCTGGTGGTGAGCTCCGATGGCTCCATCTACTGGACGGATACGACGGGCGGCCTTCTGATTCCCTTCTTCCGCCCAGAGGATTGTCAGAAATACCTGGACTTCAATGCCGTTTTTCACCTCTCCCCAGATGGTTCCACGTTAACCCCGGTCATAATGGACGAGGCGAGCGCGAACGGTCTGGCTCTCTCTCCGGATGAATCGCTTTTGTACGTTAACTATTCGCTTGCCCGCAACATTCGCGTCTTCGACGTACAGCCTGACGGCACGGTGCGCAACGGGCGCCTGTTTTATCAAGACACGGGACGTGAGCCTGGCATCCCCGATGGAATGAAAGTGGACATAGAGGGAAACATCTACTGTAGGGCCTCTGGTGGAATCCAGGTGATCGATTCTTCGGGCCGGCTGCTCGGTCGCCTAAAACAGTCGGGGGTGTCGAACCTGGCGTGGGGTGATGCGGACTGGAGGACGCTCTACATCACTGGGCACTCAGATGTTTACCGGATCAGACTCAACATTCCCGGGGTTCCGGTGGGTATCGCGGCGTAAAGAGGGGGGGGGCACCAATGGAATGGGAATTCGAGCTTGTCAGCGGACCACATAAAGGCCCAACCGATGGACCTTGTTGGGACGGCACGGCGTTGCTCTTTAGCGCCATCCGCCAAAGCTGTATTCTGCGCTATGACCCGAGCACGAGCAGTGTGACCGAATTCCGAAAGTACCTACCTCGGCTCAAAGGATTGGCTCTTGACGCCGAAGGCAATCTCTACGGCTGCCAGAGCGGGTCGCGTCGTATCCTGCGCTTCAATCGGGACGGTTCCACTTACCCGATGGAAAACAGGCTCAATGGGCATGTGCACAATTACCCGGATGACCTCGCGGTAGACAGCCAGGGCCGCATCTGGTTCAGTGACCCGTACGATCCTGTCCCGTCGTTAGGTCCTCAGTTGCAGGGATCCTTAGCCCACGCGTCTGTGCTGCGGCTGGAGATTGATCCCAATCGCCACATCTGGAAGATCAGGCGAATGACCAACGACACGACGTCGCCTCGGGGGGTACTGCTATCGCCGGATGAGCGCACCCTTTACGTGGCGCAAAGCGACGAGGATGGGCAGGGCAAACGGGAGCTGCGCGCATATCCGATTCTGGGGACCGATTCATTAGGCTCGTACACAGTCTTGCACGCTTTTGGCGCCGATCATCGAGGCCCCCACCGTGGCATCGATGGCATGTGCCTGGATTGTGAGGGCAATATCATCGCGTGCGCCGGCTGGCGGCGAAGCGGCCCCGGCCCCATGATTTACGCCTTTTCCCCCGAAGGACGCATTCTGGAAACCCATCCGGTGCCCGCGGATGAGCCCACTAACTGCGCCTTTGGCGACCCAGGCTTGGGGACCCTTTATGTCACAACTGCCGAAGGACATCTGTACCGCGTTTTCAACACTGGGCGCCACGGATAGGGAGCCACTTTGGAATGCACCATGCGCATTGAAGCTATGTATCTAGTTCAATGGCGCAAGAAAACCTTTGAGGCGAGCGTCCTGTCCCCTCTCCCTTTCATGGAGAGGGTTAGGGTGAGGGTCGGACTCTAGGCAGCTACATTGCTTCGAGGCGCAAATTCTTAGGAGGCATTAATGAACGTTGCGGAAGCGATCTCCCGGATATTGGTAGCCGAGGGCGTAGGAATTGCCTCGGGTATTTCAGGTATGAGGATCGGGGAAATTGGCGACGCGTTGGTTAGTGATCCTCAGATAAAGCTTTGCTACGCACGGCACGAGCGGGGGGCGGTAGATATCTGCGACGGATACGCCCGCGTCACTGGTCGACCTGGGGTAGTCTTTGCCGATAGCGGTCCCGCGGTCGCGAACGCGATGGCCGGCATCGTCAACAGCTACGGCGATTCCGTTCCCCTGTTGTTCTTGGCCGGCCAGCAAGAGCGGTTTGAGGTGCCGCGTCGCGCCACGAAGGAGCTGGCGATCCGTGATTTGTATCGTCCCGTTAGCAACTGGGCAACGGCTATCATAGACCCTCGCCAGGTCGAACATGTACTGCGTCGGGCCTTTGTAATGTTCAACTCGGGTCGCCCGGGCCCAGTCGTCGTCGAGATCCCGAGTGATGTCGCCGCGATGGAGGCTCTGCCCTTCTCTAGCTATCGCCGACACAGTCGAATCAGGAGCGCCGGAGATCCAGAAGAAATTGTCCGCGCGGTCCGCGCCTTGGGGGTAGCCGAGCGTCCCTACGTGTACGTGGGCTCCGGAGTGCTAGCGGCCGAGGCGACCGATGAGCTGGTTGAGCTGGCGGAGCTCCTTAGTCTGCCAGTGGCGACAACCCTGAATGGCAAGAGCTCCTTTCCCGAGGACCACGCACTATCCCTTGGAATCGGTGGCTTTTCTCGCGCCCCCTATAGCTCATTCCAATCCAGGCAGGTTGCTGAAGCAGCCGACCTTGTGTTGACCATCGGATGCGGCTTGAAAAGAGAGGGCAGGGTGGCCCCAATGCCCAAAGGAGTCATTCACATCCAGGTGGACGTCGATCCCTTCGAGCTCCACAAAGAGGTTGATGCGGACTTTGCGATCCTCGGTGATGCCAAGCTGGTGCTGCGGCAGATGATTGATACTGCCCGGGCCGAGCTACCCGCGGCGCGATTGCAGCCGCGAGCTGAATTGCTCGATTCCATCCAGCGCGCTCGCCAGGAATGGATGGCCGTGTCGGAGCCTTTCCTCACATCGCGGGAAAAGCCGATCAATCCGTTCCGCGTCACGTGGGAGCTAGCTCAAATCGTCGACCCGGCCCAAACCATTCTTCTACCCGACGTTGGCTCGGTGCGCGGCACCACCTGCCAGCATTACGTCGCCACCAAGCCACGGTCATTTGTCGGCTTCGGGGTTGAGAGCGCTATGGGCTGGTCGATCGGTGCCGCCATAGGCGCAAAGGTGGCGGCGCCAGATAAGTTGGTCATTTCCGTGCTGGGAGACGAGGCATTCGGCGAAACTGGCTTGGAGCTAGAGACCGCTGTCTGCAGCGAGGTTCCGATCCTCCTGATCCTAAAGAACAACCGGGCCGACCGTGGCCTGGAGGAGCGGGTCAGTCCCAAGCTGTCGCCGGTCCGATTCAAAGGCGGACAGAACTACGCTATGGTTGCACGCGACCTGGGAGCCTGGGCAACTCGGGTAGAGGACCCGGAAGCCCTCCGCGAGGCGCTTGCCGAGGCGGTCAAGCGGGTCCAAGGTGGTGAGTGCGCGTTGGTCGAGGTCGTCACCAAACGAGTGGCGCCTAGCCTCCACCGGCTTTATGAACGGCGGTAGCAAGTAGAGGACCTTGATGAGGCGGGCGTCCAGTCCCCTCTCCCTTTCAGGGTTCAGGGTTGGGGTGAGGGTCGTTCTCTAGGCTGCGACAAAAGGAACCATCGATCGAGGGTAAGAATGCTCAAGGGATTCTCGGTGTTGCTCCCTCGCCCACCCATAGGATTGCCAGGGTTGCTTGCCACCGGGGCACCTCTTGTGCTCGGGCTCGTCATCGTCTTTCCCTTGCTGGTGCTGATGGCGAACAGTTTCAACATCTCCCAGCCCGACCAACCCTCAGCCTATGGGACGCAGAACTGGGTCAGGGCCTTTGGGGACGCCAAGACTCTCAACTCGCTCTGGAACAGCTTTGCGCTGGGGATAGCTCGTACCGCGATAGGCCTCGTGATCGCCCTGGGCTTTGCCTGGCTAATCGCGCGAACCGATATGCCGGGCAGCCCTGTTTTTGAGCTTCTGTTCTGGCTTACCGTCTTTCTGCCCAGCTTGCCGCTGACCCTCGGCTGGATCTTGCTGCTCGACCCATCCTACGGGCTAGTCAATTCGACGTTGCAGAAGCTCCCCTTTGTACAAGGCAACCTGTTCAATGTTTACAGTTTTTGGGGCATTGTTTGGGTTCATCTGGCAAGCCACACGGTTGGGATTATGGCAGTCTTGCTTCTGCCCGCCTTCCGTCGTCTCGACGCTTCGTTGGAGGAAGCCTCTCGAATCGCCGGGGCCAGCCAGCTTACAACCATCGTTCGTGTGCTCGTCCCATTGTTCGCGCCAGCAGTTCTCGCCGTTGCGGTGCTGGCCTTTGTGCGCAGCCTGGAGACCTTTGAAGTCGAGCTGCTCCTGGGGATCCCGGCCGGCATCTACGTCTACGCGACGCGCATCTACGATCTCACCAGAGACGAGCCGCCACGCTTTGGTGAAGCCACCGCCCTGGCCTTCATCTTCTTGTTAGTCCTTCTGACTCTGGGCGTGCTCTATCAATGGTATGTTCGAAGGAAGACCTTTACCACGGTCACGGGGAGGGGTTATTCGTCAAACCGGCTGCCTCTGGGCCGCTGGAAATGGGTAGCAACCGGCGGTAGCTTGTTGTACTTCGGGGTTACCCTGGCTGGGCCGTTGATCTTGCTGGTGTCGGGCTCCTTCATGCGACGCTACGGGTACTTTGACATACCCAACCCCTACACGTTGCGTCATTGGCAGAATCTGTTTGGAGATCCCGTTTTCTGGGTGTCGCTCAGGAACAGCCTCGTGATCGCCAGTGCAGTTACTCTCGTCGTCATACCTCTCTATTCAACAGTAGCGTATGCCATTGTTCGGCGCCCCTCCCGGGCGACGCTCGCGACGGATATCTTTATGTGGGTCCCGTGGGCAGTACCAGGAATCTTATTGAGCTTGGGAATGCTCTGGCTGTTTCTTGCTACCCCGCTTAGAACCTTGCTATACGGTAGTCTCTTCGGCATTATCGTCGCTATGGTTCTCAAGGATAGCCCCCTGGCCACCTTGTTCTTCAAGGCCGCCTATTATCAGATCGGCAAAGAGCTAGAGGAGTCTTCGCACATGTCTGGTGCTGGATGGTTTCACACCTACCTGCGCATACTCGTGCCAATGCTGGTGCCTACGGCTATGACGATTGGACTCCTGGTCTTTTTGTCTTCCATTCGCGACATAAGCACTCCCGTGCTACTCTACAGCGCCGATTCGCGTCCCCTGTCCCTCCTCCTGCTCGAATACAGTTTCGGCAGGGAGCTGGAGCGAGCAACCGCCGTAGGCGCCCTCATGTCCGGGTTTGTACTGTTAGTTGCGGTCGCCGCGCGGTATCTTGGTTTCCGCGCATCACACGACCATGTCTAGCACTGGCAAATCAGGCGCATGACCCAAGACACGACTTCGCCTCGGGGCGTCCGGCTGTCGCCGGACGAGTGCACCTTGTATGTGTCGCAAAGCGACGAGGATACGCCGGGCAAGCGGGAGCTGCGCGCATACCCGATTCTGGAGCACGGCGCAATAGGCCCGTGCACCGTGCTACACACTTTTGGCGCCGACCATCGCGGCCCCCACCGTGGCATCGATGGCATGTGCCTGGACAGTGAGGGCAATATCATCGCCTGCGCCGGTTGGCGGCGAAGTGGCCCGGGCCCCTTGATCTACGTCTTTTCCCCCGAGGGCCGCGTTCTGGAAACCCATCCGGTGCCCGCAGACGAGCCCACCAACTGCGCCTTCGGTGATCCCGACTTGAGGACCCTTTATGTTACAACTGCCGAAGGGCATCTGTACCGCGTCTTCAACACCGGCCTTCGGGGATAGGGTGGCTCTCTGGAACACCTCAAGTCACGGCTTTGCCTGCCCCTGAGCTATGACCCTCGTCACGTCGCTGCCCACGAACCACCGTCCGTCGGTTAGCTGGCCGCTGACCGTGAAGGTGATGTTGCCCGTGGTGGTGCCGAGGGCGCTTATCACTAACTGCCTGTCGAATTTCACCATCCTGTCCCGAATCCCATCCAGGTCGTAGTCCCCGACCGACGTCGGCGCCAGTTGCGCCGGAATGGCGGTACCCAACACGGTCAGCCTGACCGTGGACACATTGACCAGGTTCACGTCGTAGACATTCGGGAACTCCACGTAGCAGGTCACCGCGTTCCGGTCGCTGCGGCTGCCAAGGTTGAGCGTGTTCGGGTCGCAGTCCACGGTCGAGCCGATGCGCACCCCAAACGTCACCGATCTGGTGAGCTCGTTGCCGGCTCTGTCCCTCGCCAGTACCGTCAAGGTATGACTACCGGCCATCGCCGCCAGCGGCACGACCTGACCGTTGCTGACCGGCGCCCCGTCCAGCGTAGCCGCCGTCGTGTAGAGGCCGGACAGTAGGTCGGAGACGGCGAAGACTATCGTAATCGTATCCGAAGTCAGGTAGGGCCCGGCCGTTGGCGATGCGATGACGATTTCCGGGTTTGTCTTGTCGATGCTGATGCCACCTACGGTCGCCGTGGCCGAGTTGCCAGCCTTATCGGTTGCCGTACCGGTGACCGACTGGTTCTGCCCCTCGGCGGTCACCACCGTATCCGGTGTCGAGGAAGCTATTCCGGAAAGCGCGTCGGAAACAACGAACGAGACTGTTACATTCGTGTTGTTCCAGCCCAGGCTGTTCGGCCCCGGCGTTCGGGAGCCCACTATCGTCGGTGGCGTCTTGTCGATCCTGGCCGCCGGCGTGACATAGGTGCTGCTGTTGCCCGCCCGATCGCTGACAACCACGCTGGCCGTCGCGGAAGCCCCCTCGGCCGTCAGCACCACCGGGCTGGTGCCCGGGTTCGTGCTCGCCACGCCCGAGAGATTGTCGCTGGCCGCATACGGTATCGACACGTCGGTGTTGTTCCACCCGGTCGCGTTGGGCGCCGGCGTCTGGGCGCCAAAGGCGATGGTTGGTGGCGTGAGATCGATGTTGATGCCCGATATCGAGCCTGTGGCCGAGTTCCCCGCCTTGTCCCGGAACGTGCGGCTGACGGATTGATTCGCGCCTTCTACACTCAGTGAGACGATCTCGACTGGTACGGTATCCAGTCCCGACAGCGAATCGGTGCCCGAGAACACCACCGTCACAGGCGAGTTGTTCCAGCCGGCGGCGTTGGGGCCAGGCGTCCGGCTAGACTCGACGCTGGGTGGAGTCCAGTCGATGCTGATGTTCGCCACGGTGGCCGACGCGGTGTTGCCGGCGAGGTCGGCGAAGGTGGCGGTGGCCGATTGGTTGGCGCCTTGCAGCGTCAGGGAGACGATCTCGACGGGGATGCGATCGACGTCGGAAAGGTTGTCGCTTGCGTCGAACCTCACCTCGACCGGAGTGTTGTTCCAACCGTTGGCGTTGGCGCCGGGCGTGCGGGTGGACACGATCTGCGGCGGCGTCTTGTCGATGCGAATCACGATGGTCTTCGCCGCCTCCTGGTTGCCGGCGTTGTCCCGTGCGAAGTATGTCACGGTGATGATGCCCTCGGCCGATAGTGTGACCGACGCGCTATTGCCCGGCACCACGCCCCCGCCCGTCTGGGCGCCGGCCAGAGAGTAGCTGATCTCCTTGACGCCGGAGCCGGGGATGTTGTCCACGGCGCTCAAGGCCAGCGCCACGTCGGTGTTGTTCCAACCATTGGCGTTGGGCCCGGGCGAGGGAACGGCCGTGGTCCTGGGCGGCGTCTTGTCGAGCACCGTGATGCTGACGGCCTTCACGTCGGCCAGGCTCGGCGAGCCGTCGTCGGTAACCCGTACGCTAACTGTATGAACGCCGATTTGCAGCGTCGAGGGTGTCCAGTTGAAGACCCCGGTCGAGGCGTCGATACTCGCGCCGGCCGGAGCACCTCCCTCGACGCTGTAGGTCAGCCGGTTAGCCGGGACGTCCGGATCGCTCGCCGTGGCAACAAAGGTCAGCGGCGTTTGCTCATCCACCACTAGCGACGGGATAGGGGCAAGCACCGGCGGCCTGTTCACCTCGTTGACGGTGATGTTGAAGCTTCTGGCATCGAACATGCTCGGCGTCCCATCGTCGCTCACACGAATGGTGGCGCCGTAGGTGCCTGGACCCTGCACCTCGGTGGGAGTCCAATTGAACACGCCCGTGTCTGGGTTAATGGCAGCGCCAGCCGGGGCACCGGGATCGAGGCTGAACGTGAGCCTGTTGGCCGGAACGTCCGGGTCGGTGGCCCGGGCCGTGAACGAGAGCAACGTCTCCTCATTCACGATCTGCGGACCAATTGGGTCCAGCGACGGGGCCGTGTTCCCCTGAGTGATCGTGAGCGTCGTGTTGACGACCGAGCTGAGCCCCTGGAAGTCGGAGACCCTCAAGGCGATGACGTTGGTGGGCAAGCCTGTCTGAGGATTCGCCGGGTAGACGAGTCCGAACGACTGTATCTGGGCCCAGGACAGTGTGGTCGACGCGCCGGAGAGATCGTACGTTCCATCGTTGTTGATATCCCAACTGTAGCTCAGGGTATCGCCGAAAGGTAGGTCCGGGTCCGTGGAAGCGCTGCCGTCGAGGGTGACACCCAGGCCCACTTTCGTCGTGTAAGGACCGCCCGCGTTGGCGACCGGCGGGTTGTTCTGCGGCCTGGACAGCGTGAGGCTGCCGGCGGCGAAGCTGGACATCAAATCGGCCGCCGGATTGGGCAGATCGACGCCGAAGTAGATCGCTCGATAATCCTGCGTCCCAAGGAGATTCCACTGCCAGCTGGGACGCCAATTGATCTCGAAGATCCCGTTTCCGTCGGCGTCAGTGTCCGAGCCGACGGCCACCCCGGCCACAAAGAACGTGACCGTACCCTTGCCCGGGCCAACGACGGCCACGCTGGACACGGTATCGGTCACCCGCGCGGCCAGCCTGATGGTGTCGCTCACGACGGCGCTAACCCCGTTGCCGGCCACGAGGGTAGTCTGGGTGGCATGGCCCGAGGTAGGCGGTGGCGGGTTGGTGACCGTCGTCACCGAGGCGAGAGCGGAGATGTTCCCCGCCGACTGCGACGTGGCGACCACCGCGAAGTAGACCGGCAGACTTTCGGGCAGATTGGGCGGGGCAACCACCGTGAGCGTTGCGGTCCCCGCCTGTTGCGCGTTCAACGTAATGGAGCTCTTGTCCAGCGATGCCGTCCAACCCGGCATGCCGCCGGACACCGCAAGCGAGTACGTGTCTGTTACCTGGCCGCTGTTCGTAATAGTCACGGTGTATGTGACGGTCTGGGACTGAGGATAGGAAGCCTCGATCACTTGTCTGGTCGGGTCCGCGCTGATCTGGAGTCCCAGCTCGCCGTAGCAGCCCAACGCAACTACCGGCCAGATAGTGGCCAGGAACTTTGAAGGGCGGACGGCGTCCGTGTTGACGTAGCGGACTCCCTCTATCCACGGACCGTTTTCAAAATACTTGTTCACGAGGCCATCCGGGTTGTGGCTTTGCTGGCTGTGAATCAGCCAGTTGATCCCCGCCCGGACGCGAGGATCCTCCAGCGTGACACCCGCCTGGCAAAGGGCATAAAGAGCCTGGCCGGTGGCGAAGGCCGAGCCCGCCGGCAATCCACTGCGCTCGCGCCAGGACGCGTCGGCTATCTGCGAGTTGAAGAGGTCGTCACGGACCGATGCTACCTTGGGGTCATCGTTGGACAACCCGGCCGCCTTGAGGCCGATAATGGCATACGTCTTGTCCTGGTTCGTAGAAGGCGTTTGCCCCCGAATCCAGGTGACAGCCTTGTCGATGGCAGCCTGGTACAGTGCGGCCGTCGCCAGGTCTACTCGTTGCCTGGCCTGAGCCAGGACCTGAATGAAGCTGCCGGTGACCATCGTGTCACCCTGGTCCACCGGGGGCTCGGTGTGGTCGATGATCCAGCGCCCGTTGGACTGCTGCCGGCCCCGCACCCAGTTGGCAAGCTTCACCAGCACCTGGCTGCGGGCTGTGCTAAGGAAACGATCGTAAGCGGCCAGACCCATACCGACGAAGGCATCCAATGTGTTTATGTTCGAGTCCGAGCCGGAGCCATTGGGATAGCGGCCGATGCTGCCGGACGGTCCCTGGGAGCGGGCGATGAAGTCGACCAGGTACTCTGTGCCGCTGATTGTGGATTGGTTGACGATGTAGCCGGTGGAGGCGGACACGCCCATTCCATACAGAGACACGCCCTGGACGTGGCAGCCGAGGCAGTTGTTGTTCGTGGTCCACTTGTGGACGCCTATGGTCAGCCAATCCAGCCCACCCTGCCCGGACGGAATGCGGTCTATCAGCGGGGTCTTGTCGATCTTGACAAAGGTCTCCTTGTAGGCCTCCTGGTTCCCCGCTCTGTCCGTGGACCTTGCCCAGAGAATGTTGCTGCCGGCCGTGCTCATCACGAACGGGCCGGTGTAGTTTGTCCAATTTATGCCCCCGTTGAGGCTGTACTGGGTCGTCTGCACACCCGAGCCCGTAGGGCCATCGGTGACCACCAGCGTCACCGTGACGTTGGTGGTGAACCAGCCATCGGCAAGCTGGCTGCCGGCCAGGCTGAAGCTCGTGATCGGAGCGGTCCAGTCGTCGTAAATCGTGATCGTCCCCGAGCCGGTGCTGGCATTGTAGTAGGTGTCGCCGTCGAACTGCAGAGCTATGGGGTAGACGCCGGCGCCGAAGATGTTGTTCACCGCCACGTTGCCGGCGCTGTCCGTCGTCGTCGTGAAGACCTGCGACCCAACCGTGAACAGGACTGTCTTTCCGGACATGGTGCCGTACAGGTTGTTGAGCTTAGCTTTGAGGGTGATGGCCTCCCCAACGCGCAGCACTGCCGGCCCCTGGTAGGTCAGGGAGGTGGACCTCTTGTTAATGGTCACCCTGGCCTGGTCGCTCGCCGAGGCCCCATCCTTGTCGGTGGTTGTGAGCGTGGGCGAATACACCCCCGGCACCATGTAAGTGTGGTCCCGGTAACCCTGACCCCCGACCAGGTTCTCCACAATCCCGTCGCCCCATTCCAGCCTGGTGGCCAGCGTCGCGACGTCCGCCGCGCCGGGATCGCCGACGCTGGAACCTAGCCTGACAAAAGGTCCCCATTCCTGAGTTTTGTCGGGCCCGGCGTTGACGGTTGGCGGCAGGTTGGCCGTGTTCACGGTCTGCGTGATTCGGCCGGTCTGCTCCTGGTCGTCGACCAGGTCCAGCGTCACCGAGTACGTCTTGTTGTCGGGGAAGACGTGGGAAATCGGGCTCGACGGGTTGGTCACTGCCGCGGATCCGTCACCCCAGTCGAGGATACGCTTTATGACAGCGCCACCGTCCGGGTCGCTCGACGCGAGAGTGAAACTCGCCGACTGGCCCTCGTTTGGCATCGCGGGAGTGTAGGAGATACTGCCGGTGGGCACGGTGAGAACCCTCTGCGTGAGAGTGAAGGTGTTCGAATGCCCCCCGGAATCGAAGACGGTCTGAGAAACGGTGTATGTGCCCGGGCCCGGGAAGGTATGCACCGGGTTCCTTTCCGTGCTGGTTGCGCCGTCACCGAAATCCCATAAATAGGAGGTGATGTCGCCGTCGGCGTCCGTGGACAAGTCCTGGAAAGCGACTGTCTGCCCACCCTCCTGGCCGGTCATTACCTTTAGCTGCGTGGTCGAGATATTCGTCGGGTTGCCGTAGTTGCTGAGCGGGCTGTAGCGCACGTACTTGGCGAACACGGGCCGCGAAAGGACGAACTCCTGAAGGTTGCCGTTGTAGGCCGCGGTGCCCGTGAAGACCGTCGTGAACGCGCTGTCGTCCGAGGTCGTCGTCGAGACGGCGATCTTGAAGTCCTTGACTCGCTGATCGAACCATCCATCGGCCCGTGGCATCACCCGAATCCGGTCGATGAGGTAGGTCTTGCCGCCGACCAGCAGGATCCTGGCCCACTGGTTGGTTATCGATGTGGTTGCCCACGGGAGATGGTTGCTGTCGTAGACCAGCATTCCCTGTGCGGTGTGGTTAGCAACCTGGCTGGAGTAGGCCACCACTGTGGCGCCGGCCTCCGATAGGGCCACGTTTCGGGTACCGCTCTGCGGATTGAAGAAGGCGGCCGGTGGGCTGCCGATGCCGATGCTCCGGCTGTAGCTGCGGGCGGCGCCGTCGTTGTCCGTGACCGTCAACACGGCGGTGAAGGTGCCTGGCGAGCCGTACGCGTGGGTGGGATTCTGGAGGGTGCTGCTACCTCCATCGCCAAACTGCCAGCTTCGGCCCACGATGCTGCCGTCGGCGTCGCTGGAGGTGTCGGTGAACTGCACCGATTCGCCCACCCTGGGCTGTGCCGGCGAGTACGTGAACGCTGCCGTCGGTGGTAGCGTCACTTTGACGTTCTTGACGACCGAGCCGACGTTGTTCTGAGGGTCTCGCACCGTCAGCGTGACGGCGTAGGTTCCCGCCGAGGCGTAGGCGTAGCTCGGGTTCTGCACCGTGCTGGTGGTACCATCTCCCAGCTCCCACGACCAGGATACAATGGCGCTGTCGAGGTCGGTAGAGGTGTCGGTGAACTGCACGGGCTCACCCAGCACGCCCACGGCCGGCATGTTGGTGAAGTTGGCCGTGGGAGGCGTGCCCGTGTCCAGCGTCGCCGCGTTGCAATCGTCGTCGATGCCGTTGCCGATGACCTCGCTCCGGCCGGGGTTCACGTTGGGGTTGCCGTCGTCGCAGTCCACATTGGCGGCCCAGCCGTCGCCGTCCGCGTCGGCCGCCAGCACACTCACCACCCACCAGACGTACGTGGAGCCGCCGAGACCGCTGCGGTCCGTCGCGACGGCCTCCAGGATGTGAACGCCGATGTCCCCTGACGAGGGGGAGTAAGTGTAGGACGGCGAAAGCGGCACCGCGTCGCCGGGGCCGACGCTTACCCCGTCTATGTAGAACAATATGTCGATCAGGTCACCCTCGGGATCCAACAGGAAAACTCTGAAGTTCAGAGAGGACCCAACGCGCACCACGGGGTCGCGGTCCGCCGGAACAAAGGAGCTGACTGTTGGCCGGCTGTTGACATTGGCCACGTCAATCGCGGCGTAGGACACGTCGGACCTGCCGGTGGCATCGGTTGCCTTTACTCCGATGGTGCCCGACATCTCCCGCGCGAACGCAAAGGACGGCGCGGCCCCGATGGCGTCGTCGAACTGGGCATCGCCGTCCAGGTCCCACGTAAACATCATCGCGTCGCCGTTGGGGTCGGTGGAGCCCGAGGCGCTAAGCCCAAGGGGAGTCCCTTCGTTTCCGCTGTATGGACCACCTGCGCGTGCGGCGGGGTGGGTTGCGAACGTATATGGGTCGGCTTGCAACTGGCTGATGATGGGATCCATATCGCCGGCGAGGGTCTGGTACTCGCCGATTGCCGCCTGGTTAGCGGCAATCAGGTCGTCGATTTGGCTGGCCAGACTCGCCTCCGAAAAGCCGGCGTAGCTCCGGGACGCCAGATCGGCCCTGATGGCATCCATCTGGGCCTGGGTGTAGCCCCGGTTGCGGAACTCTTGGACCTCGTCAACGTTGAAGCCAGAGGCGACGACGCGGGCACGGAAGGTCTCGATCTGAGCGGCGACACTATCGAAATCGGCAGGGTACGCTTGCAGCGCCGCGCGCAAAGCGGCAAGGTACCCGTTGGTGGAAGCCTTTCTAATGGCGATCAACTGGGCGTATTCCTTGATCCGGCGCGCGTGGATGAGCGCCCATTCGCCATCGCTCGCCGCGTCGGCGCCCTGGTAGCGCTCGATGGCCTTCACCAGCGCCGCCACCAGCACGCCCTCGTTGTCGGCGGCGTTGCCCAGGTTCACTCCCGCGACCTCGATGGGGTCGAAGCCTTTGGGCGTCGCCTGGTTCCTGGCGGCCAGCTCTGGCAGCACCTGGAAATTGGGATCTGGGGGGTCGGCGGCCAGGCCGCGATAGTGGCTCGCCTGGTTGAGCACGTTGATCAGTGCCACTTTCTTCGGGTCGACGCCGGTGGCCTGCTGGACGATCTGGCCGGTGAGCCAGATGACGGCCTCGCTGGGACTCATCATCGCCCCGACCACCTCCATCACCTCGTGGGCCTGAAAGAGAACCCAGAGGCCACCGTGCATCCGCTCCCAGTTCACGTACTCCTGAGCGGCCCTGTTCTTGGCGGCCACGATGGAAGCGCTGGGCAGAACCGGCACGTTGGCGGGGATGTTGACCCGGAAGGCGACCTGGCTACCGAAGCCGAGGATGTAGTCCTGACCGGGGTCAAAGTAGCCGTCCTGGCAGTTGTCGATCACCACGTCGTATGCGCCGGGGCCGATGCTGCCCGCAGGCTTGGTGTAGCCCAGGACCTCATCGAGGTAGAGACCACCCCAGCCACCCACCACCGTGTTCGGTGCTCCCGAAACGTCGGTGAGGCGGATCCTGGTGGAGCCGGAGACCTGCCCGTCCTGCACCACGTAGATGTTTGCCCAGGCGAACATGCCGTCGTTGAGCCCACCCGCTCCACATGTAGCGGTCCAGGTGATGTCTCCCCAGATCATTATGGTCGCGTTGGGACCAAACACCTCGTAGGTGGTGCTGTTTACGGGGTCGCCGAACAAGACCGAGTCGGCAAACGCCGGCTTCGGATACAGCGACCCGAAAGGCAGCGCGCTCAGCAACAGCACCGCGACCATCGCGACAAGAAGAACCCGCACCAGGCGCTTTGGTGAACCACCCGCAAACATAGCCTTGGCCCCCCTTCACTTCCGGCGAGCGCTAGCTCGCGCTCGCTGCCTTGTGGACAGAGCAGTCACCTACTCTCAAGCCCGCTTACGAATGATGGTCGAGACTCCATCGTGCTATCTAGCACGCCCAAGGCAGTCGTCACGATTGTAAGAGATGAGCGAGGCCGAGCACACGTACCGGTTGTCACTATCTTGTCACGATTTTCGAGGGCTAGGACCGTGACTTGGATGTGACTAGTCACACATGTGGCCTTTAACAGGCGGAGGAGTTACCCATCCCCATCAGGCACCGTAACCCTTCCCATCACCAGGAGCTTGCGAAATCGCTAACGATGACGGGCAGGAACAGCCTCGAGCTGCCCGGCGTCGGCGTGGAGGTAGCGGTGGGCGTAGCCGTCGCCGCCGGTGCCGACACCTGCCGCGTCAAGGGGTTGCCGGCGCTGTCGTAGGCGTATGTCACTGACCTGTCGCCGTAGGTGGCGCCGGTGAGGCGGCCGGCGGCGTCGTAAGAGAAAACGATGATGCGGCCCTGAGCTGTAGCCTGCGGGGCCATCAAATAGCCCGGCACAGGCGTACCGGCCCTCGTTTCGCCCGCCCCCACGCTGCCGGCGACGTCCGTGAGGCCGGCGCCCAGCCCGAGTGCTGCCAGGATAATAGCGACTGCGAAGCTTAGCTCACGCCGTCTGGCCAAGAGGCCTGCCACAGGGCACCTCCTCTTGTTGACATTGGTCGCCGTCGGACGCTGCCGAAGCCGTCGTCAGACTCGGCAGCCCGTGCCGTGGCCCGCAGTTTTGATCTTCTGCGCGGCCTACGGGCCCTACGTGGCAGCTTGGTCAAGGTTGGCGAACGGCCGACGAAATCTGCCCAACTATCAGTTGAGCCAAAGCCGCTCGCTCCCCAACCAGGACTCCAAGCACGGCCGTTGAAGTCCCCCTGAATGCCCGATGCCGGATCAACAACCTGGCCAAAGCCGCTCGCCCCCCAGCCAGGACTCCAAGCACGGCCGTTGAAGTCCCCCTGAATACCCGATGCCGGATCAACAACCTGGCCAAAGCCGCTCGCTCCCCAGCCAGGACTCCAAGCACGGCCGTTAAAGTTCCCCTGAATGCCCGATGCCCAATTACCAGTTGGGCCCAAGTTGCTCGTTCCCAAATCGGGCCTGCCGCTAAAGATAGGTGCCCAACCCGTGGGGTCCATATACCCCACAGGATCGTTGGCGGCATATGGGTAGGGGTTTATCTGTAAGGGATCGGCGGTCTGGGGCCACACAGGATCGCGGCTGAGAAACCGCCCGGTGGCCGCGTCGTAGTAGCGTGCCCGCATCTGATAGAGCGCGCCGCTGGACCCTTCCTGGCGAACGCCCCACTGCCCGACGAAGGTGAATGGCTGGGGGTTGCTCCCCTGGCGGGCCAGGAGTCGCCCGTAAGGATCGTAGGCATACAAGTCGGACACGCTACCGCTTGCGTCCGTCAGCGCCAGCGTCGATCCCGTGCGATCGAAGTGGTAGTAGTAGACCCGGTTCCCATTGGCGGCGTCGATCGTGTACAGCAGCCGGCCGCCCGGCGTCCAGACGTAGTAGCGCAGGAACTGGTCCGTGGCCTCGTTCTTCTCCGCCATTATCGGGCGCAACCCGACGGCGGCGCTGTAGTAGTAGCGAACTGTGCTGCCGCTCTCGGTGCGGGTGATCACGTCGCCCAGTCCGTTGTAGCCCAGCGATGCGCCGCCGGCGCCCACCAGCCGCGAAGCGCCATCCCAGGTGTACGTGCGGCCCGGCGAGGCGGTCATCCGCCCTCGCTGGTCGTAGGCGTACCCGGCGCTGGACACCTGCGAGGCCGCGTCGAAGGTCAACCCCTGGCTGTCGCTGGCCAGCGCCGCGGCAGGGTCCTGAGGCGCCGTCATCGTCACCTGGGTCACCTGACCCGCCGCGTCCAGGGTGTACTGCAGGTCGACGATGCTGCCATCCTGGATGCGCGTCAGCCGGGAGGCGCCGTCCCAGGTGAGTGAGGTGTTGACGCCGTTGGTGCGCGTGATATTGGTCAACCGGAAGGCGGCGTCGTAGCCGAGCTGCACCTGCGCGCCCGCGCCACTCAGATTGTCCGTCACGCCCGCCAGCAGGCCCGTGGCGGCGTCGTAGCTGTAGGTCACCGTGAAGGTGCTGTTGGCGTAGCCCACGGTCTTCAGGCGGCCGGCTGCGTCGTAGGTGGCACCGAAGCTCACGCCCGGGTTCTCCGTGTTGACCACCTTGCCCTCGCCGTCGCGGGTAAGCTGAACGCCGGTGGCCGAGGTCAGCCGATTCAAAGAGTCGTATGCGTACTGGATGTCGGTCGCGCCCGAGTACAGATCGCGGGTCAGATTGCCGGCGGCGTCGTAAGTGCGGTTCAGTACCGCGCTATCAGGAAAGCTGGTTCGCGCGTGGCGCCCGAGGGCGTCGTAGGCGTGTTGCCACGTGCGCCCCAGCGGATCGGTGGTCGACTGCAGCCGGCCCATAGGAGTGTAGCCGAAGGACCAAATGCGGCCGCCAAGGTCGGCCATCTGGCTGAGCGTTCCGAGCGCCGTGCGCGTGTAGACGCCCGAGCCTGCGATGGGCAATCCGGCGGACCGGAGGAGGCCGCTCTGGTCGTAGGTGAAATTCCGGGCTCGGCCCAGTGGATCGGTAACCGAGCTGACGCGGGACAGCGCATCGCGCGCGAAAGCAGTCGTCTGGTTCAACGGATTTGTCACCTGGCTGACGAACCCCAGCGCGTCGTGCTGGTAGGCAACGGTGCTGTTCAGCGGTGTTGTGGTCTCGACCACCAGCCCCTCGGCATTGTAGACGGAGCGCCACGTGCGCCCGCCGATGGTCACCTGGTTGACCCAGTCGCGCGGGTCGTAGCCCCACTGGGCGGACACTCCCATCGCGTCCGTAAGTGATTGAACCCGGCCGAGCGAGTCGTAGGCAATGTTGGACGTGTTCCCCAGGCGGTCCGTGACCTGGACCGGGCGGTCGAGGGCGTCGTACGTGTATGTGATGAAGTTGCCTGCGGGGTTGGTGACCCTCGTCAGGTTCCCATTGGCATCGTAGGCGAACGTGGTGACGTTCCCCCGCTCGTCGGTGACGGAGGTGACGCGGTCGTTGAGGTCGTACGCGATGTCGACCGTGCTGCCGTCGGGGCGGGTGATGCGCGTCAAACGCTTGTACGCGTCGTAAGCGAAGGTTGTGGTGCCCGTGTCCGAGTCGGTGCGGGACGCCAGAGTGGCGTCGGTGACGTTGTACGTATAGGTGATGATGCCACCGGCCGGGTTGGCCGCCGTCAATACCTGGCCCCTGGCGTCGTAAGTGTTGGTCCAGGTCTGGCCAGCCTGGTCCACACGGGTCAGCACGTTCCCCCTCGCATCGTAGGTGAAGCGCTCGTCGGTGCCGTCGGGATAGTCCACGCGACCGAGCGCGTGGAAGGTGAACGTGACCGATTCCGTCGGGGAGATGGGGTTGGTGAAGGTTTGCGACTGGGCGGTGTAGGTGTTGGTCAGGGAATAACCGCGGGCGTTGGTTATGCTCGCTATCTTGCCCGACTCCGCGTGGTAGCTGATAGCGGTGGTGCTACCGGTGCGATCGGTGACGGATGTGATCTGCTCGGCGGCGTTCTTGCCGTAGCTGGCGGCGTTCCCCAAAGTATCCGTCATTCTCCTCGGCAGGCCGTAGAAGCTGGAGTGCTCCAACCTCTGCACAGTGCCGTCCGGCCGCCGCACGGTTATCACGTTGGCGTTCTGGTCGTACTCGAGCGTGGTGGCATTTCCCATGGCATCGGTCTGCTGCGTCACCCGGGGGTTAGTGCTGCCGTTGAGGGACCTCATCAGGTATGTCTGGGTGTACGGCACGTTTCCCCGGGGCAACTGCTCACCGGCGATGACATGGGGGCCGGCCCCACTGTAGCGGAACGTTGTGGTCTGGCTGACGGGATCGGTCACCGAGCGCAGAGTGGTGAGGCCGAAGTTATCAGCTCCCGCCTCGTAGTTGAGGGAGACCCTTCGCGCCTGGGCGGTGGCGGTCTGGGTGACGGTCTGAAGGTATGTCACCGAGCCGACGGCGCCATAGCCCAGGTCGAGCCGCCGGCCCAGACCGTCTTCGATGCTGGTCGGACGGGTGTCCGTCGCGGGGTAAGTGTAGACCAGTTGGTTGTCGTTCCTATCGAGCACCCGCGCCAGACGGTGGTTGCGAGCCCCATTGGACTGAACGGCGTACCTCTGGAAGACATACACCCTCTCGGCGCCAGGGTCCATCAGGTAGGCGAAGGCCGTCGTCTCTCTGAGGGCGTATTTGTTGCGTGGAACGTTATCCTCGTAGGTGAAGCCGGCGAACGTCACGGTGGGGTCGCTGTGTACCCACTCGCCCGATCCGCTTTTCTGAAAGACCACCTGTTCGCCGTTGGGCAGATAAAAGGTGGCGTACTCCTTGCCGCCGTAGGGGGAGCCCACGAGCGCCGTCCCGAGCGGGCGCCACCAGAAAGCCATCGGTAGACTCTGGTCCCCGCGAAAGTAGTCCGAGCGATAGAAAAGCTCGAAGCCCAGGTCCATCGGCCCACCCAGGGACAGCAGGCGTTTCGAGAAATGATACGCACCGTTGGCAGCCGAGATCGGATCGCCCACGTCATCGCTTCTGTCGTATTCGCGGGTCGAGACCGGGGTGCCGAACTCCTGGGTGTCGGCCCGGGCCGTACCCGCCCACGGCGGAAGCATCGTGACTCCAGCCAGAGCCAGAGCGAGCAATAGGGATGCTACACCGAGGCTCCAACGAGCAGGACTCGTTGCCTGGCTCAAGCCCGATCTCCTCGTGCCGAGGAGATGCACGAGCGCCAACACACCCAACGGCGTCAGGAACATCACTGCTGACGCCTCATTTCTTTCCGCCATCTCCACCCCTCGCGACTTCACCTGCTCAAGGTATGGGAGACCCGGGCGCAGCCGCATCCCTCGCGGTCGGAGCCGGCAACTGGCCACGAATGAAGGCGAACAGCTCGTCCAACGTCGAGAAATAGCGCTTCTCCCCGGTCGGGATGTGCTCTACCTGGACGGTCCACTCGCGATCCGCCGCCTGCTGTCGCCACAGGCGCACCAGAAACGACGCATAGTCTTGTGCGGCACTCATCGAACCGCACCCGTCACCGCAAGATCGGCTCTTCGCTTACCGGCGTGATGACGCACGTGCACCGCTTCCAGCCCGGATCGAGGAACTTGTGGACGGCGCCCAGGCTGTCTGCTTCCACGAGGTAGTAGATCACGTGCTGCGGAAACGCGCCGTACATACCTCGCAGCTTGACCCCTTCGGCGCTGGCGTCATACAGCGTTTTCGAGCCTCCAGCGTCCTTGGGACAACTCTCCGGGGTATGGCTCTGCGTAATGTGAAACAACATGCTGCACCTCCTTGCTTACACTTCTTGGATCGAGCCTCGATCCCCTTCCAGTTCCAGCCGGGTGATGTTGTCATAGGGCATCCCCATCTTCTCGAACCAGGCAGCTATTGCCTCTTTGCTGGGGGCGTCGAGGATGCAAACCGCCCTACCTTCCGACAGGTTGGCGAAGCTACGATAGCCTTGCACCACCGGGTCCTGCTGGGCCGCCTGGGCAAACTGATCGAGCTGCCCGCGAGTGAAGCCCCCGGGTGGAAGGCTATGACCGCTCATGAACCTTGGCACTGCACGTCACCTCCTTTCCTGAGATTTCTCTGCTGCGCCGACCCATCAGCAATAGTTTCCGGGTGTTCGCCGTACGCGTTCCTCTTCGTCGTCGCAAACCGTCGGCGGCGATGGCGTACGTGTGGGCACGTGCATCAGGTTGCGTCCGGAAGCTTCCTGGCTCAGTTGGTCCGCGTGGTCGCGCGAGCAAGCCAGCATCTCGATTCCGCCATTGGCAGGTCGCATCACCGGCTTGCCGCAAATGGGACAGTAGCGCCTGACGTTCGTGGTTGTCTCTCCACCCATTCCCGCAGCCTCCTCTCCCGCGAAGAAAGTTTGGTCGACCGGTATTCGCCGTCTGATCCCCCAGTCAGAAAGTGCCCGTCGCGCTACCCTACCATCGGCACGTCGCACCACTCTATCCTAACTGGAGTACAGGCAGATTACAGGTGCCAATTGGCACTGTTTTGTCACGATTCCCAAGACCCTTGACCGTGACTTGCCAGTGACCAGTCACCGTATTTCATTGTTCGGTGCTGCCGCGAACGCCATCAGCATCCTACAGGCTACCTCGGCAGCTTCATTTCCACCCGAAAGCCGCGCTCGGGGCCCGGGCCGGCGCTAAACTCGCCGCCCAGCGCCTCGGCCCGCTCCCGCATGCCGCGCAGGCCGAAGCCCGGGTTCGCCTCTCCGCCGCGCCCGTCGTCTTCCACCGTAAGCGCAACTTCTTCGGGCGCGAAGCTGAGCGTAACCCTCACCTGGCTGGCAGCCGCGTAGCGGGTGACGTTGGTCAGCGCCTCTTGAGCGGCTCGGTAGAGGGGCACGCCAAGGGATGGCGGCAAGGAAACCGCCTCGCCCTGGACCTGCCAGATGGCGTCGATGCCGGTAGTGACTCGAAAGTTGGCCAGCAGGCTCGCGATGGCCTCCGGCAGCGAGAAAGTGTCCAGAGCACCGGGACGCAAAGCCTTTACCGCGCGCCGGGAGTCCGCGAGACCCTCTTCGATCAAAGAGCCAGCCCGCTCCAGCGCCTCCCGCCGCGCTTCGGCATGATCGGCCGGCAGCCGGCGAACGAGCTGCACCTGAACGTCCAGGGCGGTCAGGGTGTGACCGACCGTGTCGTGGATCTCTCGCGCCAGGCGCGTGCGCTCCTCGGCGATGGCCAGGGCCTCGGCCTGGGCGGTGTAGTCCGTCAGCCGCAGGTGCGCCTCCCTGAGCTCCGCCAGCAGACGCTCCACCCGGGTGCGCTGGCTTTCCTGGCGCAGCAGCAGGTCCGCAGCGATTACCAGCAGCAGGAACGCGGGAACGATCTCCAGTGCTTGCGTGCCGGCGGCCGGCCAGCCGTGAAAGAAAAGGTGAACGAGGAAGGCCACGGCTGAGATGGCGACGACCCACAGCAGCCGGTCGCGACGCCTCAAGAAGGTCAGCCCGCCCTCGGCGGCGGCCAGATAGAAGAACAGGGTGGCGTGTCCCTGAAGAACCACGGCGATGGCGACGACGAGGCCCAGGCCAAGAACCGCCCAGGGGAGCACGTGCCGCACGGGGGAATCAAAGGGCAGTTTGCTCCACGGGATATACCGCGCGGCCAGAGCGATGGAAAGGAACGTGTAGACGCCTGAGCCAAGAGGGTCGAGGGGGGTCTCGAGGGTGGCCCACTCGGCCACGGCGACGATAGCCACGTATGCCGCACCTGCCAGCAGCAGCAGGCGGGCTTCATGGCGGCGTGCTATGTCGAGATCACGCTCCGTGGCATTCACCGAGCAAGCCCCATTCCACAGCCAGTCGCACCGCGTGGGTGCGATCCCGCGCGCCCAGCTTCGCGATGATCCGACTGACCAGGTTCTTGACCGTTCCATCGGCGAGACAGAGTCGCTGGGCGATCGCGGCGTTGGCCAGTCCATCGGCCATCAGCCGCAGCACCTCGCGGTCGCGTTGCGTGAGGCGCTCGGTCAGAGCGGGCTCGGTCGGTATGCCGTCGGCCAGGGAACGCAGGCGGTTGACGACCTTGTGCGTCACGCCGGGGTCCAGGATGGACTGCCCGCCGCAAACGGCCCGGATTGCCTCGGCAAGGTGGTCGGGGTCGGCGGTCTTGAGCAGATATCCCGCGGCTCCGGAGCGCAGCGCCTCGAAGAGGTACTCTTCGTCCTCGTAGGTGGTCAGCATAATCACTTGGGTCGCGGGGAAACGGGAGCGGATCTCTCGCGTGCAGACGACGCCGTTCATTCCCGGCATCTGGACGTCCATAAGCACCACGTCCGGGGCTTGCTCGGCAACCAGCGCCAGCGCTTCCCGACCTCCCGCCGCTTTACCCACGACCGAGATACCGGGCACCAGCGCCAGCAAGGATGCCAGACCCTCGCGGAAGAGGGTCTGGTCGTCCACGACCGCGACCCGAATCAGGTCCACTGGTAGTCACCTCCCCCCACTCAACCGTTCAGACGAACCCGTACAAGTTATGTCGCCAGTGCGAGGCCACTGGTGGGACGAAGCATGAGACAGCCTTCAAAACGGCGTGGACGTAGGAGAGCCTCCCCGGAGACGCTGGGGGAAACGCCGACGCTGGCTTTTTCTGAGGCCCTTGAGTTAGCTCCCTAATTATAGGATAAGGACGGCCTTATGGCAACCCTTCATCTTGTCCGTGCAATATTTGGGACGCTCGTTTTGCCGCTATTTTTATTGCTCCCCCTCGGCAAATGTGCTATACTAAGCACCGCGTGTCACAGCCGACACGGCGCCCATATAGTTCTCGTCATTGGGAGTAACGACGTTGTTGACTGCATACGGGTATATTGCGCTCTTCTTGGTGATCGCGGCTATGTTTGCAGTTGTTCCTCTCGTGATCTCCTCCTTGATTCGTCCCAAACGACCTAACCCGGTCAAGCTTGCCACCTACGAATGTGGCCTGGAGACCTCCGGGCCTACCTGGGTTCAGTTCCGCGTCGGATTCTACATTTACGCCCTGGTCTTCGTCATCTTCGACGTGGAGACTGTGTTCCTTTACCCCTGGGCCGTGACCTATCGTCAGCTCGGACTCTTCGCGCTGGTCGAGATGTTCATCTTCGTCGCCTTGCTGGTCGTGGGGCTGGTGTATGCCTGGAGAAAGCGAGCGCTGGTATGGAAGTGAAACCCAATGGAGCCGCCCAACTGCATTCGGTGGCGAAGCCGGCCGAAGGCCGTATGGCTGAGCTTGGCGAGCGTCTGATCGAGGGACACGACCCCGGCGCCTACGGCCTGGAGGGCGAGGAGCTCAGCGGCAACCTGCTCGTGACGTCCGTTCACGCGGTGTACAACTGGGCGCGCCGCTCGTCGATCTGGCCGGTTAGCTTCGGCCTGGCCTGCTGCGCCATCGAAATGATCGGCGCGACGATTCCCCGCTACGACATCGCGCGCTTCGGCGCGGAGGTGTTCCGCCCCTCGCCACGTCAGGCCGACCTGATGATCGTGGCGGGAACGGTGACCAACAAAATGGCCCCGGCCGTGCGGCGCATCTACGACCAGATGCCCGAGCCGAAATACGTCCTGGCGATGGGTAGCTGCGCCATCTCGGGCGGCCCGTTCGTCGGCTCGTACAACGTGGTTATGGGGGTCGACAAGATCGTGCCCGTCGACGTCTACGTGCCGGGCTGCCCACCGCGACCCGAGGCGCTGCTGTACGGCATTATGACCCTGCAAAAGAAGATCGATAGACAGGCTATCCTCTTCAAGCTGGCCAAAGGAGAGAAATGACAGCGGATCGTGCAGACGTTGCCGCGACGCTGGTCGCCGCGGCGCTTGAGGACAATCTGGCCAAGGCTGTTCCGGATGCCGTCGTGAAGCTGATACCCGGCAGGACGCCAACAGTCGTGGTGCAGGCCGAGAAAATCGTCGAGGTTTGCGGCTATCTCAAGAACGCGCCGGGGCTGGAGTTCGACTACCTCGTGAACCTGACCTCCGTCGATCGCATCGACTACTTCGAGGTCGTCTACCACCTGTACTCGATACGGCTCGGCCACGCCCTAACGGTCAAGGTGCAGGTGGAGCGAGATCAGGCCATTGTGCCTTCGGTCACCGGCGTCTGGCACGGCGCCGACTTCCAGGAGCGCGAGGTCTACGACATGATGGGCATTACCTTCACTGGGCATCACAATCTCAAGCGGATACTGCTTTACGATGAGTTCGTGGGCTACCCGCTACGGAAGGATTTCGGGCTGCCGACCTAGGGCCCCACGGTCCCTCTCCCTCTGGGAGAGGGTTAAGGTAAGGGCGCCCTAGCCGGATTCGACCGATCCCAGAC
>JACQUC010000222.1 GCA_016210495.1 Chloroflexota bacterium
CCCAAGTACACCGGCGAGACGGCTCCCAGAAGGTACGCGGAGATAATCGCGGCAGACTGGTTTCTTTCAGAGCCGGAAATCACCGAGCAGGATTCGCAATCCAAGTATGGCACAGGAACGCAGGGCTTCAGAATAATTGGTGCCTTCCCTCGGTTTGCGGGGATCAGTGGAGACCGGTACGAGACCCCAGAGGCGATCATTCTCGTGGTCACGAAGACCTACCCTTCGAAGATAGTTTTCTATGATGTAGAAGTGGCTTCCGGATCGGGAGAGACGGAACCAGAGGGTTTGTAACCGCAATTAGAGAGGCGGCGTTGCCGTGCCGCATGCGTTTCCGGCATGTGTGTCTCCTTATGCATAGATTGCAGGCCTTCCGTCAACGTGAGACTCCTAACTGCATCTGGCCGCGCGGATCACCGATCTCAGAGCACGCTTCGCAGCTTCCGGAGCACCGCCTGGTCGTCAAGGGCGTGCAAGACGAGGCGGGCGGCACGCTCGTGGTCGGACATCTCGCGTTCCCGCAAGTGTGCGCGCAGCGCCTGGTTGATCGCCACCTGGTAGGGCGGCCCGCCGCGAAGCGCTTCGGCCTTGAAGATCGCGACCACGTCCTCGTCGAGGTTGAGCGTCACGCGCCGCGTCGGAAGCTTCGCCTTCACGCCATCGGCGACATGGCGCGCCGGCCGCCAGCCTGCCAGCCGCGAGACGTCGCGCGGGAAATCGCCGGCCGCCGGCTCATCCGACGTCCTACCTGCCCTTTCCGGCTTCTTCATACCGCTCGACCTCCCTTCGGTTCGCCCGCCTCGCACCGACGATGCGAACCAGGATCTCGGATCCCGACTCTCGCTCGACTGACCAGACCACTAGCAAAGTCGCCCGCAAGCTCGCCCCGATGCGGATCCACCGCTCCTCGCTACCGGAGTGGCTTGCGTCGAACGTCTCGATGGCAAGGGGATCCAGCCAGATCGTGGCTGCTTCCTCGAATGTCGCACCATGCTTGCGGATGTTGGCCTCGGCCTTCTCCGGATCCCAGGTGAACGCAAGCTGCCCGAGTCGGAACCGGATCGGCCCTTCCATATGCATATTATCACAGATATCCGCAGCACACGCCAGGTGAGCCGGCAGGCATGCCCTCCCACTTCCAGCAAGTGGTCGTTGACGCGAGGCGCGGCCGTGTCGAGGAAACCTGGAGGCCTAGCGGATGCGGTGCCGGTCTAGGCTGTAGAGGTTGCTGGCCGCCGGACGTGAGGGCCAGGGGCGTGTCGAGCTGGGCCCACAAGCGCGCGCCGTCGGCCGAGCCGCACGTGCCCGTCTCCCCGGAGGTCATGACCGTTCCGGCCGATGCGGCGGTTCTCGGATGCGAAATACGCTGCATGGTGAACACCAAAAACGGTCGAACGTGAACGCCAAAAACGGACCATGGTGAACACGGTGATCGGGGTCACAAACAGGCCGGCTGGAGAGCCTCAGGTTCGTTATCAGGGCGACCTGTAGGTCGACGGCGCTGGATGGGAACCAGGTCGTCCCGCAAGGGAGGGACGACATTGGCGGCAAAGAAACTATCCATGCGCAAGATCAAGGAAATCCTTCGTCTCAAGTGGGAGCTCGGTTTCACGCACCGCGAGATCTCGCAGCGCTGCGGGTCGTCGTCGGGCGCAGTGACCGAGTGCCTCAAGCGCGCCCAGCGCGCCGGCTTTTCGTGGCCGTTGCCCGAGATCGACGACACCGAGCTGGAAACGCGGCTGTATCCGCCTGCGCAGACTTCCCGGGCCGAGGAGCGCTCCCTGCCAACGATGTCGGAACTCCAATTGGAGCTCCGGCGGCCCGGCGTGACGCTTCGCCTGCTCTGGGAGGAGTACATCGCGGCGAACCCAAAGGGATACCGGTACACGCAGTTCTGCGTGCTGTACGACCGATGGCTCAAAACACGGAAGCCCACGATGCGTCAGGTCCACATCGGTGGCGACAAGCTGTTCGTCGACTACTCCGGCAAGAGGCCCGTCATCGTCGATCGCGAGACGGGCGAGCTCAAGCCCGTCGAACTCTTCGTGGCCGTCCTGGGTGCCAGCAGCTGGACCTACGCCGAGGCAACCCCGACACAGCAAAGCCCTGACTGGATCGCCAGCCACATCCGAACCTACGAGAAGATGGGCGGGGTCCCGCGGACCAACGTCCCGGACCAACTCAGGTCCGGTGTCTCGGTTCCGTGCCGGTACGAGCCCACAGCCCAACGCACCTATGCGGAGATGTGCCGCCACTACGGCACTTCGGTGTTTCCGGCCCGGCCACGGAAACCTCGGGACAAGGCCAAGGTGGAAGTGGGCGTTCAGGTAGTCCAGCGCTGGATCCTGGCGCGGATTCGCAACGAACGGTTCTTCTGCATCGAGGAGCTCAACGAGCGCTTCGCCGAACTGCTCGTGGATCTCAACAACCGGCAAATGCGGGACTACGGCGCGAGCCGGCAGGAGCTGTTCGAGCGCCTCGATCGCCCGAATCTCACGCCCTTGCCGCCACAGCGCTTCATCTACGCCCAGTGGAAGAAAGCCACGGTCAACATCGATTACCACATCGAGCTCGAACGGCACTACTACTCGGTTCCGTTCCAACTCTTCCATCAGGAAGTCGAGGCGCGCTACACCGCCACCACCGTCGAGGTGCTTCACAAAGGCCGCCGCGTGGCATCGCACCTGCGCAGCTACAAGAAAGGCGGCCACACCACGGTGCCCGAGCACATGCCCAAGGCTCACCGGGCCCACCTCGAGTGGACTCCGTCGCGGCTCATCGACTGGGGCAAGAACATTGGCCCGAGCACGGCCCAGATCGTGGCCATCATCCTCGAATCCCGCCCTCATCCCGAGCAGGGCTACCGCGCTTGCCTCGGCGTCCTGAGCCTCGCAAAGCGCTACGGCGATGACCGTCTGGAAGCTGCATGCCGGCGGGCCCTGGCGATCACGGCACCCTACTACCGGACCGTCAAATCCATCCTGGAGAAGCGCCTGGAGCACGCGCCCTTGCCCCACGCAGAGCCGCGGCCGACTCCAATCGCCCTCCATCCCAATATCCGCGGCAGCGAGTACTACAAGGGCACGGCAACACCGGTGACGCAGTTACGGCTCGGATACCAGGTCGAGGAGAGCTGATGGCCGACAGCTGCTCATCACCGGTGCCCGCTCTGCGGGTTGCGAGTCGTCGGCGCTCTGCTCGGGAAACTCGCAAGACCGGAAGGCCACAGGGCAGAGCACCGCCGACCCGCGTAAATAGGGACACGCACGATGAAATCCTCACCCCACAAGGAGGGAACCAATGCTCGACCAGGACACAATCGCCAAACTGCGCGTCATGCGCCTCTCGGCCATGGCGACTGCCATCGAGGACCAGCACACGAGCCCCAGTTTCGCCACGCTCAGCTTCGAGGAGCGCCTGGGAATGGTCGTCGACGCCGAGTGGCTCTATCGCCAGAATTGCAGCCTCAAGGCCCGTCTGGGTAAGGCCAAGCTCAAGATCAGCACCGCCTGCCTCGAGGATCTCGATCTCTCACCCAAACGGAACCTTGACGGCGCCTTGATTCGACAGCTCAAGACCGGCAAGTGGGTCGAGAGCCGTCACAATGTCATCATCACCGGAAAAACCGGGAGCGGTAAGACGTTCCTGGCCTGTGCCCTCGCCCAGCAAGCCTGCCGCCTGGGCTTCAAGGCTCTATACCGACGGTTGCCCCGGATGGTCCACGAGCTCGCCATCGCACGCGCCGACGGCAGCCTCGGCAAGGTGCTCACGATGCTGGCGCACACCCACGTATTGGTGATCGACGACTGGGGACTGGCACCGCTCAAGGATCAGGAGCGGCGGGACCTACTGGAAGTCTTCGAGGACCGCTACGACGCCACCTCGACCATCATCACCAGCCAGCTGCCTGTCGACAACTGGCACGACACAATCGGCGATCCCACCATTGCGGATGCGATCTGCGATCGCTTGGTCCATAATGCCTTCAAGATCACCCTGCACGCCGATGAGTCAAAGAGAAAGGAGGCCGCCGCCAAGAAGTAACCCGGACGAGCGCCGCTCGGCAGAATGACCGGTCGATCACCTGTTCACGATGGTGCGAAATCGGCGTTCACGTTCGAGCGAATTCGGTGTTCACGTTCAGCGAAATACGCAGCAAGCATCCTGTCCCGGGGGCAATTTGTGGACTTCCGTGGCGCCCAACGTCTCCGCCGTGACCGAAGTCGGCCATCCTGAGAAGGCGGTCCCAAGGCCAAGAGGGGCCGATTTTGGTTCGGCGTGTTGGACGCCGACACCATCACCCTCAATCCAACAGCACTCAACGAGAGCTACCTGGGAAGAATTCTTGGGACTGAGGTGCCAGAGCCTGAATGTCCAGAATCACCTCCTCAAGCGCTTTGGACAAGCGGTTCCTA
>JACQUC010000229.1 GCA_016210495.1 Chloroflexota bacterium
ATGAACCACTACGTCGGCCAGGAGAAGCTCACCCTCGTCGCGCCTTGGACAAGCATGGCTTTCGCGCTCGATTGGGTTGCCCCGCCGAGGCGCCAGCAATCGCCCACCTGGCACTACGTGAACAGCGATCAATGGCGCTACGAGGGCGACTTTTCGGATTACGCCTCTGTCCCACCGAACGCGCGCTGGGCCAAAGGCCACGCGATGGACCTGGAAGCCCTCGCTGTTCGGCTGGGCTGGATGCCGTACTATCCGCAGTTCAACCGCAATTCGATGGAGCTCGTGCGTCAGGCAAAGGCGGCGGGTGCCAACACGGACGCGGAAATTCTCAAGTGGATGGTCGGGCAGTTGAAGGATCGCAAAGTACACTTCGCGGTCGAAGACCCTGACGCGCCCGAGAACTGGCCCCGCGTCTGGGTGCTGTGGCGTGGCAACGCCATCATGTCTAGCGCCAAGGGGCACGAGTTCTTCCTGCGCCACTATCTCGGCACGCACGATGGTGTGGTGGCTGAGGAACATGCCAGAGGCCGGGTGCAGAGCGTGGCCTACCGTGAGCCCGCGCCCCGGGGGAAAATGGACCTGGTCGTCGACATAAACTTCCGCATGGACACCTCGGCGCTCTATTCCGACGTCGTCCTGCCCACCGCTATGTGGTATGAAAAAAACGACTTGAACACCACGGATCTACACTCGTTTGTACACCCCTTGGGCGCCGCCATACCGCCCGTCTGGGAGGCCAGGAGCGACTGGGATATCTTCAAATCGTTCGCCAAGAAGGTGAGCGAGCTGGCTCCGTTGGTGTTTCCCGAGCCCGTCAAGGACATCGTCGCCTTCCCACTAATGCACGACACGCCGGATGAGCTGGCGCAGACCGATGTGCGTGACTGGGATGCGGGCGAGTGTGAGGCCATCCCGGGCAAGACCATGCCTCACCTTCGCGTGGTGGAGCGCGACTACGTGAACCTTTACAATCGTTTCATCTCTTTTGGGCCACGGGTCTGCCAAGATGGCATCAGCGGCAACGGCGTCCATGTTCCCATCAAGTCGTTCTACGACGAGCTGCTGAAAAACCCTATCGGCGGCTCGCCAGACCCGCGTCATATGCGCTGCGTGTCCTGGAACGGCCAGAAGTACCCGAGCCTGGAAGACGCCCTTGACGCGGCCAACCTGATCATCTCGCTGGCCCCTGAGACCAACGGCGAGGTCGCGTATGCGGCCTTCAAGCACGAGGAGGAGCGTGTCGGCCTTCCGCTGGCGGATCTGGCCGAAGGAGTGCGCGGCGTGCGCATGACCTATGGCGACCTTACACGCCAGGTGCGGCGCACCTTGATCAGCCCATGCTGGACGGGCATGGTCAACGATGGCCGTCCCTATGCCGCGTGGTGCGTGAACGTCGAGCGACTGGTGCCGTGGCGCACGCTTACGGGCCGCCAGCATTTCTACGTCGACCACCCGTACTACCTCGATTTCGGCGAGCATCTGCCCACTTTCAAGCCAAAACTTGACCCGGTTAAGACCGGCGACATCGTCCTGAGCCCGCAGGACGACAAGAGCATCGCCCTGAACTACATCACGCCGCATGGCAAGTGGCATATCCATTCCACCTACTACGATAACCACCGCATGCTCACCCTGTCCCGGGGCATCGAGCCGTGCTGGATCAACGACAAGGATGCCGAGAAGATCGGCGTGCGGGACAACGATTGGGTGGAGGTGTACAACGACAACGGCGTGATGGTCACGCGGTCCGCCGTCAGCGCTCGCGTACAACAGGGCACCTGTATGGTGTACCACTCACCTGAGCGAACCATCTCGATGCCCAAGTCTCAAGTGCGTGGAGGGCTGCGGGGCGGCGGGCACAACAGCCTCACCCGAACCCGTATCAATCCCGTCGAATTGGCCGGTGGCTACGCCCAGTTCACCTACGGCTTTAACTACTGGGGGCCCATCGGCATCTTCACGCGTGATACCTACGTTCTGGAGCGCAAGCTGGAGAAGCTGGAGTGGTAGGGGTGCCCGCCTCAGGCGGACGCCAACGCAGGCCACGTATCGAAAGGAGCG
>JACQUC010000225.1 GCA_016210495.1 Chloroflexota bacterium
CGTGGTCGATGTGACCGATGGTGCCGACATTGACGTGAGGCTTCACCCTCTCAAACTTTTTCTTGGCCATTAATTATGAATCCTCCTACTATTGATGTCGTGCCTTTCCTTCGGGTTGCTATCCCCTGACTTTCGCCACAATGCTTTCAGACAAATGCGATGGCGCCTCCTGGTAATGAGAGAACTCCATCGAATAGCTGGCCCTTCCTTGCGTCATCGACCGCAGGTCCGTCGAGTAGCCAAACATCTCCGCCAAAGCCACTAAAGACCGGACAACTTGCGTGTTGTCCCTGGGCTCCATCCCCAGGATGTGCCCGCGTCGAGCTGACAGGTCGCCAATGACGTCTCCAAGGAACTCCTCCGGAACCACGACCTCGACCTTCATAATTGGCTCGAGTAGAATGGGCTTCGCCCTCTCCATACCGCTCTTGAAAGCCATCGAGCCTGCTATCTTGAAAGCAATCTCTGAGGAGTCGACATCATGATACGAGCCGTCGTACAAGGTTATCATCACATCCACCACGGGATAACCAGCCACGACGCCGCTTTCCAGAGCTTCGCGGACGCCCGACTCCACGGCCGGAATGAATTCCTTGGGAACGACCCCGCCGACGATACCGTTTACGAACTTGAACCCCTGGCCGGCTTGCATCGGCTCCAGCTTGATCCAAACGTGGCCATACTGCCCACGGCCACCGGTCTGCCTGATGAACCTGCCCTCTGCTTCTACCGGCACCGTAATTGTTTCTCGGTAGGCTACCTGCGGGCGCCCTACGTTCGCCTCGACCTTGAATTCTCGCACCATCCGATCCACGATCACCTCAAGGTGCAGCTCGCCCATTCCCGAGATGATCATCTGGCCAGTCTCCGGGTCGCTCCGCATGCGAAACGTCGGATCTTCCTCGGCCAGCCGTGCCAGCGCACCGCCCATCTTATCCTGGTCCGCCTTTGTTCGCGGCTCGATGGCTACCGAAATGACCGGTTCCGGGAAGCGTATGGCTTCGAGAACTATGGGACGCCTGGCATCGCAAAGGGTGTCGCCGGTAAAAGACGACTTGAGTCCGACGATCGCCACGATGTCGCCGGCAAACGCTTCGGCCACGTCCTCGCGGTGGTTGGCGTGCATAAGCAGCAGCCTGCCTATCCGCTCTTTCTGGTCCTTGACGGAATTGAGCGTGTAAGACCCGGCGGCGAGGGTGCCGGAATAGATCCGTGCGTACGCCAACCTGCCAACAAAGGGGTCGGAGACGATCTTGAACACCAAAGCCGAGAAAGGCTCTGTGTCCAGGGACTGCCTGGTTTCAGTACCGTCAGTCTTGGGATTGGTGCCTCTCACAGGTGGAACATCCATCGGAGAAGGCAGGTAGTCCACTATCGCGTCCAGCATCGGCTGAACGCCCTTGTTGCGGAGCGCGCTTCCGCAAAGCACAGGAACGATCTTCCCTTCTACAGTGCCCCTGCGTAGAGCAGCCCTGATCTCGTCGGCGCTGATCGCCTGCCCTTCCACGTACTTGACCATGAGATTCTCGTCCAGTTCCGCTACCGTCTCGACTAGTTCCTCGCGATGATTGGCGGCCGTCGGCTTGTGCTCGTCGGGTATCGCCGTCTCCAGCAACTGCGTGCCGAGGTCGTCCGTATAAGTGATGACGCTGTTGTCGACCAGGTCGACGATACCTCTAAACGAGGCCTCCGTGCCTACAGGGAGCTGAATGGGAATTGGCCTGGCCCCAAGCCGATCGGCGATCATCTCCACTGTCCGCCAGAAGTTCGCCCCCGTTCGGTCCATCTTGTTAACGAAACAAATGCGAGGCACCTTGTATCTATCTGCCTGTCGCCACACGGTTTCAGACTGTGGCTCCACGCCGGCCACGGCATCGAAGACGACTACGCCACCGTCTAGCACCCTCAAACTGCGCTCCACCTCTACGGTGAAGTCCACATGTCCTGGTGTATCGATGATATTGATGCGATGATCTCGCCACAGGCAGGTAGTGGCGGCGGCAGTGATGGTTATGCCCCGCTCTCGTTCCTGCTCCATCCAGTCCATAACGGCTGTGCCGTCATGGACCTCTCCCATTTTATAAGTCTTTCCAGTGTAGAAAAGTACTCTTTCAGTTGTTGTCGTCTTTCCCGCGTCGATATGGGCAATAATCCCGATATTTCGGGTGTCCTCTAAGGAAATAGTCCTCGGCATAACCTTCTCCGGCGACTAGTGACTTGGTATCTCGCTACTGCCACAAGTCGACGACGTGTATCTCCGCGTCCAGCGCCTGCTGTTTCGCCCTGCCTGGCCAAAAAATCTACCAGCGATAGTGCGCAAAAGCCTTGTTGGCTTCTGCCATCCGATGGGTGTCCTCGCGTTTCTTCATTGCCGACCCAACACCCTGTGCGGCGTCCATCAGCTCTGCGGCAAGCTTCTGCGCCATAGACTTGCCACCGCGAGCCCGAGTAGCCGTAATCAGCCATCGCATGGCGAGTGACGTTCGCCGGTCTCCCTTGATCTCCACGGGGACCTGGTACGTCGCGCCACCGACCCGCCGAGGCTTCACCTCCAAAACAGGCGTCACGTTCTTCATAGCCTGTTCGAAAACCTCGATTGGGCTTCTCTTGGTCTGGGTTTCGACTATTCCCAGCGCTCCGTAGACAATCGACTCTGCGACGCTTCTCTTCCCACGCATCATGATCCTGTTAATGAATCTCGCCAGGGGTCTGCTGTGGAATCTCGCGTCTGGTATTATTGCTCTTCTGACAACACGTGCTCGTCTTGGCATTCAATGCTCCTGAAAGTCAGATATCAGGGATTCGGTTGGGCCACCAACCTTGAAGGCGTCCTGAAGGCGCTGCTCCCGTGGGCGAACATCACGCTCTACTTCTTCTTCTCGCCTTTGCGGGCTACTTCGCTAGGCTTGGGTGCCTTGGCACCATACTTGGAGCGCCCCTTTCGTCGTCCCGTCACTCCGCCGGCATCCAGGGCCCCTCGAATGATGTGGTATCGCACGCCTGGCAAATCCTTGACCCGGCCTCCCCGGATCAGCACCACCGAGTGCTCCTGCAAGTTGTGGCCTTCGCCGGGTATGTAAGCCGTGACCTCCATACCGTTGGTAAGTCGGACTCGCGCGATCTTCCGCAACGCGGAGTTCGGCTTCTTCGGGGTCGTGGTCTTGACCTGCGTGCACACCCCACGCTTCTGGGGGCAGCCCTTGCCACGCGTCACCCTGTTCTTCAGCGAGTTGTAGCTAAACCGTAGCGCTGGGGCCGTGGTCTTCTTCCTGACGGTGCTGCGCCCTTTTCGCACCAGTTGACTGATTGTTGGCAACTACACCTTCCTCCTGATATGTTTCGTCCTAGTCAAACGTAAAGCTCGCCAGTGGGCTTGAAAGCTCGGGCGAGCTTGTCTCAAACCGTGTAGTTGGTATCCCGAGGACAGCAAAGCAGCCCTCGGGACACCAATTTGATATTATACCAACGCGCTTCCCACGTGTCAAGGTCTTTCCACAGGAGGGAGAAGGAGCTCTCTCTTCCTGGCCTCCTCTTCCTTTCGCTTGCGCATGCCTGACCCCGCCGGAATAAGCTTGCCTATGATCACGTTTTCCTTGAGACCTAGCAAGTGATCGACTTTGCCATGGATTGCAGCCTCGGTTAGCACGCGCGTGGTTTCCTGGAACGAGGCCGCCGCTAGGAAGCTCTCCGTGTTGAGCGAGGCTTTGGTCACGCCGAGCAACACCGTCAGTGCTGTCGCCGGCTCGCCACCCTCGGCCAACACCCTTTGGTTGATGTCTTCGTAAGCGAACCTGTCGAGGAGTTCACTGGGCAGCCGGTCGGTATCGCCCGGCGTCTCGACCTTCACCTTGCGCAGCATCTGGCGCACGATGATCTCGATGTGCTTATCGTTGATAGTTACGCCCTGAGACCGATAAACCTTCTGAACCTCGTCCACCAGGTAGCGCTGCACGGCCTCGCGTCCCAGAACCCTCAGGATATCCTGGGGATTGGCCGCACCTTCGGTCAAAAGATCACCGGCAGCCACCCGTGCGCCCGTGTCGACACGGAGCCTCGCCGCAGGAGGGGCCACGTATTCCCTTTCCTCCTTATCCTCGTACCAGATCGTGATCTTGTCCTCGGTTATGGCCACGTTGCCTGCCATCGGGGCTATGATCTCGTCCTCCGCGCCCCTGGCGAGCACAGCGCCTACCTCCACCCAGTCCCCATCGCTGACAAGCACGGCAAAGTCGCGACCGACGGGGATCTCGTCGCGGTAAACCTCTTGCGAGACGATCTTGATGCGGCGGGTGTCCTCGCCACGTTCGATTTCGACCAAGCCGTCGATTTCGCTGACGATCGCCTGCCCCTTGGGCACGCGCGCTTCGAACAGCTCTTCGACGCGCGGCAAGCCGCTGGTGATGTCCACGCCCGCGATGCCACCAGTATGGAAGGTACGCATCGTAAGCTGCGTGCCAGGCTCGCCGATGCTTTGAGCGGCGATAATTCCGACCGCCTCGCCCATTTCTACTGCTCTGCCACGCGCCAGACTTCGTCCGTAGCACCGCTGGCAGATCCCGTGCCTGGCCTCGCACGTGAGCGGCGACCGCACCTGAACGCGACCCACGTTGATTTCGACAATTTGGCGAGACTTCTCTTCGTCGATTTCCTCGTTGCGTTCCGCGATGATCTCGCCCGTCGCAGGGTGAACCACACGGCTGGCGGCGAATCGCCCCAGGATGCGGTCGGCCAAAGGCTCTACCATACCCCTTTCACCCTGCTGGTCCAGCCATATTCCCCCCGTTGTGCCGCAGTCTTCTTCGTTGATGATCACATCCTGCGCCACGTCTATCAGTCGGCGTGTCAAATAGCCGGAGTCGGCAGTTCGAATGGCGGTGTCGGCCAGACCTTTGCGCGCTCCGTGGGTCGAAATAAAGTACTCGAGCACCGTAAGCCCCTCGCGGAAGCTGGAGCGAATGGGCAGGTCGATGATCCGGCCCGAGGGAGCCGTCATCAGTCCTCGCATAGCCGCCATCTGACGCAACTGCTGAATGTTGCCTTTGGCTCCTGACGTCGTCATCATATAGACAGGCCCGAAGCGATCCATCGAATCGGCCACCGCCTTGGTCACCTCTTCGGTGGTTTCGCTCCAGATCTCCACGGCCTGAGTGTAGCGTTCTTCCTCGGTGATCAGGCCGCGACGAAACTGCTTCTGAATCTCTTCGATGCGAGCATCGGCCTCGGCCAGCAGCGTATCTCTGGCAGCGGGAATCTGGATGTCGTCGATGGCTATCGTGATACCGGACCGCGTGGCATACGCAAAACCGATGTTCTTGATGTCGTCGACGACGTGCGCGCTCCTCTCATTGCCATAAAGACGGTTGCACTCCGCGACAATGGACCGCAGCGCCTTCCTGTCCATCGTTTCGTTCTTGAAGCGAAGCGCCGGAGGCAGCACCTCATTGAAGATGATACGGCCAATCGTTGTACTGATCAGCTCCGGTTCCTCATCCTCGACGCGCGCGAGGCGGACCTTTACCGACGCGTGCAAATCGATGACGCCAAGGTCGTAGGCCAGGCGGGCATCATCAGGATTGCTAAAAGCCTTACCCTCTCCCTTTGCACCGGGCTTCATAATCGTCAAGTAGTAGCAGCCCAGCACCATATCCAGCGTCGGCGCCACGATTGGCTCCCCGCTGGATGGCGATAGCAGGTTGAACGTGGACAACATCAGCGTTCGCGCCTCTTCTCTGGCTTGAGCCGACAGCGGCACGTGAACGGCCATCTGGTCCCCATCGAAATCGGCGCCAAAGGCCGCGCAGACCAGAGGATGGATCTGAATCGCGCTTCCTTCGATTAGGACCGGCTGGAACGCCTGGATACCGAGACGGTGCAACGTTGGCGCTCGGTTCAACAACACAGGGTGATCCTTGATGACCTCCTCGAGCACGTCCCAAACCTCGGGCTTCACCCGCTCCACAATGCGCTTGGCGCTCTTAATATTGTGAGCGTAGCCGCGTTCGACCAGACGGCGCATCACGAATGGCTTGAATAGTTCCAGCGCCATTCGTTTTGGCAAGCCGCACTGATCCAGAGTCAGGTCTGGTCCTACCACGATGACTGATCGACCCGAGTAGTCGACGCGCTTGCCCAGCAGGTTCTGGCGGAACCTTCCTTGCTTGCCCTTCAGCATGTCGCTGAGAGACTTCAGCTTGTGGTTGCTGGACCCAGACACAGCTCTTCCTCTGCGGCCGTTGTCGATTAACGAGTCGACCGCTTCCTGGAGCATTCGTTTCTCATTGCGTACTATTATCTCAGGAGCGCCGAGCTCAAGCAGCCTCTTCAAACGATTGTTGCGATTGATGACACGTCGGTATAGGTCGTTGAGATCAGACGTTGCGAAACGCCCACCATCCAACTGTACCATCGGGCGCAAGTCGGGCGGTAGCACCGGCAACACCCTGAAGATCATCCATTCCGGCCTGTTCCCACTTTTCCGGAAGGCCTCCACCACGCGCAAACGTTTGGTAGCTTTCTTGCGACGCTGGCCGGAGCCCGACGATAGGCGAATCTCCCGGCGCAGTTCCTCGGCCAGATTGTTCAGATCCAGTGTCACGAGAATCTCGCGCACGGCCTCGGCCCCGGTGCCTGCTTTGAACATCTTGCCGTACTTCTCGTTCAGCTCCCTGTATCTGCTCTCCGAGAGCAGTTGCAGGGCTTCCAGCGCCTCGATCTCGCGGCGCTTGGCATCGGCCTCTTGCTCCAGCCGGGCGATCTCGTCGTTCATCTTCGACGTTGCCTGGCCGATCTCCTCCTCGGCCACAGCCCGGAGGTGGTCGATCTCCGCGCCAACACGATCCGTATTGTAGGCCTGATCCTGTCGAACCTCCCGCTCGGCGTCTTCCAGGCGGGCCCGCGTTAGATCCTTGAGCTTTTCCATAACGTCGCGGTTCACGGCAGCATCTTCACGAACGAGAACTTCTTCGCCCAAAGTGATGTCTTCAGGCGCTGCCTGGTTGAGCAATTCCTGAAGGCGCTCTTGCACAGGAGACGCCATAGAAATGATCGCTTCCGTATCTCTGGCCAGCATTTCCTCGAGGGACTTGTGCGTAGCCTCTCTACTAGCCTCGAGTTCCGCGATGTGCTCCAACAGATGACTGTTGGCCTCCCCAATCTTCTCTTGCGCCGTTTTCTGGACGCGCCCGACCGCCGAGACAAGCTCGTGCTCGATCTGCGCCAGGGCCTTCTTCCGTGCCTCGCGGTCCACGCCGATAACAATGAACTGTGCGAAATAGAGCACGCGCTCGAGGCTGCGTGGCGAAACATCCAGCAGCAAGCCTGTGCGGCTTGGCGTGCCCTTGACGAACCAGATGTGACTTACGGGCGAGGCGAGGTCGATGTGTCCCATGCGCTCGCGGCGCACCTTGGCCCGAGCTACCTCGACACCGCACTTGTCACAGACAATTCCCTTGTATCGAACGCGCTTGTACTTGCCGCAGTAGCATTCCCAGTCCTTGGTAGGACCAAATATCTTCTCGCAAAAGAGCCCGTCTTTCTCAGGCTTTAGCGTTCGATAGTTGATCGTTTCGGGCTTGGTTACTTCTCCGTATGACCACGATCTGATCTGCTCTGGCGAAGCCAGGCTGATACGAACCGCGTTGAAGTCATTAACTTCCAGCATCTTGCCTCCTGCTAAGATAGCACCTCAAAATGTGCTACTCCTCAAACCCCGCGAGATTGATGCCCAGTTCGGGCACAAGCTCGTCGCCTCCCCCGGTATCCTCGATAAAGTGAACCCGTTCTTCGTCTTCATTTAGCACTTCGACGGCCAGCCCCAGGCTTTGGAGCTCCTTGACCAGTACCTTGAACGACTCGGGCACCCCAGGCTCCAGAATGTTCTCGCCCTTGACGATAGCCTCGTAAGTCTTGACCCTGCCTACCACGTCGTCGGACTTCACCGTCAGTATCTCCTGGAGGATGTGGGCCGCGCCGTAGGCCTCTAGCGCCCAGACCTCCATCTCTCCGAATCGCTGTCCACCAAACTGCGCCTTGCCGCCCAGCGGCTGTTGCGTGATAAGACTGTAGGGGCCGGTGGATCGGGCGTGGATCTTGTCCTCTACCAGGTGGACGAGCTTCATCATATAGATGCTGCCGACCGTCACTGGCTGATCGAACGGCTCGCCCGTGCGGCCATCGTACAGAATGGTCTTTCCACTGGTGGGTATTGCCAGACCCTTCTCTCGCGCCGTCTTCTCAGCCAAGTCTTCCAGGTCGGCGGGACTCGCCTCGCCTGGCAGGACACCATTATCCTCAAGCCATATCCGCAAACACGTGCTCTTCGCTTCGCCCTGGAATCTGTCGTTAAAGACACTCTCGGCATCGCAGCCACGCCTCACGAGCCATTCCTTGGCTCTTCGCCGCGTCTCTTCGGGCGGCAGCGCCCTCGGCATCTCCCCGTCGACACTGCCAACGCGCTGCACGATCCAGGCACGGGCCAGCGCGTCTTCAATTTCGCCCTCTTTCGCGCCATCAAACACCGGCGAGGTAATCTTGACTCCGAGAACCTGTCCAGCCCAGCCCAGGTGCGTCTCCAGAATCTGGCCCAGGTTCATACGGGATGGCACGCCAATCGGGTTCAGCACCAGATCCACGGGGGTCCCGTCCGGAAGGAAGGGCATATCTTGGACCGGCAGGATCTTGGCGATAACCCCCTTGTTGCCGTGCCGTCCGGCCATCTTGTCGCCCTCGGCAATCTTCCGTTTCTGCGCGATGTACACCCTCGCCAGTTGGTTCACGCCAGCCGGAAGTTCGTCGTGGTTGTCGCGGGAAAACACTTTCACATCCACAACCTTGCCCCGCTCGCCGTGTGGCACGCGTAGGCTGGTATCTTTCACCTCGCGAGCTTTCTCGCCGAAGATGGCTCTCAGCAAACGCTCTTCGGCCGTCAACTCCGTCTCGCCCTTGGGCGTGATCTTGCCTACGAGGATGTCGCCCGCGCCGACCTCGGCGCCGATCCTGATGATGCCGCTCTCGTCCAGGTCGCGCAGCGCCTCGTCGCCGACGTTGGGAATGTCGCGCGTGATCTCTTCGGGACCCAGTTTCGTGTCGCGAGCTTCGACCTCATGCTTCTCGATGTGAATCGAGGTGAACTTGTCCGTGCGGACAACGCCTTCGCTGATTATGACTGCATCCTCGAAATTGCTGCCTTCCCACGACATGAAGGCCACCAAGACGTTCTGCCCCATCGCCAGCTCACCACCGTCCGTCGAAGAGCTGTCGGCCAGCGGATGGCCCGGCCTCACCACCTGCCCCACCGAGACGATGGGGCGCTGGTTAATGCACGTGCCCTGGTTCGACCGAACGAACTTCTGAAGCTGGTACGTTTGAGGCTTTCCTTCGGCGTCCGAGACAACGATTTGCCGGGCGGTGACGCTCATGACCTCACCTCCGGTCTGGCTTACGATCACATGTCCGCTGTCGCGTGCGGCCTGCCATTCGACACCTGTGCCCACGAGCGGCGCCTCCGGCCTGATTAGGGGCACGGCTTGACGCTGCATATTCGCACCCATCAACGCGCGGTTGGCGTCGTCGTGCTCCAGAAATGGTATCAAAGCCGTGGCCACGCTGACGATTTGTTTCGGCGAGACGTCCATAAACTGTACCTTGTCGGGCGTCTCGATGGAGAACTGCTGCGCATGACGAACCTCCACGTGTTCGTCCACGAAGCGATTGCTCTCGTCCAGGCGCGAGTTTGCTTGGGCTATGAAGTACTGGTCCTCTTCGTCTGCGGACAGATAGACGATCTCATTGGAGACGAACGGCTTGATCTTTATCTGGCGCAAGGCCAGCTCCCCGAGCTCGTCCGCAAGCTCCTTTGTGACGAGCGTTCCCGGAGATGCCATCACCTCGCCGGTGCCGGGCGCAACCAGACGTTCGCGGAGCACCTGCCCCACTAACTTCTCGGGCTCGTTGTCCAGCATGTTGTACACGAGACGATACGGTGTCTCGATGAAGCCATACTCGTTGATAACGCCATAGGTGGCCAGCGAGCCGATCAGCCCGATATTAGGGCCTTCCGGGGTCTCTATGGGGCAGATACGCCCGTAGTGGCTGTGGTGCACGTCACGGACGTCCATGCCGGCCCGCTCGCGGTTGAGTCCTCCGGGGCCCAGGGCGCTCAAGCGCCTCTTGTGGGTTAGCTCGGCCAGCGGGTTAGTCATATCCATGAACTGGGAAAGCTGGCTCCCGCCAAAGAACTCCTTCATCGCGGCCACGACGGGGCGGATATTGATCAGACCCGCAGGCGTCGCTGTGTCCGGCTCCTGGATGCTCATGCGCTCCTTAATAACCCGCTCCATGCGTAGGAGCCCGACGCGGAACTGATTCTGGATGAGTTCCCCGACGGCCCGTACCCGTCGGTTGCCAAGGTGGTCGATGTCGTCTGGCTGTCCCAGACCGTTATTGATGTTGATCATCGTTCGGATGATCTGCAAAATGTCTTCCTTCGTCAGGATCCGCTGCGTTGGCGGAACGTCCAGGCCCAGACGCTTGTTCAGCTTGTGGCGGCCCACCTTGCCCAGGTCATATCGGCGAAAATTGAAGAACAGGGAGTTAAGCAAGCTCCTTGCGTTGTCCAATGTCGGAGGATCGCCAGGACGCAGCCGCCGGTAAAACTCCAACAACGCCTCCTCAGTTCGCTTGGTCGGGTCCTTGGCCATCGTTTCCTGTATGTAATGCCGATCACCTGTCTCGACGACGCCAAAAACATCCAACAACTGCTCATCCGTGCTGAACCCAATCGCTCGCAGCAGTGTCGTTACCGGTATCTTGCGCTTGCGGTCCACCTTCACCGACAAGATATCCTTGTTGCTGGTCTCAAACTCGAGCCAGGCCCCACGATTCGGGATCAGCTTGGCGTAGCACAACGGCCTGCCCGTCGACGGGTCCTCGACGACCGTGAAATACACCCCAGGCGAGCGTACAAGCTGGCTGACAACCACACGCTCAGCTCCATTAATGACGAAGGTACCGTGCTCAGTCATGAGCGGAAAGTCGCCCATGAAGATCTCTTGCTCCTTGATCTCCCCCGTCTCCTTCGCCTTGAGCTGCACTTTCACACGCAACGGAGCGGCGAATGTCATATCTCGCTCGCGGCACTCCTGGACGTTGTACTTTGGCACGCCAAAAGCGTAATCGAGGAATTGCAATTCGAGATTCTTTCCTGTAAAATCCTGAATCGGGGAGATCTCGGCGAAAAGCTCCCTTAGCCCTTCCTCGATAAACCACGCGAAAGAGTCGAGCTGAAGGCGTATCAAGTTCGGTATTGCGAGCACTTCGGGGATACGGGCGTAGCTCTTTCGTAAACCACCGGGCGCAACAGCGGGACGTCCAGGCCTCGGTGCGATGCTGACTGCCATACTCTGACACTCCTTGGGACACAATAATACTGCTGGAAAATTACGCAGAGACGATTGAGTATAACACACTGAGCGTCGTCCGTCAACAATTTCTTTCGAAACTTGCAGCCGACCTAGCGCTCAGGCAATACTGTTACTGCAATTTCCGGGCCAACACTTCCTTGGAGCCTAGAAATTCTTCTGATTGCCGCAGATGTTGTAGGTGCAGGCGCTGGCCTGATCCTCGTCACCTAGCTCTTGACGTGGGCAGGCGCCTGGGAAGGTACCGCGATGAATCGTGGTGGCGGCGGAGGGCGGGATTCTCCGAACGAACCCCCGCCAGGGCAAGAATGGCAGAGATCGGTCGGCGCGTGCGGCCTTGCTTGCACGGCCTGTCGCCTCTACAGCTACGGAGTGTGTGAGGGATGCCAGGCCGGCCACCTTGCCGAGCCGGAGCAGGTCTCTCGCTCAAATTGCTCGATTCTGCGCTGCGCCGGCGCAAAGCGTGTTCCCTACTGTACCCGCGATTGTCCCGAGTATCCGTGCCTCCTTTTCCGCCAGGGCTTACCAGTCTGCTTGCGCTATCCCGAGATGGAACCCGAAGCCTTCGAAGCCATGGACCCATCGGCCTGGACACGCGTGGAGTTGCGTGTGGCGGGCAGTACCTCTATGCCCCACCTGGAAGGTCCACCTGCCCAGTTGTACGTTTTTTGTCTGGGACCGTTTCGAGTGTATCGCAATGGAAAGAAGATCCAAGAAGGGGAATGGGGGCAACGCAAAGGCGCTACGCACAAGATCAAGGCGTTATTGGCCTATCTGGTGGCGAGCGTGCCTCGTGGGGCTTCAAGAGATGAGCTGTGTGATCTCCTGTGGCCCGGGGATTCCTGCTCGGACAGCGCCGACGGTCGCTTTCTTCCCACACTTCACTACCTGCGCCAGTCTCTAGAACCAGGACTGAAGCGGGGTGAAGAATCGCGCTTCATTGTCCACCGCGACGGATACTTTCAGATGCACCCTTCCCTGGGTTACTGGGTAGACGCCATCGCGTTCGAGGTTCATTACCGTCAGGCCCAGCGGGCTGAGGAGACAGGGAAAAAGGATATCGCTGCGCGACAGTACAAACTGGCGGAGGCTCTCTACCAGGGGGATTATATGGCTGGCATCGACCCTGCTTATACCGAGGACTTCGACAACGACTGGTGCCAGGTGCGACGCTTTCGGCTCAAGAGCATCTTCCTGGCTGTACTGCTGAAACTGGCAGATTATCACGAGCAGCGGAAGGAGGACCACCTTAGCCTCTACTACGGGCGCAAGGCGCTGCTCCAGGATGGGTGCTGTGAAGAAGCTCACTGTCTGGTGATGCGGGGCCTGAGCCGTGCGGGGCGCTATCGTGACCTCGTGCGGCAGTATCGTCTGTGTGAAAAGCTTCTGCGTCAGGCGGAAGACCGCGCTCCTTCGCCTGAAACCACTCGTCTCTACAAGAACTTGGCGTTAAGCGCGAGAACGCGCCAAGACCGAAGACAAACCTAAGTCGTATTGTGTATGGTTGCAAGCACGTTGGACACTTGAGAACGAATGTCCCCTGAGCGTGCGCCGTGCAGGACGCAGAAAGGAGGGCAGACAGAGAGACGAGTCCGCGAGTGTAATACTGCGATCCGGGTCCCAACTTTGTCAAATCTCAGAGGAGGAAAAGAGCAGTGACAGAGGTAGACAAAGCTCAAGAAGCCAACGAGTACATGAGAGAACTGATGGGTTTTGTCCCACGCTTGTTCAAGGTAATCAACACGGTCAATCCGGAGTCAGGGAAAAGGTTCGCGGATTTCTACGACACGATCTGGCACGACGGTGCGCTTTCCAAGAAGGTCAAGGAGTTGATGTTCACCTCCATCGGCGTGGCCTACATGTCGCCCCGCTGCATCATCCACGTGGTCCCTGCCATCGAGGCAGGCGCGACGGATATGGAGATTTTCGAGGCAGTAGCGGTGGGTACAATCGCCGCGGGGTTTGTGCCCAACGGCCCAGGCATTCCCTATGCGTTTGAGTACGCCGCAAAGTGTCTTGACATCGCCACAAAGTATCGTAAGGGCGAGAACTGGGAGTACCTCCCGGAGACCAAGTGGGACAAAGGTATATTCTAGTTCGACTTTTGGCGCTATCTACAGCGTGGCCTACACACCCTATGAGACCTACGAGTGCTCCTGCAGAGGATAGGGTGACTGCACCGTCCTCACCCTATCCCCTCCTAGTCCGTGATTTCAGTCAGGGGGAGTGCCGTGAAGCCGAAAGAGCGACTGTTCACCGCATTTGATCTGGGGAAACCAGACCATGTTCCCGCGTGCATCTTCGGCGGAGGGATGTGGGTCTTCCGTAACACGGGCTACGGGTTCCAGGATCTGATTGGCAAGCCACGAGAGATGGCCGATGCGTACCTCCGAGCGAACGAGCTAGTCCACTGGCCCATTATCTACGTCGGGTCTGGCTACAACAATCTTCACCTGGGTGCGCTCGGCGGAAAAATCAAGTACCGGCGCGTAGGAGCGCCGGACTTGGAAGAGCCGCTCGTAGGGGAGACTGCGGACGAACTGGACGGACTCGATATCGAAGCACTGGGCCGTGATGTGGTGATCCAAACGATATGGGAAGCGACGGAGCGCGTAGTCAAGGTCGCGGGCGATGAATACGCCGTGACGATGACGGCGTGGGGACCGTTCACGCTGGCCGCGCAACTGTATGGAGTCGAAAAGCTGATGCGGGCCACGTACAAGGCGCCGCAGGAAGTCGACAAAGTCGTAGATTTCGCGGCGCGAATGATCCTGCGGTTCTACCAGCCCCTCGTAGACCGAGGAATGATTGGAATGGTGAGCATCGCTGATCCGGCCGCCTCCGGCGACCTTGTCTCGCGCAAGCATTTCGGTCGTTTTGCCCTCAAGCCGCTGCAACTGGTTACCTCTGCCCTTCGGGCCAAGAACGTGCGCAGCTTGCTCCACATCTGCGGAAACACAACCGACAAGCTGGATCTGCTCGTCGAGACAGGCGCGGACTGCATCAGCGTCGATCAAAAGGTAACGCTAGCAACAGCCAAAGAGATTTTTGCACATAAGCGCGTGTGCCTGGCGGGCAACGTTCATCCGGTCCAGGTCCTCAACGAAGGGACGCCGGAGAAGGTTCGTGAGGAGTGCGAGAAAGCGTTGGCGGTCGGATTCCCGGGCGGCGGATACGTGCTGATGCCGGGGTGCGACATTCCGCCGACAGTGCCGCTCGAGAACGTCCAGGTGTTTATGAAAACGGCCGAGACTTGGCGGTACAGTTGATCGAGTCTATGACTAGAGTCGGAGCTAACGGCGGCGCTTGTGGGTTCGACGCAATTATTGAGGTGGTGAGGATCGATCGCGATACGGTGCGAGTGACGATTGACAGCGAGTGCGAACAGATTACGGCGATGAATCCCGATTTGACAATTCTGAACTGGCGGCGTGGAGTTTTTTGCAGGATGTGCGAATCGCGTGTGTATCAATCGGCATCACATCACATAAATCACACGGCTTGCCCGATTCCGGCCGCAATTTTGAAGGCCATCGAAGTAGAGGTCGGCATCGCGCTGCCCGAGGACGTGTCAATAAGTTTTCAGACATAGGCAAGGTGAGTGACACAAGCAGCCCAGAAACCAACACATTTCGTCGTGTTCCAACCTTCTGGCCGACGTGGCTATATCGAAGAAGGGGCCTGGCTCCTCGACGCGGCGCACCATCTCGGCGTCGAACTGGAAACAATCTGCGGCAAGATGCGCACCTGCGGCAAGTGCAAAGTGCGTGTCGAAGACGGCCCTTTTGAGCGCTACGGCATCGAGTCCAGCCGGCAGCACCTTTCCAGGGTTATCGAAAAGGAGCGTGAGCATCTCGGCGCCCAGTTGGACTCGGGCTACCGGCTCGCGTGCGCCGCGCGAGTGCTCGGCGACGTCGTCGTCTACGTGCCGGAGGAAAGCCGCGCCGTCAAGCAGGTCGTTCGCAAGTCGGCTACGGAACGCGTCATCGAGGTTCAGCCGGCAATGCGCAAGCTCTACGTCGAGCTGCGGCCGCCGAGTCTAGAGAACCCGCTGGGCGATTGGGAGCGCCTTACCGAAACGCTGCGTGAGGTTTTCCACCTCGACAACCTTACGATTGATCATCGCACACTGGCTGAGCTATCGCGGGCTATGCGAGCCAACGGCTGGAAAGCAACGGTGACGCTGTGGAACGATCACGAGGTGATTCGCGTGCAACCTGGGCTCACTGATCAATCTGTCGGGCTGGCGGTGGATGTGGGAACGACGACCGTTGCGGGCTATTTGTGCGACCTGCGGACCGGCGCGGTGATGGCGACCGAAGCGATGATGAACCCACAGGTGTCCTACGGCGAGGACGTAATGGCACGCATCACCTACGCGATGACGCACGAAGACGGCCTGGCCAAGCTCAACAGCGCCATTATCGACGGGCTAAACACCGTGGCTAGGAATGCCTGCGAGCAAGTGGGCCTTACGCCCGAGGAGATTCTCGAGGTCGTCCTGGTGGGCAACACTGCCATGCACCACCTCTTTACGAACATCTACCCGGAACACCTTGGTAAGTCGCCGTTCCCACCCACGCTGCATCATTCGATAGATGTGAAGGCCCGCGACTTGGGACTGCGCGTGCACATATCGGCGAACGCGCACATCCTGCCGGTGGAGGCAGGCTTTGTGGGCGCGGATAACGTCGCCGTTTTGATCGCCGAAGAGCCCTACAACCACGAGGAGATCGCCCTGGTCATAGATATCGGCACCAATGGGGAGCTCGTGTTGGGCAATCGTGAGAGACTCATCTCCTCGTCCTGCGCGACCGGCCCGGCCTTCGAGGGTGCACACATCAGGTTCGGGATGCGTGCTGCGCCTGGTTCCATCGAGCGTGTGCGCATCGATCTGGAAACGCTCGAGGCGCGCTTCCGGGCGATTGGCAGCGATTGTTGGAGCGACGAGCTCCCACCAGACCAGATCGGAGCACGAGGGATTTGCGGGTCAGGGATCATCGAGGCGATAGCGGAGATGTTCCGCACCGGGATCATCGACAAGACAGGACGATTCTCGAAGGGACTGACCCATCGGCGCCTCCACACCGGCGAGGATGGGCCGGGATACGTCCTGGCGTGGGCTCGCGAAACGTGTATCGGGAGAGATATCACTGTTTCGATCAAAGACATTCGTGCCCTGCAGCTTGCGAAAGGGGCGATGTACGCGGGGGCGAAATTGATGATGAGGCGACTGGGGGTGCAGAAACTGGACCGCGTGATCCTGGCCGGGGCTTTTGGGAGCTATATCGACAGAGAGCGCTCGATGCTGCTCGGCCTGTTCCCGGACTGCGAGCTTGACGACGTGTACGCGGTTGGGAATGCCGCGGGCGATGGCGCACGCATCGCGCTCCTCAACGTCGCTAAGCGCGAGGAGGCGAACCGCATCGCGCGCCAGGTGGAATACGTCGAGCTGACGGTCGAATCGGCTTTCGAGCGCGAGTTTATGGCGGCGCTGCACCTGCCGCATATGCGCGATTCGTTCCCGCATCTCGAAGCCTGGCTGGCCAAGGTAGGGTGTGCACCCGGAGTAGTAGCAGCATTGCCGAAAGTGGCCGTTCCTTGAGCCTATCCCACGAGGCGCAACAGTTTCTCGAAGAAGGGAGCAAGTGACCTTGGTCACAAATGTGAAGACCCCGCGAGAGCGTGTATTGGGCTTGTTCAGGGGCGAAAAAGGAGATCGTCCGCCGATCTTCAGCGGAATGGGCAACGTAACGGTTCACGGCATCGACCCGCACGGGTGGCGTTTCGCTGAAATCCACACCGACGCCGAGATCATGGCGCGTGGGGCGGCATCCACGTATCAGTTGTTCGGATTCGAGTGTGCGGTCGTACCGTTTGATCTGGGAATCGAGGCCGAGGTGCTTGGCTGTGAGATCAACTACTATGCCCACTCGGCGCAGAAGATTCTCTATCCGACGATTATGAAGAAGCTGGCCACCGACGTGGAGGAGCTACAGTTCGATATTCCGGCGGACATCGAAACACTTGGACGCGTCCCGCTCGTTCTGGACGCGATTCGCAGGCTGAAGGCGCAGTTGGGCGACACAATCGCTATCGGCGCGCACGTGCTTGGCCCATTTACGCTGGCCGGACAGGTCGTCGAACTCGACAATCTCTTAAAGATGTCCGCTAAGAAGACACCTGTCGTAAGCGCGCTGCTGGACAAACTAGCCGAGCTACTGATTTCTTTGGCAAACCTCTACAGGGCCGCCGGCGCGGACTACATCACCGTGCGCGAGATGGGTGGGTCATCGGACGTATTAAGTCCGAGGTTGTTCAAGACGCTGATCCTGCCACCTCTGCAAAAACTGTTCGCCGCGATGGATCGGCCTCGAGTACTGCACATTTGCGGCACGACATCGTCGATTCTGCATTTGATGGCCGAAGCCGGGGCGGAAGCGATCAGCATCGACCAGAAGAACGACGCCACGGACGCAGTCAAACGCATCGGAGACAAAGTGCTCGTGTTCGGTAACCTCGATCCTTTCGGGGTTCTCGTCAACGGCACGCCAGATCTGATCCGGGAAAAGGTCAAGGGCATTCTCGACGCCGGCGTGGACGCGGTATGGCCTGGATGCGACATCTGGCCGACCGTTCCGGAGGAAAACATGAGGGCGTTAATGGAGACGACGTGGCATTGCCGGAAATAGGGGTTCCCTCGGTACGCGCAGTGTGTTGAGAGACACTTGATATCTTGAGGAGCAGTGTGATGGTAACGACGGAAGAGCGCGACCTCACTTTCGAAGAGCTCAAGCAAGGGGTGATCGAGTTCAACGAGGATCAGGTCAGGAGCGCGGCTGAGCGTGCTCTAGCCATTGGCATGGACCCCTACGACGCGATCATGAATGGCCTTGCGGCCGGGATGGCGGCGGTGGGTGAGCTGTTCGCTTCCAACGAGTATTTCGTGCCGGAGGTGCTGATGTGCGCCGACGCGTTGTATGCAGGGCTCGACATTCTCCGACCGCACGTCGGCAGGGACTCGAGCGATAGCCTCAAAGGCGAAGTGGTCATCGGGACGGTGGAGGGCGATATACACGACATCGGCAAGAACCTGGTCAAGATGATGTTCGAGATCGCGGGATTCACCGTCCACGACCTTGGACGCGATGTGCCGCTTGAGAAGTTCGTCGAGGAGTCTATTCGCACCGATTCGGACATAGTCTGCCTCTCGGCGATGATGACTACGACAATGGTGAGTATGCCACAGATCATCGAGATACTGCGGAAGAAGAATCCGAACGTGAAAGTAATGGTCGGTGGGGCGCCCGTTTCCGACGACATGGCGAAGAAATGGGGAGCCGATGGCTACGCGGCGGACGCGACGAACGCGCTGACCGAAGCCATCAATATGATCGGCAGACTGCGGGAGCTTAGGCCGACGGCCTGATTGACTCCGCTGCACCAGGGGAAAGAGCTGTGCATCAGCTATTCCAAACTTTGGGCTTCGTGCCGCCCGAGCTTCAGGTGCCGTTCTACGCCCTGGCAGCGCTGGCCGCGGCGATATTCCTACTCGGGACGTTCGAGCGTGTCTGGTTGTGGAGCCAGGGGAAGGATCGGCCGGACGCTGCTCTTGCAGGCGTCGGGTTCGCCGAGGTGTTGAAATCAAGCGTGACAAAAGCCTTCTCACGCGACTGCTTGCTTGCCTCACGGACGTTTGCGCGCAGTCGCGTGCGAGGTGCCGTGCTGGTGTGCATCGTGTGGGGCTCCTCGGCACTGTTCGCTGGCGTGCTTGTGTCCGCGGTGATCTGGGTCTCACCCATCCAGCTTATCAGCCTTGAGGTACTGAGGGTGCTCTCGTCTCTCATGGACGTAGCCGGGGGAGCACTCCTGATTGGCTTGCTGATCGCTCTGGCGCGGCGCTATTTCTTCCGGCCGCCGCGGTGGATCAGCACTCGCCGCGACGGAGTCGTGCTGATTCTTTTCACTTTGGCCGTCGTAACGGGATTTCTGATGGCTGGAGCGCGTCTCGCGGGCAGCGGTTGGGCACTGGTGCTTCAATGGCCATTCGGCACGCTGTTCGGATTCTCGATGGCCGTGATAATCGACGCTAGTTCCTTCGATGCATGGGGGTGGCATCGGGCACTGTACCTGTTGCACGCGGGTGCGGCATTCGCATTGATCGCGTACGTACCTTATTCGCGTCTCTTTCATATCTTCGCATCGCCGATCACTACCTTCGTCGCAAGTCAGGAAAGGCATCAATTCAGGCAACCGGTGGCAAACAAGGTCTGTATGGAGGAGCCCAGTTGACGACTCAGCCAGCCGGCAAAAAAGATGTCTCCTTTGTCGACAATCTGACGCGGCTCCAAGTGATCAGCCTGGATGCCTGTACGCGTTGTATGCAATGCCTGGAGTGGTGCCCGGTGCTGGACGCAACCGAAGACGAGTCGCTGACCACACCGGAAAAGATTCGTACTTACGGTGAGATCGTGCGCTCACAGCACGGCCTCCGCGCGAGACTGTTCGGCCGACCGGAGGTGTCGCCGGAAGTTCTGGAAAAGCTTACTCAGGCCCTCTTTACCTGCACGACCTGTGGCCGCTGTGGCGAGGTCTGTTCGGTTGGCATCAACACCCAGCGGTTGTGGCCGGCCATACGTGCGAAAATGGTAGAGCTCGGCATCGGGCCGGTTGGCGCACAGCGCGAGATACCGTCTATTGTGGCGCAGAAACACAATCCGTACGATGGAGATCATGCGGAACGCTTCGCGTGGATACCGCCAGAAGTTCCGGTGGCTGGCAGGGCCGAGATCGGCTATTTTGCCGGTTGCAGTGGGGCTTATACGGCGCGGCCGATGCTTGTCGGCGCGGTTACGGTGCTGCACGCGCTGGGGATAGAATTCACCCTCTTCAAAGATGAGTGGTGTTGTGGGTTTCCGCTTTTCATTGTGGGCGAATTGAGCCCGATGGAACAGATGATCCGTCATAACGTCGATGGCTTTGCCGCCCAGGGGGTGAAACACCTCGTCGTCTCCTGTCCCTGTTGTATGTTTATGCTGCAAAATCACTGGCCGTATTTCTATGGTGAGCCATTGCCATTCGACATTATCCATACCACACAGTTCATTAAGCCTCACATCGAGGCAGGCAAGCTGAAATTGAGTAAGAGCCTTGATGCAACGATCACGTATCACGACCCCTGCTACTTGAGTCGGGGCACGCACGTGATTGACGAGCCACGAGAGGTGCTTGCGCAGATTCGCGGCGCACGCGTTGTCGAGATGCGGCACAGCCGTGAGCTGTCACGGTGCTGTGGTGCCGGCGGCGGCATTCGCCGGGGATTCCCGGAGGTGTCGATCCAGATGGCGCGCGCCCTGCTTCGCGAGGCCGAGGACGTCGGCGCAGATATTCTGGCGATCGACTGTCCCGCGTGCTACGAGCGACTGCACCTCGCACAGCAAGGCTTCTCCAGCAGCATCCAAGTGCTGGACTTGATGCAACTGGTGGCCGACTTATTGTAAACGTTGCCGACGCTGGATTCTTGAACAGCCATCGTCAACTGGGAATACATAGCCGGCAGGAAAGGATGGGCGAGGCAAGATGAGCGCAATTCATTTCGGCATCATCGGTTATCTCCTCGTAGTGGCTATCGTCGCCTACGTCGGGAGAAGGAAGACCGTGGGCGTCGACGGCTTCTTAGTCGCCGGGAGAAAGATGCCCATTTGGGTGGCATCTTTCTCCCTGGCGGCCACGCTGATCGGGACCGGCGTCACGATCGGCGTCGGGGAGATGGCCTACCAGTCCGGCCTGTCCGCCATTCTTTATCCGGTCGCTCTTGCCCTCGCCTTGGGCATATCGATGTGGCTCGCGGCGGCGAGGTTTCGCGAGGGCGAATACTACACTTTGCCCGAGATGTGCGCCCGGTTCTACGGGCGGAAGAGCCGCTACGTGCTGGCCGTATCCAGCACTCTTAGATGGATAGGGCCGATTGCCGCTCAGTTCGTTGCCATCGGGGCTATCGTCAGCACCCTGACGGGCTGGCCAATTCACATTTCCATCGTCCTCAGCGCCGGTCTGACCATCGGCTACACCGTTTTGGGAGGCATCTGGGCCGTTTCCCTCACCGATGTCATCCAGTTGGTGGTCGTCTATCTGGGGCTGGTGCTGCTGATGCTGGTGACTATGGGGCGGTACGGTGACATGTTCACGATAGTGCGAGACCTTCCTCCGGTGTATTCAAGCTGGGACGGAGTAGGCGTCCTGCCACTGACAGCCTGGCTGGGTAGCTTGATGATGATAGCATTCATCGACCAGCCTTGGATGCAGTTGTGCGCTTCCGTGCGCACTCCAAAGTGTGCGCGAAAGGCCGGCTTGATCGCCGCGGCGCTGGTGCTGCCGATAGGATTCATCTCCGTGTACACTGGGCTCTTGGCCAGACTAACGTCGCCTGGTCTGGATCCACGCATGGCCGTATCCTCTGCGCTGGTCCAGAACCTTGACCCCCTCATCGCGGCCTTGGCCGTAGCCGCTATCGTCGCCGCCGGGATGTCGTGTGCCGATTCGTGGCTTCATTCGTCGTCCACGGTGGTGGTTAAGGACCTGTATCAGGAGCTAGTCGACAAGAACGCCTCCGAAGGAAGAATCCATTTCGTCTCAATGCTCGCGACCCTGGTTCTGGGGTTGATGAGCCTGGGGCTGGCGCTGATCTGGCAGGGCGGCATAATTATGCTGGTGATGCTGACAGGTGCCTGGGCCTCGGTCGTCTACATCGGGCCGGTGCTGGTCGCCTGGTTCTCGCCCAGGAAGATCCTGCCCAACGTCGGCCTGGGGCTGATGGTCCTCGTGCTCGTCGTGGGCACCCTCATTTTGGTGCGGCCACCTTACGTCGGCGGTGTCCATCCAAACCTGTCGGTGACGCTTATCGCCTTCGCCACGACCGCGGTCGCCGTCCTCCTGCCCTGGACGTCCTATCGGTTGGCCGGTAGGGGCCGGCAGGAGGTGGCTCCGGCGCCCGGAGGGTGATGGTCCTCAGGCTTGGCCCCTCCAAAACCACTAACCTAACCTTGCCCAACCTGCAAACTTTCAGCTATAATGGCTGACGGCTATTGGCCTCATGGAATCGTCTCTAGCTCACGGAAGGGACGCGATAGCTTGAATCTAAGAACCCTCAAGATACTGACCGTGTTCGCGCCGGCGCTTTTCATCGGGCTCTTCGAGGTCGTGAGACATCTTGTCTTCGTCGAGCATCAGCCTATGTTCCTCGGCAACCTCGTGTTGCTCGGCGCCGTCTTGGCCGGAGGGCTGTTCTTCTCGACCACGATTTTCCGCGTCATCGAGGGGATGCAAAGGCAGATCGTACGTAGGAACCAGGAACTGGTTGCACTTAACAGCGTGGGACTGGCTGTGAGCGAGTCCCTGGACCTTGATGTGATTCTTTACCGAGCTATGGACAAGGTCCTTGAGGTGACGCGCACCGACGCCGGCGAGATATTTCTGCTCGACGAGCCAACGCAGGAGATGGTGCAGCAAGTACGAGCCGGACCTTTTGCCAGCGCCTTTCTGGAAAAGACCAGATTCCGCCTGGGGGAGGGTCTGGTTGGAGCCGTAGCCCAGTCCCGCGAACCTATGGTGGTGGAGGATCTTGCGAGCGACGAGAGGTTCTTGAGGTCGAAAATCAGAAATAGCGGATTTCGCTCGCTGGTCTGCGTGCCTCTCAAGACACAGGATGCCGTGGTGGGAGTTTTTGACATCTACACCCTGGGGTTGCGTCGTTTCACACAAGATGATATAGAGTTGATGGTCAATACTGGCAACCAGATAGCGATGGCAATCGACAACGCCCGTCTTCACGAGAAAGTGCACTGCGTGGCGGTTCTGGAGGAAAGAGAAAGGATCGCTCGCGAAATGCACGACGGCCTGGCGCAAGTGCTGGGCTACATCAACACCAAAACGCAGGCTGTGAGAAACTTCCTCGACGCCGGCCAGCGCGAGCAGGCGGATCGGCATCTCAGAGAGCTCGAGACGACAGTGCAGGAGGTGTACGCCGACGTCCGTGAGGTAATCCTGGGCCTGCGCAGCTCCGCACTGCTGCAACGGGGAATGGTGCCGGCTCTGAAAGAGTACGTTACCCGCTTCAGCCATCTCAGCAGCGTAGAGGCGGAACTCCATGTCCACAACGGCATTGCAGCATGTCTCTCACCTGCCACCGAGGTTCAGGTTATCCGCATCATTCAGGAGTCTCTCACCAACATTAGGAAGCACGCCAAGGCTCGCCACGCCTGGGTCCGCATCTGCCAGGCTGACGACGACGTACAAATCGTCGTCGAGGACGATGGCCAGGGATTCGACGTGTCGAATCTCAAGAGAGGGGATGGGCCCCGATTTGGTCTGCAGACCATGAAGGAGAGGGCTGAGAGCGTCAATGGAACCCTGGAGGTTCTGTCTGCTCCCGAGGCCGGAACCAGGGTGGTCGTTAGGATTCCTGCCAGTCAGGGGGTGGCATGAGGGTTCTGCTCGTAGACGATCACGAGTTGGTGCGCAACGGCATCGCCAGCCTGCTGGCCTCCCGTGGTATCGAAGTGGTGGGCGAGGCTGGTGATGGGCTGGAGGCCGTCGCGAAAGCTCGCGAATTGAAACCGGATTTGATTCTGATGGACATTCAGATGCCCCGCTGCTCTGGCCTCGAGGCCGCTCGCCTGATCAAGGCCGAGATGCCTCAGGTCAAGATCGTCATGCTCACGGTGTCTGAAGACGACCAGGACCTCTTCGACGCCATCAAGAGCGGCGCCGAAGGCTATCTCCTCAAGAATCTGCGGGCCGAGGATTTCTTCGATCTCCTTTCGGGGCTGGGCCGGAGGGAAGCCGCCATCTCTCCCCAACTCACCAGCAGAATCATTAGGGAGTTCGCTCGCAAAGGCTCAAAGAGCGGCGAGCCCGCCGGCCAACAGGGCGAGCTTACTAATCGCGAAACAGATGTGCTGAAACTGGTGGCACGCGGGGCCTCCAACAAGGAAATCGCTTTGGCGCTCAAAATCACCGAGAACACGGTCAAATACCACCTGGGCAACATAATGCAAAAGCTCCAGGTCAAAAACAGAGCCCAAGTCGCCGCCTACGCCATCGGCAGGGGTATACCTGCCAGAGGGTAACGTCCTCCCCATTCGTATGGGCTATCCCCACCCGTTTTGCCAGCATAAAAAACTATCCAAAAAAGCGTGGTAGTCGCGCCGAGCACAAGGCATAATGCCCGGTGGTGTGCAAAAGGAGGCATGCCGCAAGGACGCCAAGAAGCCGGCACGCTATCGATTAGGCTATTTCATTCTGATGGCCCAAAGGAGGAAAGTTGCATGGCTGTATTCACTCGGAGGACCGCTGTCTTCGGCGCAATACTCGGCGTATCGATTCTGGCGGCCGTCGTCATGGTTATCGCCCAGTCGTCGGCGGTTGCCACGGGTGCCGCCAACCCGGCCGGCGATGGGGTGGTGCTGAAGATCACAGGGATCTCCATTCCCGATGACCTCAAGCCAGTTGTGTCGTTCACGGTGACCGACGCGAAGGGCAGTCCGCTCAGTTTGGCCGACTTCGACGAGGGCGGGCTCCGATTCATACTGGCCGCTATCAAGACCGATCCCGAGACCCAGAGCACCATGTACGTGAACTACGTGGTGAACAATGTGCCGGGAAGAGACTACCGATTTGGTGGCCAGGCGCTCAAGGCCACTCTTGCCAGCGCTCAGCAAGCGGGCGTTGACTCGACGGGCACCTTCAGCGAGCTGGGCGGAGGCAGCTTCACCTACAAGTTCGGCACCGCATTGCCCAGTGACTTCGATCGATCGGCAACCCACGCCCTTGGTGGTTACGTCACCCGCAACGCCCGTGCCTTCGTCTCCAACGACGTGTTCTATTTCGTGCCGTCCGGTGGGCCGGTGCAGGTGCAGCGGCAGATAGTTACTATTGAGGCCTGCAACGCCTGCCACGACAACCTGGCATTCCACGGCGGCACACGTAAAGACACCAGGGTGTGCGTGCTCTGCCACACTCCTCAAACCACGGACCCGGAAACTTCCAACCCCGTCGATTTCAAGGTCTTGATTCACAAGATTCACTCGGGCCACAACCTGCCGAGTGTCGAGGAAGGCACGCCGTACTACATCGTCGGCAACTCACAAAACGTCTTCGACTTCTCTGGCGTTCGCTGGCCGCAGGACACCAGGAACTGCCAGACGTGCCACAAGGGACCTCAAGGTGACAACTTCAAGACCCAGCCCAGTGCCCGGACGTGCGGTTCGTGTCACGACAACGTGAACTTCACCACCGGTGCGAACCACCCCGGTGGCCCTCAGCCAAACTCGGCCTGCAAGACCTGCCACACCCCCGATGGTCCTGAGTTCGGTCTATCCGTCACCGGCGCGCACACGATCCCGACAAAGTCCACACAGTTGAGGGGCGTGAACTTCGAGATCGTTAGCTTCACCAACACCAGACCCGGTGAGTCGCCCACGGTCGTCTTCAACATCAAAGACAACGCCGGGCAGCCCATCGCGCCGTCGGAGATGACCAGCGTCGGATTCGTGCTATCCGGGCCAACCACCGACTATACCAGCCCGCCGGTTGTGGAGGCGGCCAACAACGCCACACCCACCGGCGATGGCAACTACAGCTACACCTTCAACGCGAAGATTCCTGCCGATGCCAGTGGTACCTATGCCGTTGGTATACAGGGTTATATCGACACCCCGTTGAAAGACCCTTCCGGCAACCCGGTGGACATTAACGGTCCGTTGGCCCCGGCCAGGGACGTTGGCTTCAACAGGGTCGCCTATGGCGCCGTGACCGATGCCGTGCCGATGCCTCGTAAGCAGATCGTTGACATAAACAACTGCAACAAGTGTCACGAGACGCTCGCGCTCCACGGCGGCACGCGCCGCAACACCGAGTTCTGCATATTGTGCCACAACCCCATGAATACCGATATCGGTAAGCGCACGACGGCCGGTGGGCCACTGCCGCCGGAGTCGATCCAGTTCACGCGGCTCATCCACAAGATCCACACCGGTGAGGAGCAGAGCGAAAAGCCGTACATTATCTACGGCGGTGCGCCGGCCAATCCGGGCCCCATCGATCTGTCCGAGGCGCAGTTCCCGACCGATCGACGCAACTGCGAGAAGTGCCACATCCCGGGCGGGAATCTGCTCTCCAACATGCGCAAGGACGTGCTGCCGGTCACGGTGAAGGTGGGAGATACGGTATTTTCCTCCACCCCGCCGATTCAGAACGCCTGCACAGCGTGCCACGATAGCAAGCCGGCGATTGCGCATACTCAGGCGCAAACTGTCAACGGTGTAGAGAGCTGCCTGGTCTGCCACAACGAGAACCGGGAGTTCCCTGTCAGCAAGGCTCACGCCAGGTAAGCGCTAGGAGTACCGTTCCTTTTCCTTCGATCCGGGTGGGAGGAATTGCATCCTCCCACCCTTGTTCACTGAGTCAAGCTCCAGGACCACGACAAGCGATGTTACGAGCGCTCTTGTCCCCTCTCCCTTTCAGGGAGAGGGTGAGGGTCGTACCCTGTCTTGCCGTCGTGCGACGCCTGAATGTAGATATTCACTTTCTTGGTACGCGTAGGGGCGGACGTCCCCGTCCGCCCGGGGTGGGGCGGGGCTGCTTGCCCTCCTACGACTTCCGAATGTAAATATCCACCTCGTCCGGCCCCAGCTCCACCGTCTTGTTGGCGTAGCCCAGCTCGGCCAGCTTGGGGTACAGGTAGGCAGGACGCCGCTTGTGGTGCACCAGCAGCGTCTCGCCTGACTCGAGACTCGCCAATGCGTCCAGTATCTTGATCATAGGTTGCGGTGGCGTGAGTTCCTTCACGTCGATGGACACCGTTGCCGTCGGTGTGGCGTCGTCGATCTCACTCGCTGTCTTTACTTCCGACCCAGCGCGCTGGCGGTCTGCCGCCGTCGCCTCGACCCTTCCCTGCTTGAGAAAATAGACCTCCCACTCCTCGGGACCTAACCGGCATGCCCACGCGACGAACCCCCGTTTCCCGAGCACGTCGTAGAGAGGAAGCGGCTCAAACGTGTTCTTCAGATAGAAAACCTGGCCATCCTGCACCTCCGACACGGCGGCCATTATCCGTGAGAACGGGTCCGAGTGGTTGCGCTGGTCTTCGCGGACGTCCAGTCGCACGGCGATCGGCGAGGTGCTCACCCAGGGCGGTTCCGGCGTTCCCGCCATCGAAGACAGCCTGAATGAGGCCGCCTCCGGTTTCTCCTCTACAACTCCCGCGGCCGCGTTGAGCGTTCGCACCAGAGCAGCCGGGTCGAGCCCGGCGATCGCCGCCGCCTGCGCCACTGTCACCAGCCTGGAATGAATGCGTCGCAGGATAGGGTTCTTCAGGCGCGTGAAGTGCGGGCTCTGTGCCACCAGCACCTCCAACAGGCTGGGATATTCCTTCAATACCTCCGCGATCTTCATATTTGGCGTGATGGCCTTTGGCCTGGTCGTCTCCGCAACGCTCATCGTACTCCTCCATACAGTGTCTCAGCATTTTGCTCCACGTTCGGCTTACGTAAGTTTTTTCGATGTCCTACGACTCCGATCATCGCCCACGCAAACGCCACGGCCGTCACTATCAGGATCGTGCCGCCAATCGCCAGTAGGACGCTTACTTTCAGCGCAAATCCAGCAATTATCACCAGCAGGCCCACATTGAGCCCGTAGAGTTGGTAGAGGGCTGCCCGCTCGCTGTAGAGCTGCTTCAGTAGCGGTACTTCCTCGTAGCCAAGCTTGGGCGCGTACACTTCCCACCAGACGACAAACGGCACTATATGGTACATCGCCCCCACGATGGTCATCGTCACGAGCCCGATGAGTCCCAGGTGCAGGTGAATGGAGCCCAGGCCGGCCCAGCCAAAAGCGCCCATCGCGGTTCCGACCAAGGCTGTGACAACCAGATAGGCGATGCCCACCAGAAAGTACTTGACCGACGTATCCAGATGTGGCAAACGCGAAGGTCCGTGTCTCAAGCTGGCGATGATGACGTACACGAACAGCAGGATGCCGGCTAGAGTCACCAGGCCAAAAATAGCCGTCAGCAACGGGTTCGCGATAGCCAGCGACACCGCTAGGCCCACAAAGCCGACGTTGACGACGTAGAACTGCGCGTCCGCCAGTCTCGGGTGGCGCAGGTCCTTTAGTTGGAGCATCGGCACCAGGCTGTATTCAGCTCCCATAATAGCCACCACTGCCCAACCGAAAGCCAGCAGGTGCAGCGCCACCGGCCTGACCGCCCAGGCAGGCCCAAGTCCCAACCCGTTGGCGAACAACAGTAACACCGCCACGACGAAATAGGACAGCGACGCAAGAAAGAAACGCAAGGTCAGCACGATCTTCGTGACATCCAAATTGGCCAGCACGATTATCACTGCGAACAGCAGAGCGCCCGCCGTGTAGATCGCCGAGCCAATCGCCAGCGCCGTGCCGTTTCCGGCCACGGACGCCGCCATCAGCCCCAGTACACCCACGTTCATCATCAAGAACTGCGGAATGGTCAAATGCTCCCAGCGCAGCTCGCGGCCCTGAAGTGTGGGGAAGAACTGGTAGTAAGACCCCATAATCGGAAACGTCACCCAGCCAAGCAAGGCTGGTGCCCAATGCAGCCGATCGCTGGGAATAGGCAGAAGTGACCGAGTGACGCCGACGGCCAGAGTCAACAGCAGGTACGCGATGGCCGTGATCATATAGTAGCGGCTGATTCGCACCAGGCTGGTTGGTACAATCTGCATACGGCACCTCCCCTCAAATGCTGGCCAGCATTTGTTCGAGTTCCGCCGCGCGCAGATAGTTATCGATCTTCACGTCGATCTTTTCGACCCGCAGTTCTCGCAGCTTACGCTTCAAAGCCAGCCCCAGTTGCATTCCGATCGGGCAAAAGTTGCTGGTAAGCGTGAATCGCAACGCAATGCGGCCATCTTCGACGACCAGATTATCGATCATACCCATATCGTAGACGTTGCTTCCCGTGTGAGGGTCCATCACCTGCCGCAGTTTCTCGACGACTTCCTGTTGTGTAATGCCTGCCATACAATCCTCCTAGAATGGCATTGGTCTCATACTCTAGATAGTTCACACCCTATGGTAGAATAATAAAGAATTGGCAAAGAAAGCGCAGCGACCAAAGTCGCATTTGTGGGTGGCAAGTCCCCTCTCCCTCTGGGAGAGGGTTAGGGTGAGGGCCGTCTTGTTGACTGCTTGCAGATCTTAGGAAGCACTTTGGTTGCCCGCGCTCCGCGCTTTGTCCGGCTAGCTGAGCCTCGTTCGACTGGATTCCATTTCCCCGGCCGCACCTGTCCCCACGCCAAACTCAGCGTCGATGACGTCCAGCATAGCGGTGACCACTTTGGGGCAGAACTGCGTGCCGGCGTTCTTCACCAGTTCCTCGCGCGCCACCGCCGCGCTAAGCGCTCGGCGGTACGGACGATCGCTCGTCATCGCGTCGAACGCGTCGGCGACCGCCAGTATTCTTGCGCCCAGAGGCATGTGCTCTCCAGTTATCCCCGAGGGGTAGCCCAGCCCGTCGTAGCGCTCGTGGTGGTACCTAACCAGATCGAGCTCGTCCTTCAGAAATGATGTCCGGCAGAGCATGTGCCAGCCTATCTCGGGGTGCCGCTGCATCTCCGCGTACTCCCACTTCTCGAGCTTGCCGGGTTTCTTCAGGATGGAATCGGCGACGCCGATCTTGCCGACGTCGTGCAGCATCGCCGCGCGACGGATCGTCTCGATCGTTGCTTCGTCGGCTAGGCCAAGTTGTCCAGCGAGCGCCAGCGAGTAATCCCTTACGCGCTGTGAGTGGCCGTGCGTGTAAGGGTCTCTGGCCTCGACCGCGGCCGCCAGAATTTCCAGTGTCGACAGGTGCGTCTCGCGCAGAGCGGCATAAACGGCGTCCAGCTCCTCTGCTCTGTGCTCTGCCTGGTGTAGCAGACGTGTGATCGTTCGAGCGGCACCGTTCAGCATGAGCAGACCGACCAGGTACAGGAAGAGCGACCCCGCGCCCAGACTAATCAGGAACAGCCTGCTCAGATCGTCGATGCGGGCGGCGACGGGCGCCCACCGGAAATATGCCTCGTAGGCGCCCACGACCTCATCGGGGCTCCCGAGGCGAATGGGGAGATAAACCTCGATGAGTCGGTTGTCGATGCCCCTATCGTCGGCGTTTTCTTCACGGGCAAGATCCGTGACCTCCGCCGCGATCTCACCGGCCAAAGCCTCGCGTAGCTCGCCTTCGACAGGATAGACCCGTCCGACCATCTCCCTGTTGTCCGAATAGATGACCCGCCCTTCCTTGTTCCATATCTTGACGCGCACCACTCGCTCGACGAGAACGGATTCCTGAACGAAGGCGTGGAAAGTGTCGTATCGTTCGCCAACAAGGGGACGGTTGAAGTCGGTGGGGGCGAGGCGACGGGTCAGGCGATCGGAAACGGTTTCCCTGACGTCCGTGATGGCTTCGGCCAAGACGTCCTGCTCGACCCTGAGCGCAACCTGCCAGCCCAGAACCGCGGCCGCGGCCATCATTATGACGAAGCCAATTATCGCGAAGCGGCTAACGGGACCGATTCTCGGCGAGAGCATCTCTCCCTTCCACCCTTGTTTCATGTCAGTCGCCCCTGGACTGCGCGGCGAGCCGGTCGGGTGATTCAGGTCGCCCTGGCCGCAACCAGCCAGAAATGTTTCGGCCTGAACGACTCCCATATTAGTACTCGCCTGTCCGATTTGTCAATCCGTCTTTCGGCCGGTAGGTCGTAGTCCTCAGCGGCGGCTGCGGGGGATTGACAACCGTCTCCTGCGTGATACTATAGTCATATCTTGCCGCTATCCGAAAACCGCTTTGAGGGGGTCGAGCTGTGGGTGATACTTTTCCTAGATTCAAGGCCGCCGCCGTGCAGGTAGCTCCAGTGTACCTGGATCGGGAGGCCACGATCGCGAAGGCTTGTCGCATAATCGAAGAGGCCGGCGACAACGGCGCCAGGGTCATCTCGTTTCCCGAGTGCTACATACCGGCCTTCCCCGATTGGTTTCATTTCTACCCTGCCAAGCATCGTGTGTGCGCCAGATGCAACATCGAGTTGTTCAAGAACGCCGTCGTCGTCCCCAGCCCGGCCACCGACCAGATTGGCCGTGCCGCACGCAAGGCGGGTATGTGCGTCGCCCTGGGGGTCAACGAAAAAGACCCGAACTCCTACGGCACGATGTACAATACCCTTGTCTTCTTCGGCCCGGATGGGGAGCTACTTGGCAAGCGCCGTAAGATCGTTCCCACCTTGACGGAGCGGCTCGTTCACACCGGTGGGGATGGCAGCACGCTCAGGGTCTTTCAGACGCCCTATGGCGGCTTCTCGGGTCTCATTTGCGGGGAGAACACCAATAGTCTGGCCAAGTTCACGCTTCTAGCCAGCGGCGAGGTTATCAACGCCTCCGCCTGGCCGGCCTTCGGTCTCAAGACCGACGCGGGTATGTTCGATGCTATCGACATTCGCACCCGCGCCCTGGCCTACGAGGGCAAGATCTTCGTCCTCAGCAGTAGTGGCGTCTTCACCGAGGAGATGAAAGACGCGCTGGATCTGGACGAGCCGTTGCGGTCGGAATTCGCCGGCGACGGCGGACACGCCACCATCGTCAACCCGCGCGGGCAAATCATCGCCGGACCAATCTCGGGCGAGGGCATCGTCTACGCCGACCTTGACCTGGAAGAGATCGTGGCCGGCAAGTTCCTCCACGACGTGATCGGACACTACAACCGCTTCGACATTTTTCACCTGAAGATTGATCGCCGGCCGCGCCAACGGCTGTACACCGTGGACGGCGCACCGAGCCAGGCTTCAGAAGTCCCGCGTCCAGCGGCTGGAGACGGTCCTGAAAACGTCGAGCAAAGGGCTCTTGGAGACTAGATAAGAGGGCTCGGGATACTCCTATCCATCACTCGCAGCGGGAGGCTGGTCAAGTTGTGCGTGGCCGCCCCGTTTCGGGGCGCGTTGGCCGTCTGCCGTGGCGAGGCAGCACTTTGCACACCAATGCCCTGCGCAGGCTGGCAGGGCTCGGCGCACGTCCAGGGTGCCGGCTACGTAGGTGCATACCTACCTAATGACGTAGGGGCGCGGTCTCCGCGCCCCCTCCCCGCATCTCGTGCGCCGGTTCCCTCACTTGGTCTGCCTCACCCTCAGCCCCCGCAGCCTATTTATTGCCGCCGCCATTTCCTGAAGCCTCGGCAGCGCGTAGTCTCCCGGATGCTGGCCCGCGCGAGGCGAAATCACGTCCAGACCCCGAGCCGATACGTCGGCGAGGCATCGTCGCAGCGCACCGACCAGAGTCACCTCCCCTTCGAAGTAGCCCTGGCGGAGGCCGTAGACGAGCATGTCGGCGATGGCCCGCGTCTGGCTGGGATCGACCAGTTGTTCGACGTATTGCAGGTCGATAGTCTCCTCACCGAACTCGATGGCGCGCAGGCCCCTGGCAGAAACCTTCATCCTGCCGCGCCGATAAGGATCGAGACTGTCGGGCAGCACCGCGCGACCCACGATGGAACCGAACGTCTGCTGTGCCTCCTGCACCCTGTGCGTGGGCATCTCGCGCGCGATGCGATGCGCCTCCTCCGTCGCGACCGAGGGTAGGTAGTTAATCAACCGAATCACCGTGTCGGACACCTCAAAGTAATCGCCAGAGCCACCGATCACCAGGGTGGTAGAGACACCGTGTTGCCGATGAAGGTTCCTCACCTGGTCGATGAAGGGGGTGATAGGCTCGTTCGCCTTGGCGACCAGTTTTTGCATCCGCGCGTCGCGGATCATGAAGTTCGTTGCCGAAGTATCCTCGTCGATCAGCAGCAAGCTCGCCCCACACTCCAGCGCCTCGACAATGTTTGCCGCTTGCGACGTGCTGCCGCTGGCATTTTCGGTGCTGAACGCCCGCGTGTCCTTCTGAAACGGCAGGTTGCTGATGAACGGGCTGATGTCGACCCTTTCCACCGACCGCCCGTCTTCCGCGCGAATCTTAACGGCGTCGCCACGCGACACCACGTACTCCCGCCCGTCCCCCGGTACGTGGTTGTAGACACCTCTATCCAGCGCGCGCAACAGCGTCGACTTGCCGTGGAACCCGCCGCCGCAAATAACCGTGACGCCCTTGGGAATCCCCATCCCAGCCACCCGCCCCTGATTCGGCGTATCCAGCTCCAGCCTCAGCTCAGGAGGAGAGGCGAAACGCACGACGTTTTCCCCCCTCATCGGCTCCTCCGACACTCCGCTGGCGCGAGGCAGCACAGAGCCATCGGCCACAAACGCCACAACGCCACGGGGACGCAATTGCGCGCGCAGTGCCTCCTGATCTTCCGCCACGGCCACGTGCCTTCGTAGAGCAGCCGCGTCCAGCGCAGCGTAAAACAGCGCCGCTTCCGCCAGTCTCGGGACCTCCTGAAAGAACATCGCCGCCGCCTCCTGGCCCTGGCACGTTCGACCGTAGGCAGGCAGCCCCATTGCGAATCGCACCTCGGCGAACGCCTCGGTAAACAGACACGACGTGCGCTCCAGAATCTCCTTGCCGCCGGCGTCCACGGCGATCAGCCCCGAGTGCCCCGAGCCACGGTTGCCCTTGACCACCCGCCTGATCGTCTGCGCAAACACGCGCGTGACGAAGTCCTGAAGCGCGATACGCCGGATGCTCGTCCAGTACAGATCAGATGGAAAGCCGGCCAGTTTCTGAGCGACGCGAACCCTCGCAAGCGATGGCGAGGCGAACGGATCGCCCTGCGCGTGATCGACCGCCACGACGAACCTGCCGAACTGGTACTCGCCCTCCACATCCTGATAGGCCTTGAAGCCGCGCCCATCTATTCGCCTCAGAATATCCCTCAAATCGCTTTCGCGCCTTAGCATTTGCCTTCACCCACTGCTCTGCGTTCTTCCTGTCTGCAAAGTATAGGATACCCGCTAACGATCTTCAAATCCGCGAGTTCCCGCTACATCGCACACGCCCGTGCGCCGCTACCAGGCGCTCGTGCTGTCGAGGCGTCGCCCCGCACCCTTCAGGGTGCGCGTGCCCGTTCGCGTGCCGACCAAGCGCGCAATCGTAGTCACTCCTGGCAGAAACGCCGTCCTCCCACTCGCCCCTGCAACCATCGCGCGACCAGGCCCCAAAAATATTGTTCTGCAGCCAGCCCGGCGCTATAATGATAGTAATCAGCCGGCACGCAATGAAGCGTAGGGTACCGCGGGTTCGAGCGCGAGCAGCCAAAAAAGGAGGTAGACGATGGAAAAGACCGTTGGGCACGCTACCGACATCACCGTTCGTCCTATGGAAGAGGACGACATCAGCGGTGTCCTCGAGATCGACCGCAAGACCACGGGCGGGAGCCGTGCTCTCACCTACCAGGATCAGGTCAACATCTACTTAGGTGGCGAGCTTTCCCTTAGCTACGTCGCCGAGCGTGACGGCCGCATCGTTGGCTTCGTGCTCGGACGCATTCGCAACCTGCGCTACGGCATCTACGAGGGAGCCTGGTTCGAGATGATTGGCGTGGACCCCGAGTACAAACGCCAGGGCATAGGCCGGCAGTTGCTGACGGCCTTTCTGGCTGGCTGCCGCGAGAGGAAAGTCAAGCAGGTTCACCTGGTGGTCAGCTCCCAGGATCGTGAGATAAAGCCCTTCATCGAGGCCATCGGCTTCACGCCTGGCGAGCAGATCCACTACGTCAAGCGCCTAACCTAGCGCGAGCCAGTCCCCTCTCCCTCTGGGAGACATCCAACATCCCCTCTCCCTCTGGACCTCTGGGAGAGGGTTAGGGTGAGGGCAAGTCCCTACCTCGAATAGAATGCGATGATCAGCTCTTCCTTGATGCTGGGCTCCATCTCTTCGCGCCTGGGCAACCGGAGCACGCGGCCTGCAGGCCCCTCGCGCGCGAGCCACTGGGGAACGGCCCCAGCCATGTCCTCCATCGTCTCCTGGACCACCGGCATCTGAAGCGCTTTCTGGTCCAATTGAATCGTATCGCCGGCCTTCACGGCGTACGAGGGTATGTCCACTTTCTTGCTGTCCACCAGAACGTGGCCGTGTGCCACCAACTGCCGGGCCATCGGCCGCGTGCGCGCGAAACCGAGCCGGTACACCACGTTGTCGAGGCGCCGCTCCAGTAACTGTAGCAGCGCTTCTCCCGTCGTGCCCCGCTGCCTGCTGGCAAGCTCGAAATAGCGGCGGAACTGCTTTTCCAGTATCCCAAACATGCGCTTTGCGGCCTGCTTCTCGCGCAACTGCAAGCCGTACTCTGATACCTTCTTCCGCCTGGCCGTCGGAGCTTGTCCTGGTGGGACGTTTAGCCTTCGCTGCAAGGAGGCGGATCCCGTTCCAAACAGGTCTCTCCCCTCGCGCCTTGACAGCTTGTGTTTCGGACCTGTATATCGAGCCATATCAGGCTGAGACCTCCGATACCGTGAGATGTGCGGCATCACCGTGCCGCTGCCACACCACTTGTCTCACGCAACCCGCAAAAACCTTGCCACGGGTTTGGCGGTGCCCGACGACCCAAGTCGTGGGCAACCCAAACGCAACCCGCCCTCTGGCGGGCTGGGCGCGGCTCCGACTGCTCTCAAATCACCAGCCATTCCGCTGGCAGGAGTGGCGGGGAGTCCGCGCAGGCGGACTTGGTTTCCGTTGCCCGCGGTTTCAACCGCCGGGCAACCTCGACAGCGCGGCCAGCACCTTCTCCGGCGTAATGGGCAAGCTCGTGATCCTCACTCCAACTGCGTCGTACACCGCGTTGGCTATCGCCGGCGCCGTGGGGATGATCGCCGTCTCGGCGATCCCCTTTGCTCCATAAGGCCCCTCGCCCGGCTTGTCCTCCACCGCGATAGCGTCCACCACGGGCACCATGTCCGCCGTGATCTGAGCGTACGGCACGCCGTATGGGTGCAGCACCCGGCCTTCCTGGCAAACTACCTCCTCGCACAGCGCATAGCCCACGCCCTGTGCGACGCCGCCTTCGATTTGCCCGGTGAGAGCGGGAGGATTGATGACGCGCCCCGTATCGTGGGCGGCCGTGACCTGCAACACCCGCACCTGTCCGGTCTCTGTGTCCACCTCCACGTCCGCGACCTGCGCCCCGAATACGTGCTCGACTCCGCCGCTGAAGCAGAGTCCTTCCCAGACCGTCGGATCGATGGGCAGGAACTCACCCAGCGTCCAGCCCTTGCCGAGCACCAGCCCTGCCTGGGCTCGGTAAAGGTGTTGGGCAACCCACGCCAGCGGCAAGCGCTTCTCGGGAGAGCCCTTCACGAAAACGTGCCCGTCCCGCAGCTCCAGATCCTCGCTGCTCGCTTCCAGCATCTCCGCCGCCATCTTGATAAGCTGATCCCTTATCTCACCCGCGGCCATTCTCGCCGCCAGGCCGAGGTTGTAAGTGACACGGGTCCCCGATGCCCCCGAGTCGAAGGGTGCGATGTCCGTGTCCATCGGTGCCACTTGGATGTCGGCAACAGGTATGCCCAGTTCCTCCGCTACCATCTGCACGACGCTGGTGTGCCCACCCGTCATATCCACCACACCCGGAATCACGACCACCGAGCCGTTCTCGTTCATTCGCAGCAGAACGCCGGACGGTCTACCGCCGGAGTGCCATTGCCCGCACGCTACGCCCCTGCCTCGTCTCTTGCTCCCTTCCGCCGTCCGATCCAGCGGCAGCGCCTGTCTTGCGACCTCCTCCAATACGTGCTTCAGCGTCGCGTTGTGCACCGGCTCGCCGGTAGCGAAAACATCCCCGTCCTCGACCGCGTTCTTGAGCCGCAGCTCGATGGGGTCCATCCCCAGCTCGGCGGCGATGGCGTCCATCTGCGACTCGAAGGCAAAGGTGGGCTGCGGCGTTCCATGCGACCGGCAGCACCCGCAGCTAATCTTGTTGGTGTACACGCAGAAAGACTCTATCTTCAGGTGGGGAATTCTGTACGGACCGCTTATCTGCTTAGCAGCCTCCGACGCGACGGCAGGGCCGAAATCGGCGTACGCACCCGTGTCGAAGATCATCCGCGCCTGTCGCGCGATGATGCGGCCATCCCTCTTGACGCCGGTCTTCAAATGGATTACACAGCTATGCCGTGGGGTGGCGTCGCAGAACTCCTCCATCCTGTCCATAGCCAGGCGCACCGGCCGCCCTGTTTTCTGCGTCAGGCGGGCGCAGATCGGGTCCAGAGGCGCCTCGTTCTTGCCGCCGAAGCTCCCGCCGATGGGTCCCCCCAGCAGCCTGACCCTCTCGGGCGCCAGTCCCAGTACCTGGCACGTGTCGTCCCGCACGCGGAACACGTTGGTGTTGGTAGTCTGCATCACCAGACGACCCGAGGCCTCCATCCAGTTCACTGCCACGTGAGGCTCGGCGTACCCCTGGTGGGCCATCTGCGTCGTATAGGTGTCCTCGAAAATGTGATCGGCTTCCTTAAATCCTTGCTCCACGTCGCCGCGCTTGATCCTGGTGACCGAGCACACGTTGCCGTACCTGATCATCTCGCCGGGGCTGCCGTAGGACTCCAGATCTTCGTGGAGCACGGGAGCGCCCGGCTGCATCGCCTCCGTCGCATCGAAGACGGCCGGCAGCGGCTCGTACTCGACCTCGATCAAGTCCAACGCCTTCCGCGCCGTCTCCTCGTCCACCGCCGCCACCGCCGCGACCTTCTCTCCCACGTAGCGCACCTTGCCCCTGGCCAAAACGGTGCGGTCCTTGAGCATATTGCCGCACCGCACCGGCGGGAAATCATCCGCCGTGACGACCGCCTTTACCCCCGGCAGAGCCGACGCCTTGCGGGTGTCGATGTGCACAATCCTGGCGTGCGGATGTGGGCTGCGCAGTATCTTCGCGTGCAGCATCTTTGGCAGCGTCGTGTCGCTCACGTACTCGAGCCGACCCATTGCCTTGGCCTTAGCGTCTATTCTGGGGACCGGCTTGCCGACGACAGCAAGTTCTGACATCAGTTAACCTCCTCTCCAGCTAGCGGACAGCGCCATTGTTCCCTCTCTCTACCAGACAGCGAGCTAGCATGCTGTCCCCCTTCCCGTCCAGCGAGCGTGCTAGCGCCATTATCCCAACTCCGTTTGGGTAAGCGGTCTAGCGTCCTGTCCCCTCTCCCTTCCAGGGAGAGGGTTAGGGTGAGGGTCGTCCCACCGCCTGCAAAAAAACCGTTCCTCACCCCTGGTTTTCACCCATCTTGTTCTAGCCCATTCAGCCGACTCCAACTCACGTGTCCCGTTTGGTCCACGCCTCCACAACTTCCCCTGACGTCGCGACTACCCCGAACTGATTCCGGATGTTCCTCAACGTGGCCTGATGGTCCTCGTCCCTCGTCGTTCCACAGCAGTTTTCTACCAGCACGATATCGTAGTCGCGCTGCATGCCGTCCCGAGCTGTGGACTCGACGCACACATTCGTGGTGACCCCCGTCATAAGCAGCGTCCGTATGCCCCTCGCACGCAACATCACGTCGAGCTCGGTGCCGTAGAAGGCGCTGTAGCGCGGCTTGGCAATCACCTTGTCCCCAGGCAGGGGCTGCACCTCGTAGAAATCCCCGCCCCAGGTGTTGTCCTGACACGTCCTTAGCTGCGCCACCGGAACATCTTTCCTGCGCCGCAGCCACGTCTCCGAATCGGTCCATGCGCCGTGGACGGCTCGGATGAAGATGATAGCTACGCCCTTGTCACGAGCCTGTATGATCAACCCCACCAGGTCGCGCACCGCTGCCTGAATCCGCGACACATCCCCCGCCCGCCGGCCAAGGTCCCCCTCGCTATGGCAGAAATCATTCTGAACATCCACCACCACCAAAGCCGTGTGCCTGGGATCAACCAGCTCCTCCAACGAAAGCAAGCGGTCACCTCCTGACGCGATTATAGTTATCGCCTATATAGCACAGCCCCCTTTGCCCGTCAAGGACTTCCCGGCAAATTGGCAGTGCCTAATGCTTGCGCTTGTGGAGGAGCCGTGGCGCGTTCACCCGTAGCCGCACCCTTCAGGGTGCGCGTGCCTGCTCGAGTGCCGAGAAGTCTGAGCAACGGTGAGCTCGTGCCGGGGCGAGGCTGTCTTCGCGCCAGTCACCTCGTCGAAAACGACCACGTCCTGGCAAACGGCTGGCCGTTCACCGTGCCTGTCACACGCACAGTGTATTTGGTGGCTGACTTCAGGGGTTTTGCGGGGATCAGCGACAGGGTTCGCAGCCAGAGCTTCTGGCTGGTGTAAAGCTGCACTGCCTGGCCGGAGCCGTCCACCAGGCTGTATTCGCCCCACTTGATCGTGTCCTGCACGTGAAAGCTGATGGAGATTGGATAGCCCACTGGACGCGCTATTCCCGGCAACGGGTCGGGTGTTTCGGCCACTGACGACGAGATGGGTATGCCCTTCTGGCCGTCCCCGGGATACACGGTGGGCAGGCCAATGCCGGGTCGATCCCCGACAAAGCCCAGGTTGAACACGTCGATGGCGGGCTTCGTCGAGACGCCGTAGCCGAGGTGGACCGCCGAGGGGTGAATCATGTTTATGCGGTGGTTGACCGTGTCCATGAAGTAGTCGATCGTCTTCTCCGGGTTACCGACAAGGCCGACGTTCTCGTCCACGGCCCAGGTAACCCTATACCCTGCTGCCTTGGCCCTGTCCGGCGGGCTGGCACCGGTGAAGCCGCCTCGGCCCGCCGTTTCGTTGTGCAAGCCCATGCCGGCCAGGCTTTTGTCGCCATAGTTGAGAACGTAATAGCTCGCGTGCGCCGCGGCAGCCTTCATCAGAGCCGGATCGAGCTTGAGCGCCGGCGCACCCGCGATGGCACGATAGTGGTTGATACTATTCAGCGCCACCTGCTCGGGCGTCCCGCGCGATTGTTGGCCTCCTCGGCTGGGCGGCGGCGATCGGTCGGGCGAAACAGGCGCGATGGTCTCGGGCCGGAAGAGCCCGGCCTCTTTGCCCACGTCGCCGCCGTTGGCTACGGTCACCTGGCCGGCTTTGGCCCAGGGCACGTCGACCTTCCACTGCTGGATCACCGCCCGCTGGAGGCGAATGGCGAAGTGGTTGCCGTTGTCCACCACTCGGGAGGTGGGCAGGCCATACAGCACCATCGGATTGGCCACGCTGTAATACTGCGCCTTGATCGGCGCATTCGCCTCCAGCAGCGATAGGCGCGCCGCGACGATCTGCTCCCAGCTCCTGTTGGCATCGAAGCTGGCGTCGAGACGGACGGGCACCGAACGCACTGAAGATAGCCAGCCATCCTTGCCGGACGCGGACAACTGGTCGAAAACGTTTACGAAGTAGACCTGCCGTACCTCGGGGCGCCACTGGAACACGCCCTTTTGCATCACCTGCACCACGAAGCCGTCCCAGACGTAGCGCTTAGAGATCGGATACCCGACGCCCGCCACGCCGCCCAGTCGTTTGAACTCGGACCATAGCTGGGCCTGAGCGTCGTCGACCACGGCGAAGCCGAGGGCTCCGCCGCCACCGGCGGCCTGGCTGTAAAAACGGCCGCCGGGGACGTCGAAGTCCGCCGGCGCCGCGACCACCGGCGCCGGCAGGATAAGGGGGGTCATCAGAATCCCAAGGACAAGCAGTATCCTCACAGGTGCTATACTAAGGGCTCCCGCCCCTGGTTGTCAATCGCCAATTTGGGCTACTACTCCAGTCACACCAAAAAGTGTAGAATACCCCTACCACAGACGCAGTACCATCCAGTCCCTTCTCCCTTCCAGGGAGAGGGTTAGGGTGAGGGTCGTTCTCTAGGCAGCAATAACAGGACACAGAGACCAAGGTCGGCGCCGTTGCGAGCGGGCTCCCACAGACCAACGCAGAGGCGCTCCAGTTCACGACGCTAGAGGTCCTGCACTACGGATGAATCCGAAAAGGGAGCGATGCCGGATGCGCCGGAAATTGACGCCCTCCGCAAAACACGCTAGACCGCCCCTGCCTCCGTTCGCCATCATGATAATCGCCTGGCTGCTGCTTCTTTGGAACCTTGGCGCTCCCAGCTTCTCCGTCGATGAATTCACCAACCTCGAGATGGAGCGTGGCAGCCTGAGCGCCATTCTTGCCGACCTTGCCGCCGGACGCGACCTGCACCCGCCCCTGACCCACCTGGTGGTGGCCCCCTGGCTCGGCATCGCCGGCGACTCCGAGTGGTCCGCCCGCTTCATCCCGGTGGCCTTCGGCCTGCTGAGCCTGGCCCTCCTCTGGAGGCTGGCCCTTGTCTGGTTGGACAGGCGTCACGCCTGGCTCGCCCCCGCGTTGCTTGCCCTGGCCCCCACCTTCCACCTCTACGTCCGGTTCGAGAAATACTACGCCATAACCATGGCTCTGGCGTTGCTCTACCTGGTCTGTGTGCACCGCTGGTCGGCACGCCCGACCCGGCCGCGACTTGCGTTGCTCGGCCTGGCCACCGTCGCCCTTTTGTACACCGACTATCTCGCGGCGCTCTTCTTCGTCGGAACAACCGGGCTGTTGCTGATTCTTGCGCTACTGAAAACCAACAGGGGACTCCTCGTCGAATGGTCTTTGGCACAGGTCGCGTCGGCGGTGTTCCTGGTGCCCTGGCTGGCCACGGTGGCCACTCAGAGCGCCTCGTTACACAGCCAGATAAGGCCGGACCTGGCCGGCGCGCCCATCGACTTCGCCCTGAAGCTCGGCGCGGTTGCGCTCTCCTTCGGTCTTGGCGAGACCCTGTTCCCATGGCGTCCCCCAGGAGCGCTTGGCCTGCTATCTAGCCTGATGTTGCTCGTCGCGGGCCTCCTGGCGCTCAGGCGCTCCAACTCCCTAGGCCTGGCGCTGCTGACCTACCTTCTCCTGCCGATCGTGGGCGGAGCCCTTCTCTTCACCGCGTGGGCTCAGACCGTACCGTTCATGGCCTTTCCGAACCACGTGCTGTTCGCTCTTCCAGTATTTAGCGTGCTGCTTGCCATCGGCGCGTGGCATCTGTCGCCCAAGGTGCGGTTTTTGGCGCTGGCCCTGTGGGTCGGGGCCGCCACAACTGGCCTGCTGAGCTACCACGCCGGCCAGGATTACCTGAATCCCATCTACGCCGTTCCCACCCGTGAGATCGCCGCCACAGTGCAAGACAATACGGCTCGCACCCCCGGGGCCTTGGTGCTGGCCGAGTACGACACCGGCCTTCCCTTCTATCTGGCGCGCCAGGCAACTCCCGTATCGGTTGTGCCACCGGGAAAAGTAAGCGCCATGGCAGCTCCTCCACCCGAAGTCTGGCTGTTCAGCTTCGGGAGGGATCGCACCCGTGTGCTAGAGGGAGACGCCCGTGCTCGCGACTGGCTCCGCGACAACGGCTACGCCCTGGTTGCCGCCAAAAGCTACGTCCCCACCGATCCCATCTACGGTGCCCTCAAGCGCCGGCTCCTGAGCCGCGAGGTCTACGATGCCAAGGCAACGCTAGAGCAATGGAGACGAGGGACCAGGGAGTAGGGTACAGGGGATAGGGAATAGGCAAGAGGCAACAAGACAGGGTCATTACCGTTCCCCCTTCCCTACTCCCTGTTCCCTCTTCCCTCGTAATCAGGCACATCAAGTTCCAGACCTTCGAACGGGTAATGCTTCCTGTTTGTTGTTGCCAGAGGCACATCTTCGAGTATCGCAGTGGCGGCGACGAGGCAGTCGCCAAGTCCGGGCGCGAATCCCCTGGCATACCGCTTGAGCCTCCCGGCCTTTTCCGCGATCTCTTGCGTGACCGGCAACACGACCAACCCGCCCGTCAGGTCTCGCGTCGCCTGCTCTTCCCATTCCCGCATACCCGCATGAAGTTCCGCGACAGTGATCGCAGAGCAGCAAACTACAGATTGTGCGATAAGCTGCCCAAAGAACTTCTTTGCGCCAGGCTGACCTCGCAAGAAGTCGATCAGGATGTCAGTGTCGACTATGACGGCGTTCACTCTTCCGCAATCCTGCTATCCCGATACGAGCGCCGCAACTCTCTTACATACTCATCGACCCCTTGCTCCAGCTCGGGATGCGCCTCCTTGGTCCAGGCGCCAAAGGACGTGACCAGCGCGCGGCGAAGCCTCATCCGTCTCAGCTCGTTCCGCAAAGCCTCGGCCACCATCTTGCTCTGCTCACGTTTTGGCACGCTGCGTCTCAGTTCCTCGATCAAATCCACCGGCAGCAAGAAATTCGCCTGCTTCACGTCCGTCCTTGCCATGCACGCCCTCCACTTACATAGAGTACTGTCTACATAACACACTACAACATGACACATAGCATTGTCAATCTGCCGCGACGGACATACTTTCAAAGGTCGCCAAAACCTGTTGACAGACTGGTGTATACTGTCGGTGCGCCTGATCTGTCGACCAGCTTGATCAGCCGTCGGTTCTACTTGTCCAGTCTCTTGCTTTTGGTCTCGGTAGACCACGTCGCGAAACGAACAGGGGTACATGAAGTCGATATTCCTGCTAGCTGGCATGTTGGTGCTTTCCGCGCTCGCGTGCCAGGCCTATCCAGCTCCAGTCGCGACCACGCCGGAGGCTAAGCCGAGCCCGGCGGCATCCGCCACGTCGCTTTCCGCAACCCCTACGGCTGTTGCGCCGGCAGCGCCCGTGGCTACTGCCCGTCCGACGCCGCCAATCCCCACAGCCGGCCCTTCCCCCACCCTGGCAGCCAGCGCGGTCCCGACCTCCACCCTGGCCTCCGAGCTATTTGCCAGGCTCAGGGCCAGCGCGTCGCCTACCCCCGCGGCCAGGCCGGGGGAAATACCGCGGCCGGGCCCGGCCATCGAAGGTGTCGAGGTTGCGCCGACCGGGTCCGGCGGCGATGGCCGGCCCCTCTGGGTCGCGTACACCTATGGATTGAAGGACTATCTGTCGGGGCCGAGTCACTTCGTGGCCGTCTACACCTACGACGATGCGCGGTGGCAGGAGCTCGGGCGGCTGGAGCTCAAGGATCCGGACGTTGGCTACGTCGCGCGCTCGACAGTCAAGCGGGTCCCCGTGGAGCCGAGTGGCGTCTGGCTGGAGGTGCCGGGAGGCGTGGGCGCGCACGGCGGGGTGTATTACATCCTTCGTTTCGACGGCCGGCAGCTCAAAACAGAGGCATCTGCCGCCGGCTCCAGCCCCGGTGTGGGCAATCTGTCCGATCTGGATAGCGATGGCGTGCTGGAGCTGATCATCGACCAGTCTGACCCGTACGTGTTCTTTTACGCCGCCTCCGTCCGGCTGTACAACGTCGCTCTTTTCCGCTGGGATGGCTCGCGCATGGCCGAAGTGAAACTAGCCAGGCTCAGCGATTCCGCCCCCGCCGATCTCAGGCGCCTGGTCGACGCCGCCATCGACCACGCCAACGCGGAGCTCTGGAAGGACGCGGGTGCTCTCGCCGGCCAGATTCTGGCCCTGCGCCCGTCCGATCAAACCGCCAGGTGGGATGCGCTGCTGATTCGCAAGATTGCCGAGGGTAGAGCCATTTGGGCGAAGGATAGCCCCTATCCTCTGATCGAACAGGTCTTTTACGGCGACTACGCCGCGACTCTTGACATAATGCGTAAGTATTCCCCTGCCCAGATCTTCGATAGAAAGTCGCCGTTGATCGTGGGCACCAGTGCCGAGGGGTCTCGGGATCAGCTCGAGAAATGGATTCTCGAGTCCGCCGACAAGGCCATTGCCTTCAAGCCCGACCTGGCCGCCGCCTACTTCATCCGCGGCTGGTCTCACTACCTGAAAAATCCGGGCAGCGCTGCGGCGTTAGCGGACGTGAAAAAGGCCGCCGACCTCACTCCGTCCGATCGCTTGTTTGCGGACAGCGCGAATTACCTGAGCGGAAACAGATAGGGGATACCATCTACGCCGCCACGTCGATAAGGAAAGCACCCATTCGCTTTCACACCTCCATTATGGCCAACTGGCCACGGCCCGTCAAAGGGCAACAAAAAAGCAGCCCGATTAGGATTCAACCGGCAAACCGTACGTACGCTCACTGCACCCTTCCTGCCCCAACCTGCTATAATATAGTGCCATCGACTGCCAGTTGCAAGGAGGAATCCTATGCCAACCACACAGAGGCCCCGCCCCATCACCGTTCTCATTGACGATCCTGAAATCGCCGACCTAATCCGCCAACTAGCCACCGACCGTGGCAAGACCCCACGCCAGATCGTCGCCGAAGCCCTGCGCCAGTGGATTGAGCTCATCGAAGACCTTGAAGACATCGCCCTTGCCGACGAGGCCCGACGCCACGCCGAGCCAACCATCACCCCGGAGGAGTACGCCAGAAAGCGAGGTTGGATTGCATAGCGTCCACATCGCCGGTCCGGCAGAGAAGCAAATCGACAACCTGCCAGACCAGACGGCGAAGCGCATCCAGGCCGCCATAGTCGCCCTTGCCCAAAACCCAAGACCACCCGGGTGCAAGAAACTGAGAGCGCAACCGCCCCTCTACCGTATCCGCGTCGGCGACTACCGCGTCGTCTACGACGTCGACGACCAGGCCCAAACCGTCCTCGTCCTGCACATCAAGCACCGCAAGCACGTCTACCGCGACCTCTAACCAGGTTCAATCCCCACCCGATCCTAAGACCGGGTGCGACACCAGGCTTCGGGTACCGAGCGCCCTGTCCACAAGTTTCAATCCCCACCCGATCCTAAGACCGGGTGCGACGCCCGGGGGGATGATGATGTCGGATGCGGCTATGGTTTCAATCCCCACCCGATCCTAAGACTGGGTGCGACCTTGCCTTTCACGTGTACGCCTCCCTCACAAACAAGTTTCAATCCCCACCCGATCCTAAGACCGGGTGCGACGCCTTCGCCCGAGCCTCCGGACTGGCCGAGGTCAAGTTTCAATCCCCACCCGATCCTAAGACCGGGTGCGACAAGTTGCTAAGGTCAGGCTCGTAGGCGTACACCCGTTTCAATCCCCACCCGATCCTAAGACCGGGTGCGACACCTGTGGGTGCTGGACACAAGCCTCGGGCACATCGGGTTTCAATCCCCACCCGATCCTAAGACCGGGTGCGACCAACGTAATCGATCGATCCGTCCGAGTGCACGACGTTTCAATCCCCACCCGATCCTAAGACCGGGTGCGACTCATCCGTCTTCAGCACGTTCGCAGAATCACGGTTTCAATCCCCACCCGATCCTAAGACCGGGTGCGACCCTGTGGGTGCTGGACACAAGCCTCGGGCACCTCGGGTTTCAATCCCCACCCGATCCTAAGACCGGGTGCGACACTCAGCAGGCGTACATCACGCACTCGAAGAGGCAGTTTCAATCCCCACCCGATCCTAAGACCGGGTGCGACGGCACCAATTGGTGCCATTTTGGGCCGAAATGCCCTGTTCTAGCCCATTTTTCGCCAAATTTGGGCCTAAACTCCTGCTTAGCCGCACTTCCTGCACCTTTCTCGCTCGCCTTGGGCCGCGCACACGGGCCAAAAGCACGTATTTTGTGCGCGAACCCCACGAGCTTTTCTGCATCACTCCCGGTCCGCGTTATACCAGCAGTGGGTCGTGTAGGTCGAATTCCGGTCGCACGCCGATCACCTGCACGTACCGCTCCCGTGGCTCCAATAGCCGGTAGAACCGCAAGCTGTCCTCCGTTTCGAGTACTTCCTTCTTCAGTCGGTGCTTCAGCTTCTCCAGTTCTGCCGCCGACAGCGTGCACTCGAAAACCGACTTCTGCACCCGCTGGCCGTACCCCTCGCAGGCCTTGGCCACCCTGCGTAGCCTCCGACGCCCCTCGGGAGTCTCCGTCGAGACGTCGTATGCGACAAGTATCTCCACCGTTCGTTCCTCTCACAAGGACTGAATCATAGGATATTCCTACCGGTACAGGAAAGGCAGATACTCCTTCAGGTCGCCCCGCAGGTGTCGCGCCAGGAGACGCGCCTGCACGTGCGGTACGAGTCCCAACGGAGCTTTCTGCCGCAGCACGCGATGCTCGATCTCTTCCTCCTTGCGTCGCTGGTACGCCGTCACCACGGTTCGCCGCCCCCGGTCGTTGAGCAGCACCCCGCCATCAGGCGTCTGCTCGAAATCGTCTGCCTTCAGTTGTCGACGATTCACCAGCGTAATCGCCAGTCGGTCTGCCAGCACGGGTCGTAGCTCCTCCATAAGGTCCAGTGCCAGTGCTGGCCGCCCCGGCCGCAAGGCATGTAGGTATCCCACCTGCGGGTCCAGCCCTACGGACTCCAGGCCGGACGAGCATTCGGTCCGCAGCAGCGCATAAAGAAACGACAGTACGGCATTGGTCGGGTCGCGGGGCGGGCGCCGCGTTCGGCCTGCCGGCGCGAACGTGGCGCGGTCTGCTCGAATCATCCGCCCGAACACGCCAAAGTACGCGCGTGCCGCCTCACCCTCCGCGCCACGAACGATATCTAGGTCCCTTACCTCCCGCAGCCGCACGAGAATGCCGGCAAGCCGCTCTCCTTCGTCGCGCAGCGCGGCGGCGTCGGCATCCTCGTGCGCCTCACGCGCCGCACGCAGGATTACCTGGCGGCTGTTTTGGATCTTCGCCGCGACGATCTGCCGCGCTATCTGCCACGGCCGATCTTCCTCCGACAGCGCCAGGTGCTGCGCCCGTCTCAAGAGCACGTTACCCTGGGTTGGCCCCTCCATCCGGGCCCTGAATCGACCCCGCCGATCCAACCATACGACACCGCGGCCATCCTCGGCGCAACGCTCCACCAGGTAAGGACTGATGGTCACTCGGCCAAACATAACGATCCCACTCAGCCGCAGCAGTGGTGCGCGCAGGCGTGTCTCCTTGTCCACTTCGACCCGTACCGTGTCGTGGTCCAGGTGTAGCGTCGCACCTTGCGTCAACACGTATAGGACGTTCAGCAGCTCACGCACCCTCTTCACCCCCGCCCGCCGGGTCGTACGGCACGAAAAGCGTGCCCGCCAGGCCGCGCACCCGTGCCGGCTCGCCCACCACGCCCGGCAGACAGGCGTCCACCAGCGAGCAATTCGGACACCGCGCGTCGTTCACCGGCGCGGGCAGGCGCTCGTCTTGGAGCATCTCTCGAATGCTTTTCACGACGTCCTCTGTCTCCTGCCGCAATACTTCGTCAAAAACAACCTCGTGGCGCCGGCGCGTGGCGTGATAGAACACTGCGCCACGCGGCACCGCCGCCCCGATCATCTCCTCCAGGCAGAGTGCCTGCGCGCAGAGCTGCAGGTCGGCGTGTCTGCCCTTGCGGCGACCAACCTTGTACTCCACGGGATACGGGCCCTCTGCCCTGAGCTCCACCAGGTCGGCCTTGCCACGCAGCCCCAGCCGCTCCGACCACAGCGCCAGACCCCGCCTCAGCGGCAGTCCCTCGGCCACCGTGTCATCGCCCGTGTCCACCCGTTCGTGCGCCAGGCGTCCGCGGATGGTGAACACGTTTTCCTCAAATGTGTGCTCGACGTGGATCAGCCCGCACTGGCGTGGACAGTAGCTGTAGTGCTCTATCGCCGAAATCGGCACGTCGATCACTTCCTCGGCCTTGAGGTTCGCGTAGGCGTCCCAGCGCCCTGCGCCCGCAACCGTCTCTGGATCGTCTCCCGCGTCCACCGTCAGCCGACCAATCGCGTCAACGTGACGCCCTTGGTCAGATCCGCCTCCTCCACGTCCACTCCGTAATCGCCAAAAGATCGTGCGGCCGTCACCCCTTCACGGCGTGCGAGCCGGACCCGCTCCAGTAGTCGATGCGCCGGAGCGTTGCCAAGACCGCTTTCGTGGCTGAAAACGTACAGGCCCCGGCAGGCCATCATCCCACGCGAGGAGGAGCGATCCAGGTCCCACATGTGCTCCAACGCCTGCCAGAACAGCCGGAGGTCCTCTTCGGTAACGCCGGTCTGCGCGGCAAAATGTGGATTGTAGAACCCATAGGCCCGGTATAGGCCGTACGGCACGATTGCCTTCCGGCCCATCTCCGTCCGTTTCCCACCCGTAGCCCCACCCCCGTCATCCGACACGACCACCTTGGCATCTTCCTCTCGCGTCACCGCCACTCTCGTGATAGATAGATCTAGCGGCACAATCGGGTCGACCGAACGGGCGAAGGTGAGTTGAACCGGGCCCCGCACCTGCCCGCAGTTTACGCCGGTCGTCATTACCGCCCCAAACATCCTGATGTCGTAGAAGTTCGCGCACATACAGGCGCGCGTTTTGTCTACGTCTTGCTTGGCCTGCTTGCTGCCCGTCGGCGTGATGCTGAGCGCGGTGTAGGCTCGCCTATGGATGGCGTTGAGGGCTTCGCCGTCACTCTGGACGTAGATCTTGTTGCACTGCTTGTCGCCACAAGACGCGTCCACCCAGTCCCGCACCTTGCGCTTGATTGCCACGTCGGTGACCAGGCCCTGCATCGTCTCCGGGTCCACCCTTGGCATGTTGCCGGCATCTGGATCGCCGTTGGGGTTACCATCGGCCACGTCGAAAAGCAGCACGAAGTCGTGTCGTCGGGTCGCGTCGAGATAGATACCGCCGGCCATTCTAGTTCTCCTCCTGGTCCGCCTGCGGACCGCTTTCTTCAGATTCCTCGTCCATAACTTTCTCGGGGCCGGCCTGCCCGGCCCTGCGACGCGCTGCGGCTTCTTTGGCCTGGGCCCGGTCGAACGCACGCTGGTGGTAATAGCCCAGCGCAAAGACCCCCTGATCTTCCAGCGTTAGCACCCGTGGGAACCCACTCAGACCGCCCTGAATCTCCTCCAGTCGGCGCTGTATCGCCACGTACGTGCCGGGCTTGTCCCTCTGCAGCTTGGCCAGGTGCGGCTGCGCCCCACGCAGCAGCCGGCCAAACACCGAGCTTGGCGCCGATGAGGCTGTGCCGAAGAAACGCGCCACGATCGTGGCATTGATGCCCGGCACGGCCAGAAGCTGCGCCTGTTCGAGCTCAGCCAGCAGCCGCCCGCAGCGATAGGCGGGGCTGGGGTTTTCCTGATCCAGTCGAACCATATTGTCCGCTCCCTCCTTGTTCCTTTCCGGTTGACTCAAGAGCACCAGCTTGATCAAAGCTGCCCGCTGGTGGCCAATATTCCCCTCCGCTCTGTTGCGACGCACGGCTTGGTAGAGCAGACCCACTGGTAACGGGCTACCTGTTAGAGCTCCTCTGAGCAGCGCGCGCAGCGTTGGTGGAGCCAGGTCCTTCTGCGCGTCGCGCACCGTGGCTGCTGCCAGCGCGTACAGCCCTAGCGTCCGATTCTCCTCCCCATAGGCGTTCACAATCCGTTGGCGGTGGAACCAATCGCCCAGATGTCGCTTGACTTCGCCCACGGTCGTGTCGATCCAGTCGCGAACCACGGCCCGCCCGCCGCTTCCGGAAAGGACCGTGCCATAGAACTTGGTGTCATCCACATCCGGCACGCGCCCGCCACGGCGAACGGACGCCAGCAGCGCCTGCACTTCCTCTGGCTTAGGGTTATCCAGGTAATCGCGGAACGAGAACGCCACCGGCTCGCGTGTCCAGAAGACGAAGGCTGCTCCACCGAGTTCGAGTCGGCTCGACCTATCGGCCAGGAGGGCGTTCGCGGCCTTGGTGAACCGCTCTCCGCATTCGCTACACGTGGGCGCCGTCAGCGAGGCGGATAGCCCGTACGACTCGAACGCCTCGGCGTTGGCGGATATGATGGCGGTGCCGGAGGTCTGGCCGCCCGGCACGCCCTTGATCTTGGCCTGGAGTCGTTCCAGCACCGGGCGTTCCTCCCCGCAGATCAAGCACTGCATCACGGGTGCCGGTCGGTCCGGGTCTCGGTCCGGGTCATTTGCCTCCGCCCAGAACGCTTGCACGCGGGGTAGGTCCACGGGAAAGATGCCATCGACCCGGAACGTCATCGTCGCGCCGGCGTCGAAGTCCTCGGTTAATGCCAGCTTGGAGGAAGGATCGTTGTGCAGAAAGGTACACACCGCTTTCACGGACGGCTCTCCCGTATGCTCCGCGCACCGATCCAGTAGCCCAAGATATGCCTGGTGACAAGCCTTCACCCGTTGGGTTTCGAAGCCTCACGCCCTAGGCCCAACGTGTACTCGGCGTTGCCGACTAGCAGCAGCGGTTTGATGCCAGAGGTCCTTTGAATCTGGGGAACCAGTCGCCGCTGGCCACGCCTGGTCTGCGGCGTTGCGGGATCGGCCGTGTCTGTGGGCTCGGGGTTTAGCAGGCGACCATCTGCATCCAGTTCGATTACGTACCTGACCGGGCTTGCATCGTACAGCGCTGGCGGAAGCGCAAGCCGTTCGCTGGCGTATTCTCTCAGCTTTTGCAGCAGCATTTCCCCTCCTTGCTCACTGCCTATTTGGGGGTCGTAGAACACCTCGCTCTAGCTGTGCGCGGAAAAAGCGAGGCGTACCCCTGCCCGTGCCATCGGTGCTGTAGTCCAGGTCCAATAGCATCAGCCCCAGGTCCTCCGAAAGCTCAATCGGCTTCTCGCGCGCGTCCGGCTCCGCAAAGCCGGCCGAGAACTCCCGGCACCCCAGGTACGGTGTCGCGTAGCATCGGCCATCTTGCACTCGCCGTCGAAACTGATCCCGGAACTTCGCCGGCTCCTGGTCCACGCCCGGCTTAACCAGGACCTGGGCATAGATCTGGTAAGCCACGTCGCGCAAAGCGACCGTGTGGCGCTGGGCGCGGTAGGCGCTGGCGTCGTACCCGCCGCCAGTCTCCCGCCATCCCATGGCAGCGCGCTCGCTGGCCCGACTGTTGACCTCGTTGCGCAAAATGGAGAAGTACCGGATCGGTCTAAGCACCTGAATTTCTTCGATACACCACGTAAACTCTGGTTTCCAGAAGATGGCTTCGAGCACCCCGCGCGCAGCCGACGGTGTCATGACGGGATAAGTGACCCGCTCTACCTTCATCTCGGGCCGCGTGAAGCAGGCAAAGTCGCCCCAGACGCGTACTGCGACCGGGGGATACCACGTTTGCATCTTTCCTCCTTCCGGCTCGTGGCCAGTCGTATTTCGACAACACATGCTGCCCCGGTTTCCCGTGTATACCTCATCTAGCTCATAGCTCCCACCTCCTCTGCGGGTGTTCTCCTTACGGGCTCGGGTGTAGCGCGCCTGCGATCACACCACCAGCGCATCCGGGTCCAGGGCGTCGCCGCTCAGCCCGCGTACGGGGTCGTATTTGCCCATCCACTCGCCCATCCCCTCTACCACGTCGACGATCAAGCCGTGCTGGCGGTAGTATGCTGCCTGGGCAGCGTATAGCGAGACCACGTACGGCTGAAGTCGTCGCATCAGCCCCCGTGCATGGGTCGCTCCTTCGCGCAGGCGCTCCAGCCAGGCCTGTACCTGGCGCCGTTCATCTTCAGACCCATACGGAACGGCGACAGTTTGAGTGCTGCCGTCGATCATGCGAAATCTGCGCGCGACCTCAGGGTAGTCGAGCGTTTCCCTCAGTTTCTGTATACTCTCCCGATCCGTGTCTATCGTGGCGAAGAGCCTCCGAAAGTACTCCCGGCTGGCGGCGGGGTCGTCGGGATCTACGTCGCCGGCTCCGAGAAGTGCGGCTGTGATCCCGCTCGCCGCTCTATAGGCTCCCTTGGGCATGCCGCCCTGCACCGGACGGAACACCACCACTCGCCCACTTCGCAGCCTTCCCTCTCGATTGCAGCGCCCGGCGCTCTGCAGAATGCTGTCCAGCGGCCCCATGGCCCGCAGCACGAGCGGGAAATCGAGGTCCACCCCGGCCTCGACTACCTGCGTCGATATCAGTCGGCACGGCTCCCCAAGCTCCAGTCGACGCCTGACGGTGCGGATTACCTCCCTCCGGTGTGCGCCACACAGTAACGTAGAGAGGTGCAGCGCCTCCCCGTCGCCCAGCGCGTCCAGCAGCGCCATCGCGTCCTTCTTGGTGTTGACGACCGCTAGGGCCTGCGGAGTGTCGTCAAGTAGCTTCGCGACCTCCTCCCACTCTAAACCGCGTTCCATCCGCCATTCATACTCCACGCGCTTCAATGTCCTGAACAGACGCTCGGGGTCGGGAATGATTTCTGTGGCCTGCTCCGCTGCGAAGATTGGGATGGCCTCGAACGCAGGTTGCGTCGCTGTGGAGATCACGACTGTCGCGCCGTAGCTCGCGCACAGCTCTCGCAGTCCGTCGAGGATTGGCTGAAGCAGGTGTGCCGGCAGCGCCTGGGCCTCGTCCAGAATGATCACGCTGTGCGCCAGGGAGTGAACCCTGCGGCATCGACTGGGCGTGTTGGCGAATAGGCTTTCGAAAAGCTGCACTGTCGTCGTCACGATTATCGGTGCATCCCAGTTTTCAGCCGCCAGCCGCGAACGCACCGTCCTGGGGCTCATATCGTCGCCGTCGCCCTGACCTGCCTGGCTGTGATGTTCGAGGACTATCGGCTCGTCGTCTTGCGTGCTGCCGAAGATACCTCGGTACACATCGGCCGTCTGCTCGGTGATGCTAATGAACGGCACGGCCACGATTACCCGTCTATGTCCAAAACGTATCGCGTGTTGCAAGGCAAAAGCCATTGCCGAGCGGGTCTTGCCCCCGCCCGTCGGAACGGTGAGCCGAAACATCCCCGGCGGCAATTTGGATGCCTCGAGGCAATGGCGGTAAACTTCAGCCCGCACCAAGTTAACTTCAGCTTTCGGCTCGCCACCGAACCGTTCCTGGTCCCGCTCGAACCACTGCCAAAGGTCTACCATCGTGACCTGCGTCCCACGACGTGCCGCTGTCCGTGCTTCGAAGTGCATCTCCGTGTCGAGGAAGTCCGCGTCCACCAGCGCCGAAAAGAGGATGCGCAAGAACAGCTCTGCGGCCTTGGCGTCGCCTTCAACGCCTTTGGGAAGCTTCATCCGTGGAACCGGAGTTTCGAGGTCCGGCATTCCACGCTTGGCCGAGGTCAGCGCCTCGTCAACTTGGACGCTTTTCTGAGGATCGGAAAGGTACGATCTTAGGTCGCTTGCCTTTCTCAGGCCGCCGTGGTGGCCCTGAATCAGCAGAGCAAACAGTGGCAAGCCCAGCTTATTGACGATAAAGCTCGCGCCGGCTATCTTGTGGTCCGGGCTCCGTCCGTGGGCCTTGCCTGCTTCGGACGCCAGCAGATAATCCTGGAAACCCGTGGAAAACTTGCCGAGGTCATGATAGAGGCCAAGAACGCGAGCCGGCTCCGCACAGCCAAATTCGGCCGCAAATTCGGCTGCCAAACCGGCCACCCCACGGAGATGGTCCACCAGATCGTGTCGCTTGCCCTGGCTATTGCTCGAGTGTGCCCAGGCCATCCCCTCGGCCCCCCAAGACCCCGCAATCTACTCGTCCTATCCCAACCATGCTAGCACCCCACACCCCTCCCGTCAATCTCCTTCGAATTTCCGAAATCTCGCAACCCTGCCTATCGAAATGTTGTTTTTTGCCGCCCCACCGGACTCACTCGCCATCACCCCCACGACTCGGCCGCCCCTATTCCACCAAACAACCCCACCAATCTCGTCCCCCTATTCCCCATTCCCTCTCCCCTCTACCCTCAACCCTCAACCCTCAACCCTCAACCCCTGCCCTTGCACCCCCTTCAAACCCTGCGCTATAATAACCTCGACAAATCGTCCAACGCGACCGGGTCTCTCGGGAGGTTCGTTAATGAACGTTTTCAACCGCATAGTCATGGTGCTACTGGCCCTCGCGGTCTCCATCGTCTTCATCATCACGGCCATCATTCCCGAGCACATCGTGTTCTTCGGCCAGTTGCTGTTCGACAATATGGTTATCACGCCGGTAGATCGCATCGTGCTCATCATCGGAGCCGCTTTCGTCACCATCCTTGCCCTTGTCCTGATCAACGCCGAGCTCAGGGGCGAGCGCCGCAAGGGCGTCGTCCTTGCGCAGGTAGCCGGTGCACGAGCCGAGTTGACCACCGACTCCATCGGCCAGCGCGTCAGGCAGGAGGTGGAGCTGCTGTCCGAGGTTGCTCAGGCCGTGCCGTCCGTGGCCAGTCGCGGTGGGTCCGTGGACATTCAGCTCGTCTTGCTCACCACCGCCGGCCACGAAGTGCCCAACAAGGTATCGGAAGTGGTCCAGACCGTGCGCAAGGTCGTCGAGCAGGGTATGGGCGTAAAGGTGGGCAAGCTCAACGTCATCATCAAGTACCAGCCCCAGCCTGTGCCCAGCGCGCAGAAGGCGTAAGCACGCGGCCGGATGGAACTCGATCAGCTCTGCTGCCTGGTAGAAAGCTTGCTTTTCGCAAGCGATGGCCCCATCGAGGTGTCACGGCTCCAACAGGTCCTGGAGGTCGAAAAGGATCAGCTCGACCAGGCGCTCGAGGTCATGGCAGCACAATCGCACGCTCGCGGCATCCGCCTTCAGCGGCTCGGCCAGGCCGTTCAGGTGGTCACTGCCCCCGAGGCCGCCCCCTACGTCGAGAAGCTCCTCGGCGTTCAGCAGAACGGCAGGCTCTCTCCAGCGGCCATCGAGACCCTCGCCATCGTCGCCTATCAGCAGCCGATCACTCGGGCAGGCATCGAGGCCGTTCGCGGCGTCAACTCGGACCGGGCGCTGACCACGCTTCAGGCACGTGGTCTTGTCGCCGAGGTCGGCCGCCTGGACACTGTGGGCAGGCCGATGCTGTTCGGCACAACCTTCGAGTTCCTGCAATGCTTCGGCCTCGACAGCCTGGATCAACTGCCTCCCCTGCAGGAGGAGGGCGTGTCCCCGCATGTCCCCTCTCCTTCTGGGAGAGGGTTAGGGTGAGGGCAAATGCACTCCATTCTAAGACACGTTACCAAGCCCGCCAGGTACACCGGGCACGAGTTGAATAGTATCGCCAAGGACTGGAACGACGTCGACGTCAAAGTCGCCCTGGTCTATCCCGACGTCTACGAGGTCGGCATGTCCAACTTCGGCCTTCAGATTCTCTACTCCTTGCTCAACGCCCGGGAACACATGCTGGCCGAGCGCTGCTTCACGCCTTGGATAGACATGGAGGCCCGGATGCGCGCGGCGCAGTTGCCGCTCTTCGCGCTGGAGTCCCGCCGCCCCTTGCGCGATTTCGACATCGTCGGCTTCAGCCTCTCCCACGAGCTTGTATACACCAACGTGCTAAACGTCCTTGACCTGGCCGGCATCCCTGTGCTGGCCCAGGAGCGGGACGACCGGCATCCCCTCATTATTGCGGGCGGCAGCGGCTGCTACAACGCCGAGCCCATGGCCGATTTCGTCGACCTTTTCGTCCTCGGCGAGGGCGAGGAGGTGTTGCTGGAGCTGGTTGAGCTTTGCCGAGGTTTGCACGGCCGCCGTCGTGCTGCCCCATCGCCTATCGTTGCGGCGCTGTCACACAAGGAGCGTTTCCTGCGCGAGGCGGCGAAGATCCCCGGCATCTACGTGCCGAGTCTCTATCGCGTCGCGTACAACGCCGACGGCACAGTGGCACAGGTTAGCCCGGTCGTGGACGATGCGCCCGCGAGGGTCACCCGGCGCTTCGTTCAGAAGCTGCCGCCTTCGCCCACTCGGCCCGTGGTGCCCTTCGTCGACGTCGTCCACGATCGAGCCATGATCGAGATTCAGCGCGGCTGCACGCGCGGCTGCCGCTTCTGCCAGGCCGGCATGATCTATCGGCCCGTCAGGGAGCGCCCCGTCGACGAAATCTTATCCAGCGTCGACGAGCTGCTCGCCAACACAGGCTACGAAGAGCTCTCGCTGGTTTCGTTGAGCTCCAGCGACTACGGCGACATCGAGCGCCTCGTCCAGGAGCTGTCCAGGCGCTACCCTAATCTCAACATCTCGCTGCCATCTCTGCGCATCGACTCGTTCTCGGTGGCTTTGGCGGATGGCATTCAGCGGCGCAAGACTGGCCTGACCTTCGCACCCGAGGCCGGCACCCAGCGCCTGCGGGACGTCATCAACAAAGGCGTGACCGAGGAAGACCTGTTGAGCACCGTGGAGACGGCCTACAGTCGAGGCTGGACCTCGGTCAAGCTGTACTTCCTGATCGGACTCCCTACCGAGACCATGGAGGACGTGGTGGGCATCGCGCGGCTGGCCCGCCAGGTCAAGGCCATCGGTAAGCGCCACCAGGGCCATCGTGCCCAGGTCAGCATAAGCGTCAATACTCTTATTCCCAAGCCAGACAGCGCCTTCCAATGGTCCGGCCAGGAGCTACCCGAGAGTCTGCGGCCCAAGCAGGAGTTCCTGAAAGATGCCTTGCGCGGCATCCGCCTTAGCTGGAACGATCCCGAATCGAGCCTGCTGGAGGCCGTGCTGTCCCGCGGCGACCGTCGGCTGGGCCGGGCCATTCTGCGCGCCTGGCAACTGGGCTGCAGGTTCGACGCCTGGAGCGATATGCAGCGCCACGACCTTTGGCTTCAGGCTTTCGAAGAATCTGGGATCGACCCGGCCTTCTACGCCTACCGCCAGCGTGCCGTCGACGAGGTGCTACCCTGGGACCATCTCAACGATAGCGCCAACAGGAAGTTCCTGCTTCGCGAGTACAGGCGCAGCCTTGAAGGCAAGCTGACCCCAGACTGCCGCACCGGCCGCTGCTCCGCCTGCGGCCTCCAGCAACTTGCCGAGGTATGCTAGAGCCCATGTGGGAACGTCCTCGCCAACGCCTTGTAGGGGCAACCCTGTGTGGTTGCCCCCTCGCCTGGCCCGAGTATGCTGGCACGCGAGGAAGGAGCATCTTCGCCAACGCCTTGTAGGGGCAACCCTGTGTGGGTGCCCCCTCGTTTCCAGGCAGGCACCATCATTTCCGTGGGCGCCACCCGCGAGCGCAATGGAGCACCTGTGCAACGACTGAGGATCACTTTCGCCAAAGGCGACGAGCTGAGATACATATCGCACCTGGACCTCACGCGGGTCTGGGAGCGGCTGCTGCGGCGGGCCGGCATCCCGCTGGCCTACTCCAGGGGCTTCAACCCGCATCCCAGAATGTCGTTCGCGGCGCCGCTCCAGGTGGGCGCGACGGGACGAGCGGAGGTGTTGGACGTCGTGTTGGAGCGAGCCATTGCGCCGGAGGATTTCACGGAAGCGGTCCAGGCGCACTTCGTGGCCGGGTTGCGGATCAGCGCAGTGGCCGAGGTCGACCTCGGCGCACCTTCCCTTCAGGCGCAGGTACGCGCGCTGGAATATCGTGTCGAGCTTGCCGGCGAAATGCCACATCAGATTGTCGCCGACAGAATCGAGCGGTTCCTCGGCGCGCCTGAGGTTGTCCGGGACCGGCGCCGAGAGGGCCAAAGCCGCCGCTACGATCTGCGCCCTCTGGTGGAGGACATCAGTCTCGAAGACCCTGACGGCCACGGTGTCCTCTGGATGCGTCTGAAAGTGACGCCATCAGGCACCGGCCGTCCCGACGAGCTGCTCGACGCCCTTGGTTTAGGCGACAGCCTCGAGGCCATTGAGCGGACGGCGCTCGTTCTGGAGACCTAAACTCCCTCACCCTCGCCCTCTCCCAGAGGGAGAGGGGAGGAGCCCCCGTCCCCTGTCCAC
>JACQUC010000231.1 GCA_016210495.1 Chloroflexota bacterium
ATGCTGTATGGCTATGCCAACATGAACTGGATGCTGGCCCAGGCCACGTTCGCTTTGAGCCGGCTCATAGAGAAGAACGGCTACATCGCCATGCCGATCCCCCCCAGCCCGCCCAACGATTCCGAGAACCTGGTCGCGATGTTGTCGAATCGGCACGCGGCGGTTGCGGCGGGCCTGGGCGAGCTCGGTTGGAACTCGCTGCTGATCACCCGCAAGACTGCCGGACGTCTGAGGCTCGTCTCGCTGATCACGGACGCCGCGCTGGAGCCGGATCCGATCCTTGCGGGGGAGCCTATCTGCAATCCGGAGCAATGCGGCTACGTTTGCGCGAAGGCCTGCCCGGTGAACGCCATCAGCACCACCAAGAGCGTAGAGTTCTCGATTGCGGGCCGGTTGCAGCGCCACGGCGTGGTCAACAAGTGGCTTTGCCGGTCGCGGCAGATCGCCGGGGCAAAAGGCCCTTGGCGGCCGCTGATCGGCGAGCCTCCGCCGCTCCCAAAGGAGATAACCCCGGAGGACTGGCGCGCCCGCCAGAAGTACACGGACCCCTGGGATGCGATGGAAAGCAATCCCATCGGTCGAGGGGACCGCTGCGGGCAGTGCATCATGGTTTGTCCCGTGGCGCTGAGGTAGGGGCACATCTTCTGTATCCTGAGGAGGCTCAAGAGTGGCTCCGACAAGACAACCTGAGCAGATCAACACCGACGTACTGGTAATCGGATCAGGCGTTGGGGGGCTGATGGCGGCCATTTACGCGCGGGACCTGGGGGCGGACGTCGTCATCACGACCAAAGGAGCTTTCGGCAAGGACGGCGCCGCATCCTGGATGGCAGGCGCCCACTTTGCCGCCGTGCTCGGGCCACCCGATAGTCCCGAGGCGCATACGCGGGATGTCGTGGCCGCCGGTAAGTATCTGAACAACCAGTCGCTGATGTACGAGATGCTGAAGCACGGCACCGAGGTCGTGCAAAGGCTCGAGGAATGGGGCGCGCGGCTGAGGAAAGACGACGGACAGCCTTCCAGGGGCGCGCGCCTGGGCAGAACGTACAACCGGGGCGCCTACCACGTCCGCGGGGCGTATCTCGGGACCGATTATCGCCGGGTGCTGCCCCCGCAGGTGCGGAAGCGGGGGGCCAACGTACTGGAGGACTTCTACGTGGCCGACCTCTTGACCAGCGGATCGCGGGTGGTCGGGGCCATCGGCATCGACCTGCGCAGCGGCGACTTCAAGGTCGTCAGCGCCAAGGCGACCATTATGGCGACGGGTGGGTATCTGGGATGCTACGAGCACCGCACGGGCAACAGCTCGCTCGCGGGCGATGGGCACGCGATGGCCTTGCGCGCCGGAGCCGACCTGATGGACATGGAGTTTGTCCAGTTTATGCCTCTCGCCATCGTCTGGCCGCCGTCGTTGCAAGGGTGCGTCCTATACTCCTTTGCGGACATCATCCGGGGCCAGCTCTACAATCTCAGAGGCGAGCGGTTTATGGAGAGGTACTACCCGGACAAGAAGGAGTTCGTGCTGCGGGAGGCCCAGTCGCGCGCGATCTTTCGAGAGATCAGGGAGGGGAGAGGATCATCGCACGGCGGCGTGTACCTCGCGATCAACGCCCTGCCACGAAACATCATCGATAGCTTCATCAAGAGGACCGAGCGGGGTCGCCTTTGGGAGAAGCTCAGGGAGCACGGTGTCGATGTTTACCACGATGGGATCGAGATCGCTCCCGCCTGCCACTACACCTGCGGCGGCCTGTGGATCGACGAGCGGTGCCGGACCAGTCTGGAGGGCCTGTACGCTATCGGCGAGGTGGGCAGCGGCGGCAAGGACGGCGCCGACAGAATGTCCGGCCACGGCATTATCTATGGCCTGACGATGGGGATCATCGCGGCAAAGGACGCGGCCGGCACCGTGGCGGAAGTGGCGCAGCCCGACGTGGACCGGCAGCAGGTGCGGCGCCTGGTGCAGGACGCTTCAGAGCCACTGTTGCGCCGGAGTGGGACCAGGCAACACGAGATCAAGGCGGAGGTCAGGAGCGTCTGCTCGACCTACGGGTTCTACGGTCGGACCGAGACCGGCTTGCTGGAAGGGCTCAAGCGGATCGAGGCCGTACGAAAGGATGCGATCCCACGCGTCTACAGCACCAGGAAGGGAAGGGTCTTGAACGGGGAGTGGATCGGGGCATTGGAGGCCAGGAACATGGCGGATGTGGCCGAGATGGTGCTCACGTCGGCCCTGATGCGAAAGGAAAGTCGCGGACTGCACGAGAGGGACGACTATCCCCAGACCGATCCGGCCTGGCTGCAGCACATTCTTTTGAATCGCAAGGACGGGTTGCTCGATCTGCGCGTCGAGCCGGTGGTGGAGTTTCCGGTCGTCGAGCCACCCGCGGTCTGAACCGCAGACGCCTGAGGCGTCCGTCCTCCGGCGGATTGACGCAGATTAGAGGATTACGCAGATTACTTACTTAGATACGGCATCTGCGAAATCCGTTAATCTGCGTAATCTGTGGTTCAGACTAGGGCACGATTAAGTTATGTGGTGAGGCTATGGGTAAGAAGATTGCGACGGTGCAGGTGTTTCGGCAGGAGGCTGGGACGGGCCGAGAGCGCAGACATGACACTTTTGAGGTGCCCTGGGAAGCCGACCGCAACGTTCTGGACGTCTTGAGGTACATTCGGGACCACATCGATGGCAGCCTGGCGTTTCGCGCCGGCTGCGAGGGCCCGCAGCCGTCCAAGTGCGGGGCGTGCGTGGTGGTTGTGAACGGACAGCCGGCGCTTAGCTGCCAGAAGAGCGCCGAGCTCGCGATGGTCGTCGAGCCACACTGGAAGTTCAAAGTGATCAAGGACCTAGCCGTGGACCTGCGCAGTGTCGTGCGGCAGGACACCGCCCGGGAGGTGCCAAACCCGGTCTCGATCACCATCGATCCTGAGCTGTGCGACGGATGCGGCGACTGCGTGGCCGTCTGCCCGACCCGGGTGTGGAAGCTGGTCAGGCGTAAAGCGGTGCCAGATGATGCGCAGAGCTGCTGCGGCCCTGACTGCGGCCAGTGCTCCCAGTATTGCCCGCAGCGGGCTATCACCGTGTCCTAACCAACAATGCCCCTGGCCAAGCGCCAGCGATGGTCTGAACCACTGATTGACGCAGATTAGGGGATTGCGCAGATCACCGAGGTTCGGTGTCTGTGAAATCCCCCAATCTAGTTAATCTGCGGTTCAGAACCTTTGCGCTCTTCGCGCCCTTTGCGGTTCAACTCTTATTCGTGCTAGAAAATCCCCGCGCCTGGATTCATGATGTTGTTGGGGTCGACGGCTTCCTTGATCTTCTTCAAGAGGACGCCGTAGCCGCCTAGCCTTTCCAGGGCAGAGCCCTGGCCGCGCCGGTGCCGGCTCGGGGCGACCCCGTATTTGTCCATGACCCACTTGAACATCTCGGCGTAGGTCTGGCGCACTTGCGCATGGAGCTTCCTATCGTCGGGGTCGAAAAACGAGTAGATGCGGAAAACCCAGGAGCGCCCCCTGTCGTTGGCCTTGACGTAGTAACACACGGGACGGGCAGCCAGGTCGCTACTCAGCTTGTCCAGGGCCATCTTCTCGATCTCGACGACGCGTGAGACCTGGGAGGGAATGATCCAGGGGATATACTTGCCAAAGCCGTACTTCTTGTTGTGCTCCATCTTGGGCTGATGGTATTCGGTGTAGAACTGGGTTGTGGCCCGGAAAAGGCCGGGAATCCTGTCCTCCCACGCCTCGCGCTCCATCAGTCTGCCACCGAACTTGGCCAGGAGAAGCTCGATCGTCTTCTGATGTCCTTCCATGTCGTCGTGGTAACCAGACATATGAATGGTGACGATGTTACGCGGCAGGTCGCCCGGCACGTCACGAGCATCGCCGGCAAGCTCGGGGGGAACCTCGACGGTCCAGTCTCGTTTGACGGTGATGTCGTAGGTCTTGTACAGCGGGTAGCTCCACACGATGCACGAGTCGCAGAGGTCGGCGCGAAGCACCTCGTTGGCAAATGGCAGGGCAGCGCCGAAATCGTCGAAGCCGGCCACAACCACCCGGCGGTCTTCAAAAATCGGGTAGATTCTGACGGCTATCTTGGTCACGACGCCCATCGTTCCCGAGCAACAGAAGAGGTGGGTCAGGCCGGCATAGGGTCCGTTGGGCGAGTTCCAACTGCCACCCGGGACGGCGGCCGAGCCCGTGCGCACGATCTCGCCGGTGGCGAGCACCGCCTCCAGCGCCAGAATGGGATCCATGTGCCTACCCGGCAGCTCTCCGCTGACCATCAAGGCGTTGCCCATCACGCTCGCCCCGCCCGGAGCCGTGGGGATCTGCGAGCGAAATCCCACCTTGTGCAGGGCGCTGGTCAGCTTGTCGAAGGTTACGCCCGGCTCGACAAGGGCATAGGCAGCCTCTGTATTGATCTCCAGAATGCTGTCCATCCACCGCAGATCGAGCGCAATCCCACCCGGCGAAGGGATGCAAGCTCCGGCGACGTTCACGCCGGCGGAGATGGGCGTCACCGGCACGACGTACTCATTGCAGGCCTTGAGCACCCCCTGCACCTGCGCCACGCTTTTCGGCTTGACCACGAACTCGGGCATGCACGCGTCATTGGGACTGATGTCGAAGGCGTAGGTTGCCCGCACCACCTCGTTGTCTGAAACGTTCTCCGGCCCGACGGTCGCGATCAGGGCGTTGTGAAATGCGGCCCTGGTTTCGACGCTCAGCGTGCCGTTCATCACTTTCATTACTACGGTCCCTCCTGTGAGCATAACGCGCGGCCATATCGGCCTGCTCCCTGTACGACCGATTGAGGAAGCAACTTCGCCAGGGCGCATCTTCGATGAGCATCGAAGCACGCGGTATCGGGCTATTACTCGCCAGCCACCTCGCCGGCTACCCTTCTTGCCCTGGCTTTTGTCATTTCTTTCCACTGCAAGAACGCTACAATGGCGAGAAGAGCTGCACCTACGAGGCCTGTACTTAAGCCAGGGAATATCAACAAAGCCCCGCTGGCTATCAAAACCGATCTCTCCAGCCAGCCAACAGGTGTCAGCGCGTATCCGGTGACTCCGGCGGCTAACGCCACTACCCCGACCGAGCTCGCGACGAACGATAACGCGATGTTCGAGGCTGAGCCGATCATCAGCAAAGAAGGGTCGATGACAAACATAAAGGGGATGATAAAGCTGACGATGCCTAGACGGCAGGCTTGCCAGCCCGTTTTCATCGGGTCCGCACCGGCAATACCGGCGGCCACAAAAGCGGCTATGGCCACCGGCGGCGTAATGAACGACACGTTGCCCCAGTAGATGAGAAAGAGATGCGCCGCTATGGGGTGCGCTCCCATCTCTATCAAAGTTGCCCCCATCAAGCCGGCCAGTATCAGGTAGATGGCTACCGAACCCATTCCCATACCCATGACGAACGAGGTTATTGCCGTCATAGCCAGTAGAATTGCCATACTTCCGCCAGCGATATTGACAATTTGTATGGAGAGCCGGACACCCAAGCCGGTGCCCAGCAGAGAACCCAGGATGACCCCGGCCACGGCGCAAGCTACACCGGCAAATACCACCGACCGGCCGCTGGCCTTACAGATTTCCACAAAAGTGGCTGGGGTCAGCCGCATCTTCTTGACGAAGATACTGGTGCCAAGCAGAAGCAGTATCGAATAGAAAGCTGCCATTTGGGGTGGATACTTGGCGACCATAATCAGGACGACCAACCCGATAAGGCTGAGGAGGTAGTACCAGCCACCTCTTAGTGTCTTCCAAAATGAGGGCACCTTCTCGCGCGGCAGACCGACCAGGCCGATCCTGGCCGCCTCGAGATCCACCTGGATGTATATAGCGAGGTAGTAGAGAAAGGCTGGTATCGCGGCCGCAATCACCACTTGGGAATAAGGGACACCCAGATACTCGGCCATTATGAAGGCAACCGCCCCCATAACGGGCGGAGTGATCTGTCCTCCCTTGGACGCCACCGCTTCCACTGCCCCGGCGAAATGGGGTTTGTACCCGAGAGCTTTCATCATAGGAATGGTAACGGCGCCCGTGGTGGCGACGTTAGCGCTGGGACTTCCTGTGATCGTGGCCATCATGGAACTGGCGACTACCGCCACCTTGGCTGGTCCACCTCTTACCCGTCCAAACAAGGAAAGGGAAAGGTCGAGAAAGAAGTCGGTGGCACCGGACAGCCGGAGAAACTCGCCGTACACGACAAAGGCCACCACCACTGTAGCGGCTATAATAAGCGGCGTACTGAAGATACCATTGGGCCCCAGATAAAGCGCGACAACCAGGCTGTTTATGTCGCTTCCCCTACCATAGAAGAGTCCCGGAAAGTAGTTGGTGAACAGGAAGTGAAAAATCAAAATGACGGCTATTACAGGCATAGCCCAACCCATCAGGCGCCTTGTAGCCTCAAGCATCGCAATCAGCAGAAGGAAGAATAGCGCCGTCTCGTAGATTGAAGGGTCCGCCTGCGTTAGGTGCTCTTGTGCCAGCTCCAAAAAAACGAATCTATAGCCGGCTCCAGCCACACCCATAACAATCAGCGCGATGTCGTACCACGGTAGTCCGTCTCGCTTCATCCCTTTGCGCAGCGGATAGTTCAGAAAGGTTACGGTCAGGAAGAAAGCCAGGGCGAGTCCGACGTAAGGGTACACCATCAGATATAGACCAAGCCTGGGTAACACACCGCCAACAAACAGTAGCGCGTAAATAAGCAGGCCGACACTAACAAGCGCTGACGCTTGTTCGACTCTTGACGCCCCACGCCACCGGAATCCTTCACTTGCCGACTTCGTATCTCTCATTATTCACAACCCCAACAAGCGACGTATGCCTGGTCCTGCTTCGAACGGACGCAGGCATACGGGCCTGATTAAAGCCTGGTTTCGCCGCCCCCGTACCATCACCCGTGTGGCGATTGTTCCAACCGACCACGATGGCCCCGATACATCGCCAGAGCAAGGCATCGGGGCCGGGCTCGACGACTATTTCAGCATTTTCAAAAACGCGTTTTGCTTCTCTTCGTGTTGTGCGGTCCAGACACCTTTATCCTTGTAGTACCGGACCGCCCCCGGGTGCAGCGCGACGATGTCCGTGACAGCGAGCGCCCTGTTGAGCGTCCAGTCAGCGCCAGGATGAACCTGGGTGAACGCGCCAGGAGTATCAGGACCAGCGCCCTCCAGAAGGAGCTCCATTAGCACGTAGACAAAGTCATCCGGCAAGTCCCTGTGGGCAACTATGGCATGCTGGTAGGCGGCCATCAACACGTCTTTGTCCTGACCTTTGATAGTGCCGGCCTTGATTGTGACACCGCCGGAGATGTACTCCGATTCTTTCCTTACGAAATCCACCTCGGCTTGAGTTATCGGGATCAACACCAAGTCGATTTCTCTCGCTAGCTCCTCGATCCCAACACTCCCGGTCTGAGGGAAAGCACGGGTGGAGACATCGACCGTTCGTGCCTTGAGAGCATCGTTGGCTTCGTCGATGCTTGACTGCTTAATGGCGACGACGTCGTTCTTGGTCATTTTGTGGAACTTGAACAGTGCGTCGAGGGTCTCCCCAAATTGGGGCACCGCCGGCAGCCAGCTCATAATTCGTTTACCGCGCATATCGGGGATCGATTTTATGCCCGAGTCGGCCCGGGTCATAAAGGTAACGCCGAGTCCATACGACACCATCAGTCCCCTAACGGGCTGCTGCCCTTGGCCCTGGAACGGCCCGGTGCCGAGGAAGGCCTGTCGGGCCAAAAGGTCGCCGCCGGATAGGGCGACATCGGCCTTGCGCTCCGCCAGTTGTTTCACGTAAGCTATGCCAACGCTGCCTCCGGGAGGCTCCGCGAATGTTCCCGGCACGCCTGTTTTGGCCTCGACCTTTTTGGCCAGGGCTGCCCCCACCGGCTGAGCAAGACCAGGACCGCCGATGACAGTGAAGAAATCAGGCTTCTTCGCGGCCGCCGGTGCACCAGATGTTGTGGAGGCGCCTGGCGTCTGCTGGGCCGGTTGCGCGCAGGCGCTAACCAACACGGCGCCCAGGATCAGGCCGACAATGCAAACCTGGTTGATTTTCCTGCCGTTTTTCACTTTGTCCTCCTAACCGACAAAAGTCTAAGTTCTTCGTGACAACCGAGACACGTGCATTGCTGCTGTCCCCTGGTTTGCTGCCCGACATGCGCGGTCATATCCAGGGCATCAACAAGATGTGAGCATGTTGCCTCCCTTCCCGGCTTTTCAAGACACTAACCTCTGGTTGCCACGCCAGAGCGATCAAGGCAGCTTGGATCGTAGACGGACGCCGAAAAATATGGAGAACCGCAAACAGAGCGAGTAGCCTCACCGGCCAGCCTGGCCACGATCCCTCGCGATAACTCGGTTCCCTGGCTAGCGTCGGCCTGGGTTTGGGTTCACGAATAACACGGAACAAAACACCGCTCTGCGGGCGGCCGGTGCCAGGTGAATCGCCACCGTCGGAGCAGGGTAGACGACAGTGAAGTGCTCAATACTGATGAGTTCCTGGTTGACACGGTTGCCACCAGGGCCGCCAGCACGTGACCAGCGACTGTTCAAGCAGGTGACAGTGCCTCCTCACCGGGCGCATCGTACCACAAGCAATACTCGGTGTCAACACGTTACCGGAGGTGCCGGAGGTGCCGGAGGTGGAGGCGGGTGGAGCGTCTTGAACACGTTCTCGCTATTCCACAGCAAGTGGCGAAAGTGTAACCACCAGTTGCACGACTCCGACCCAAGCACGCAGATGAAATGCGGATTGCAGAATCGTTACGCCTTCTCCAGCCCGCGGCCAACGACGCGTTTGTCGGGCAAGTCGTCACTTATCTTAACCTCTGTGAGCTCGCACCGTTCCCACGCGTCCGCCAGGTAGCCCATGCCGCTCTCGATTTCCTGTCTAAACTCCTCCGGCGTGTAGCAGTGCAGGTCGATGCCCTCGCCCCAACCCCCGGCTTCCCACCATAGGAATAATCGATCGGTTGCCCTCGCGGTCCGTTTGTCGCGGCGAAAAGCTTCGGACACGGCGATCATATCGTAGTCGCTAACCGGCCTGGCCGTGCCCCTGGATCGCGACCCAAAAAGATACATGGTTGCCCCATATCTCTGCCGCATAATGCGGGCAAATCTTTCGATTAGCTCTTCTTGCGTTTGGGCTTTCCTGTACGTAGTTGAAGGAATGTCCCTGCCCATGCTATCACCTTTTCTGCGTGCTCCACAGCTTCCGTCGCTTCTGTCGTGTCAACAGTATCCGCAGGGATTGGATCGTCTACGTTGCCGGAGGGATAACGACTCCCCTCCCAACTGGCCATCAACACGCCCGCTGGCCCATCACGCCCCAGCGCGGAGGTGAGTCGCCACCCTTTTTCGAGTCGGTATCTTCCGCCATATCGTAAGTATAGCGCCCAAGGATGGCCCAAGCAACCATCGTCACAAAAGGAGGGGGCCAAGGGACGGATTGCATCTCGCAATGAGGGCTTGTGTACTTCGGTCGGCCAAACTGTGGCGGCGTGGGCAACCGCACGGGGTAGAAGTGTTAGTCGGGTACATAGTGTTGCGGAAATACTGCCCCGGCGTCAGCGGATGAAGAACGTTATGCGTAATAAAGGGCAATTTGTGGTACGATAGTTAGTAGGGCTTCCCGCTCTCCTTGAATGTTGTAGATGAAAGGAGAGCCAATGGACACGGACCAAGGTCCACTGTCGCC
>JACQUC010000226.1 GCA_016210495.1 Chloroflexota bacterium
CCAGGGCACAGAGACGGCACCCCTACGCTCCTTTCTCCCGCACCAGGGCGCGGAGACCGCGCCCCTACGCTCCTTTCTCCCACACCAGGGCACAGAGACGACACCCCTACGCTCCTTTCTCCCACACCAGGGCACAGAGACGGCACCCCTACGCTCCTTTCTCCCGCACCAGGGCGCGGAGACCGCGCCCCTACGCTCCTTTCTCCCACACCAGGGCACAGAGACCGCGCGCCTACGCATTTGTGTTTTCGCCAACAGTAGCTCTGTCTAAAACCTACCGCGGCCGGTAGGAACGCAGGATCGCTTGTCCGGGGTCGAGCTCGTGCTATGGTGCTTCTCCTCGATCTTGCCGCGTGGGTTTGCCGGGCTCCTGTTGGTGAGCATTACGCCAAAGATGATGAGGGCGCCGCCCAACAACAGATAAAGTGTGATCGCCTCGCCGAGGAAGATATTGGCGCTCACCAGCGCCCCCAGGGGGACGAGGTAAAGATACACCGATACCTGAGAGGGATCGAGCTTGCTGAGCCCGTAGTTCCACAAGACGTGGCCGACGACGGTGCTGAAAATCGACAGGTAGGCAATGGAGGCCCACGCAAGCCACGAAAGGGCCGTTACTTGCTCAACTCTCACGAGGGTGACCGCCGGCAAGATCATAATACCGCCGATTACGCTCACCACGGCGGTATAGAAAAGCGTTGGATACACGCTCAGCAACGGCTTCGATAACACAGCCATGATGGACCAGCCTAACAAACCGACCAAGATCAGAAGCGCGCCGAAGGCGTGGACGAAGCCGATATCAGCGTCCCCTCCCCCCTTGAGAATGACGACAACGGTGCCAACCAGGGCTACGCCGATGCCGACGACCTTGTGAACGGCGAGCTTCTCGCCGATAAGGAAGCACGAAAGAGCCAGGGTGAACACCGGTACGGCGGCATTCAGAAGACTGCCGGCGCTCGCCGTGGTGTACTGCAGGCCGAGGTTGGCCAGCAGATTGTAGCCCAGTATTCCGCCAGCCGAAGCTACCACCAACGCCGGTATGTCGCGCCGGCGAATCCGGGGCATGGGCTGCCGCTGAATCGCGACCAGCGCGGCGAAAGTGATCGCCACGAGCACCAGCCGAATGAAGACAAGCGTGGTGGCGGGAATCTCTTTCAGCGCGACCTTGATGAAAACGTAGGCGAAGCTCCAGAGGGCGGCCGATAGCAAAAGCATCAGGTGTGCACGCAGATTCCCTCGGAACGAGGTGACGTCTAGCAAGCGGCCACTACCTGCCGCCTAGCAATCTGCGCAACACGAGAAAGAGGCCGAGCACCGCGCCGAGCGCGGCGCCGAAACCGATGGCAGCCTCCTGGGACAGGACGGTCTTGACCTGGCCCTCGATATGCCGACCGAGCATCAGCACCGCTCCGCTATTGGAGGCGTTGATCCTGCCACCCAGCATAACCAGTGCGCCGCTCTGTTTCATATTCACCTCGCGCGCAATCATCCACTGCGAGCCACCCTGTTCGACGTTCAACTCATTAGCTAGCATGCCCCAGGCTCCGCCTTGCATCACGTTGGCTTCGTCGGCGCGAATGATAGCTGCGCCGCTCTGCACGACCTCCATTTCCTCTGCCTGTATGGAGAGAGCGATGGTCTGCTTGACTTCCACCTGCTGCCCCTCGACGAATCGGACTGCGCTCTGGCTGATGGAAATGGTCTCGCCCGAAACTTCTTCAGCCGAGCACTCGTCGGTGTCTTCGACAAGCTCGTCGGCTGGCTCCCGATCATTTTCGGCTTGCGCTGATCGCGGTTCCTCGGGCATCTCCTGAGGTCCCGGCGTATGTTTGGGCCTTGGACTCATTGGCTTAACCCCCAAGCTAATTGAGGCATGGTCATTAATCAAACAAGGCGCGCAAAAGCGGACTGGGAACGTTGAGCCGGGAGCGCCCCGCTCTGCGGGGCCCGCCCCCTCGCGGGCGAGACGCCCGCACCCCCAGATTCGTCCCACGCAATTATGACCAAGCCTCAGCTAATTGTCGATACGATGGCTCGCGTAGAACCATCCTATCCAGTGTACCACGCTTCCTCTACGAAAGCAACTAGCCGACCTACTGGGTAGCGTACGCCGGGTTGCAGAAATGCCTGAGCCCACCCAGCCCAGGCGGACAGCGGACGTCTCCCGCCAAGCGGGATCCCTTCGGGACGTTTCGGGGCGCCCCTACGGTTCTGCAATAGTCCGTACAGTATCACTTACTGGCGGAAGATCTGCTGAAGACGCTCGGCGATCACCTTCTGCTCGTGGTCGCGACAGTGGATGCAACCGAGCTTGAGCCGGTAAAGCCGGCCGCAGGTAGGGCACGTGGCGCGCCCAACAAACGACAACAACGCCTGCCCGTAGCCCGACAGGCCGGACCTGGGCGGTACTCTTCCCCTTGCAGTTACCAGCAGGAGCGTCACGAGCGCCAGGCCGAGGGCATATACGATAACGTTCCAGGGAAAGTCCCCCCTGGGCACCGGCGGTGCGGCCGCCACCTGAACAGGAGGAGGCGCAACAGCAGGGTTTTGTGTTACCCCGGGCACGACGACCGACGCGGTCTTGGACGATTGGTTCCCGGCCGAGTCTGTCGCGGTGACGCCGAGAACGTGACGCCCTGGGGTGGCCAGGTCAGTGTACCATCGGAAGCTGAAAGGCTCGGTCTTGCTGGTCGAAACGGTCTTGCCGTCGACGATGAAATCCACCGTGACCGGAGGGGCGACCGCGGCTACCCTGGCTTCGATAGACACAGTTCGTGTGACAACCAGTTGATCCGGCGGCGAGAGTATGGTGATGGCGGGCGGGATGCTGGTGGCTATGAACTCGGCTCGTCCCTCTGCCTCCTTACCTTGCGATCGGACACGCACCGACAGAATGTGCGTCAGGCCATCGGCTTTGAGCTTTGAGGGAAAGGTGACGACATAGCGGCTGCGGAGCTGAGCAGAAACGGCCTGGTAGCTTTCGACGAGATCGCGTGACGTCGGGGCGTAGAGGCTCTTGCCGCCCGTCGAGGCCGCTATTCTGTCCAAGACCCTTCGATCCACCTGATTGCCCAAACCCACGGTGTACACTGGAATGTGCGCGTCGGTGGCGATTTGCAGAGATTCGGCGAAAGTGTAGCGACTGGCGGTATCTTCGCCATCGGTGAGCAGAAGTATTACTTTTCGACCCCCAGGATACTCGGCGGTGACCCTTACGGCACCCGCCAGGGCATCGTACAGGGCCGTGTCTGGGCCAACCGCCAGCAAATGGATGGCCGATCGCAGATCCGCCTTGTCACGCGTGAAGTCCTGCACAGGCAGCACGCGCCCGGCGAAGGCGATGACGGATGCGACCTCGTTAGCGCGAAGCTCATCGATGAAGCCCAGGGCAGCATTCTTAGCATCTTCGATCGGTTGCCCAGCCATGCTGAGGCTTACGTCGATCACGAGGGTTATGGCCATCGGCTCGTCGATGGTGACGAGGGGTGACAGAGAATGTCCTGAAATGGGTTTTCCATCCTCGGTAAGGATGACGTCCCGCGCCGAGAGGCCAAGAACGGGCAGGCCTTTCTCGTCGGTGACGATGAACTGGGCGACAACCCGAGGAAACTTCGAGCTGTCGACCTGGACCACGGTGTTGCTGGACGGCCCCTCGGCAAGGACAGGCGACGCGGTGAAAGCGATGAAGAGCGAAACGAGCGCGGCAGCCAGCACGTATCCAAGCGAAGGTTTCAGGTTTGATCGCATAGGGCACTATCCAATCGTCTTGTGTTGGCTAGTATAACACGTGGAGGGCGGGGAGTAAACATAGG
>JACQUC010000227.1 GCA_016210495.1 Chloroflexota bacterium
CAGGTTAATTAGGGGCAGAAGCCGATCACGGATTTCCTCGCGGCTCAAATTGTAGGTCTTCCTATTGGAGAGGACAAAGACGATCTCGGCGATCACCAAGTGGGAGGTCCAAGCAGAGGCTTTTTCTTGTTCGATTGCCTGGATTAGGCTAAAGCAGGCAGGAGACTTGATGGGATCGTCATTCAAGAGATGACGAAGAATTATGTTGGTATCTAGAAAGGGTGTAGTCATAAGTTAGTCTTTGTGGGCGGCCGCGTCTTCGGCCATTACCTCCTCGGCCACACCTTCTTCAAACATTCGTCTAAGCTCCCGAAAGTCCTCTGGACGCTTGCGAGGAGTTACCGAGCCAAAGGTCATCTCGGCGACTGATTGCACGGGTCGTAAGGTCACTTGAATTTTGTCTTTGTCTGCCTTTCTGACCGACAGACCGACCTTATCACCCTGCTTCAACTTCAGTGTCCTACGGATTTCAGCAGGGACGGTGATTTGTCCTTTGCGTGTGACCACCGTGTAAAACTCTTTCATGGAATAATTACCTCGATTGGTAGTACGAATTCTCATATGGTAGTATTATGCTAGCAAACGCACTACGCTTTGTCAAGCGCAATTTAGGAGTATGAAGCATCTCCCTCTTTAAGAGCCTTAGGGCATCTTCGGCCTCCCTTCCTCAAAGCTCCTCAACCGCCATGATACCATTCAGCCGCTCAAGCCGTACTAACGAGTCTGCACAGGGGACTATGACCAAGGTAACTGCGGGTTTATCATGCGCGCCTACACTGTGATTTAGGCGTAAAACCCGCTAGTCCCTAGGTCATGGTGGACGGAGGACTCATAAGCCCTTGGTCGACAGTTCAAATCTCACTCCTGCCACCTCACTGACAAACATACCTCGTAAAGTGGCCAATTTAGCCCAGAGTAGGAACGCTTGGCCACTTTTTTGTGCCTAGGTCATGGGGACGTTGCAAGCAACGTCCCCACAAGGGGCTGCATTGCCGAGTTGCCCGGTAGCACTTATAGTGCCGCTGAGGCGCCAGCGAATGGACAGCGAATAAGCAAATGAGTAGGCGCCAGAATGTGGCCTTGTCCTGAGGAGAGAGGCCCGTCGATCAGGCACCTTCTCAGTCGCTGCCCCACTGCCTATGGCCAATCGTGCTGGCTAACCTCGGGAAGTTTCTTGAGCATCGCCAGTTGATAGACCTCCGTGCGATGACCAGGACCTAGCTTGTTATGGGCCTCCATGGCCATGCCAATGATCTTGCAGGCCGCATAATGATGAGGAACCGCTGCATCTAGACCGCCCTGTAAGCGCGGTCTATCTTGGCTGGCCATCATCCTCACCTTACGACACCGAGTGTCAGCAGGTGAGGCATACATCTCATTCGCTTATTCGCTGTCTATTCGCTGGCGCCAGTCTTCCTGCACATACGAACGCCCGCCTGACGCGGAAACGTGTTCCGCCCCCACACGCGCCTCTTGCCAAGCCAGCCTGGACAGTGTAGGATTATCCTAACGGACGTAGAGCCGAGCCGACCGAAAGAGGGTTAGACTGCATGTGGCGGAGATGGCTTGCCCACAACCGTAGCGGGCACTTGGTGCTACCGGGCCTGTTGGTCCTGGTGCCGGTGATCCTGCTCGCAGGACTCCTGTCGGCGGCGTTGCCCGGTGGACAGGACGCGCCCAACGAAGCGCAGAACGCAAAGGCTGCACCCGAAGTGACGCTCGCGCCCCGCGTCGACAATGAGGAGAGAGGGGAAGGCCCTGCACCCGAAAGTCCGGCTTCTTTGGAGGTCGAGCACCAGGCCGCCGCCGGGCCACAGGGAGACGATCAGGGCGAAGCCATCGTTATGGTAGCGCCGGCAAGGGACGTCCCGCCCCCGGTGAGGCGTGTCGGTGTCCAGGCTGGGCACTGGCGGAGCGCCGAGCTCCCGGACGAGCTGGGGCGGCTGCGCGGCTCGACGGGCACATCAGGTGGCGGGGTGGCCGAGTGGCAGTTGAACCTGGACATAGCCCGGCGCGTCGCCTCGTTGCTGGAGGCCGAGGGTCTCGAGGTAGACCTGCTACCCGCGACGATACCTCCCGGCTACCAGGCCGATGCCTTTGTCGCCTTGCACGCCGACGGGGACGTCACCGGAGGAATGTCCGGCTTCAAGCTGGCTGCCCCACGCGTCAGCGCCATCGCCGACCTCGACGAAGCTCTCCTCGTCGCCATCAGGGAGGAATACCAGGCGGCCACACGTCTGCGCCTGGACTACAGCGTCTCGCGCAACATGACGGGCTACTACGCTTTCACCTTCCGGCGCTTCAAGCACGCTATCGCGCCAACTACCCCAGCGGTGATACTTGAGATGGGCTTCTTGACCAATGCCTCGGACCGACTGACCCTCCTGGGCAAGCCGGACCTGGTCGCCGAGGGAATCGCCCGGGGCATATTGCGCTTCATAAAGCTGAGGGATGGCCCTTAAAACGTCCTCCGCAAAGTGCAATCGGGGCCCGCGTCAAGCCTTTTTCCGGCCCCACTTGCTGCCAAGCGGGTTGACGGCGACCCCGATCTATCGGGGCGCCGGAGGACACCCAGGCGGGCTATCGTCGCCGCCAAAAACAGCAGGGCACGCCTGCCATCCAATATGCGAAGCACCCAATAGCCAAACAACTACGCAAACACGACAAGCCGTGCGGCTACAGCCCCGGCCCCCTGGTGCTTGGCGACTTTGAAAAGGCCCCACAACCTGACTATTGCTTCCTGTCCCGCTCCCGCCCGCGCAGCTCTTTGCGCTTGATCTTGCCGTCGGGCGTTTCGGGAAGCTGATCGACGAACTCGATCTCGCGCGGGTACTCGTGCTTGCTTAGCCTCGTCCGGATGAACTCCTGGATGTCACGTTTCAACTCTTCGCTCGCCGACCTATCTGAAACGATGAAGGCCTTAACGATCTCTCCGCGCTCGAGGTCCGGGCTGCCAACCACAGCCGCACGCTGCACAGCCGGATGCTTGATCAGGACTTCTTCGATCTCCTGCGGCCCGATGGTGTATCCTGCCGAAATGATGATGTCGTCGACGCGGCCTTTGTGCCAGAAGTGCCCATCTTCATCCACGTAGGCGGCGTCGCCAGTCCGCACCCATGCGTCGTTCCGCCTGGCAGCAATCTGGCCGATCTGCCCGGGTGGCAACACCTTTCCCTCTTCGTCCAGCACGGCCACTTCCAGCCCCAGCATCGGGCCACCCATGCTGCCCGGCCTCACCTCCCAATCCTCGTAGGGGTGCTGCAGCAGCAGGCTCCCTACCTCGGTGGTGCCGTACGCCGAGCGGGGCGTGATGCCGGTCCGGTCCCGGAAGTACAGGATCGTCTCCAGGTCGAGCGGGCCTCCAGTAAAGGACAGATCGCGGAGACGAAGCCTGTAGTGATTCAGCCTGCCGCTTTCCATCACCATTCGATAGACCAGAGGCGTGGCGGACACGAGCGTAATGCCGAACTCCTCCAGCGCCTCCAGAAAGGTCTCGGCGTGGAACTTGCCGGAATAAGTGCCGATGGCCTTGCCGAAGACCAACGGAGCGATGGAGCCAAACCATATGCCGTGCCCCCAGGCCGGCGACGATGGGCAATAGAAGCGATCCTCGGGGCGCAAGCCCGAGACTAGTTTGATGTTCACCGCGGCCAATGTGGCGGCAGCGTGCTTGTACGGCACGATCTTGGGTACCCCGGTGGTGCCACTCGAGAACTGCACCACCGCCGGACTGTCTGCCGAAGTGTGAGGGACGTACTCGTCATCTTCGTCTCTTAGCAGCGCCAGCAGCTCACCGCCGAGAACGATGTCCGCGACCAGGCTTGCGTCGATCACGGACGCTTTCTCGTCGTTTGTAACGACCATTCTTGCTGCCGAATTGGCCAGCCGGTACGCGATGGCCTCCGGCCCAAAGGCCGGGAAGCAAGGCACCACCACGGCGCCACGCTTCAACGTCCCGAACAGCGTGACGTAGAACTCCAGGGATGGGTTCAGGATCACGGCCACGCGATCTCCGGCTTCGATCCCTCTCCGGGCAAGAAAGTGCGCGAACTGAGAGGTCAGTCGCCCCAATTCCCCAAATGAATGGGTCTCGCTCCTCCCGTCCGCGTACTTGATCCTGATCGCGTCGTCGTCTCCCGGGTGCCGATCGACGCACTCGTGGGCGATGTTCAACCTCTCCTTGTTGCCATCGAACACCGACCATCGCTCGCTGTAGCGGAACTTGCTTTTCGCTTCCGCATATGATTTGTAATCGAGACCCATAGACCTCTCCGGAACCTCCTGCCGCACTGGCTAATCGTGCCCGTGGCAGAGCGCCACCAAGGACGAAAACCCGGGATACTCCCCGCAAAGGACATAAGGATTTTCTATGATCTTCTTTGCGCTCTCTGCGTTCTTTGCGGTTCACGTGTTTTCGCGTTAGAAAATGCTTGCCAGGTCTGCCCGGTGCTCGCCGAAAACGGTTTTCAGCGCGGCGGTGATCTCACCTATCGTCGCTAGGTTGCTCGCTGCTTCGACGAAGAGCGGCACGAGGTTCTCGTTCCCCGATGCTGCCGTACGGATGCTGACCAGGGAGGCTTCCACGGCGGCATTGTCTCGCTCCCTTCGCAGCGTATCGAGCCTCACCCGCATCATCTCAACCACCTCTGATTTTGCGCGGTGGAGCTTGATGGCGATCGGCTCGCCGGTGGCGTACTTGTTAACCCCCACCAGGGTCCTCTGGCCGGTTTCCAGCATCATCTGACGCCGGTAGGACTCGTCGGCGAGTTGCCGCTGGACCCATCCGGTCTCGACCGCGCGCAACATGCCGCCCTGCTCCTCGATCCGACGGACATAGCTCGCGGCCTCCTCCTCGATGCGGTTCGTCAGGGCCTCGACGTAGTACGACCCGCCGAGCGGGTCCACTACCTCGGCCGCACCGCTTTCATACGCCACTATCTGCTGCGTACGCAGGGCCAGGGTGGCGGATTTCTCGGTGGGAATCGCCAGCGCCTCGTCCATCGAAGTCGTGTGCAGCGATTGGACGCCGCCGAGGACGGCTGCCAGGCACTCGATGGCGACCCGCACCACGTTGTTTTCGGGTTGCTGCGCCGTCATGGTGGTGGCGCCGGTTCCCGCCGATGCGCGAAGGGTCAGAGAATTCGGGTGCTGAGCCCCGTAGCGCTCCTTCATCATCCTCGCCCACATCCGCCTGGCGGCACGGAACTTGGCTGCCTCCTCGAAGATGTTGGTGTGCACCGAGAAGTTAACGTTGATGCGGGGGGCGAAGCTATCGACATCCAGCCCCCGCTCCACGGCTTTGTCGATAATCGCCGCCGCCGTGGCCATCCCGAACGCCACCTCCTGGATCAAGCTTGCTCCGGACTCGCGATACGAGTACGGCTGCGAGAGCATGAAGTTCCATTTGGGGATTTCTTTGACGCAGTACTCGATCAGGTCGACAATCAGGCGGATTGAGGGCGCCGGCGGAAAGATGTAGGTGCCACGGCAGGTGTATTCCTGAAGGATATCCAGCGAGCTCGTGCCGCCCAGGCTGCTGGTTGGGATGCCGTTGCCTCTGGCCAGGGCAACGTACATCGCCAGGAAGACCGACGCCAGCGAGTTGATCGCCGGCACGATGGTGACCTTGTCTTGCGGAATGCCACGAAAGGCGATTTCCATTTCCCTGATCGTCGGGCACGCCATCCCGATCACGCCGACCTCGCCCGCGACTTCCGGATGATCGGAATCGTAGCCTAGCTGCGTGGGTAGATCGGTCGCGACGGCCAGCCCGGTCTGGCCCTCGTCGACCAGTCGTTTGAAGCGAATGTTGGTATCCTCCGCGGTTCCAAAGCCTGCATACTGGCGCATCGTCCACAGCTTGCCCCGAAACATGGTGGCGTGGATTCCCCGCGTGTAAGGATACTCGCCAGGAAGACCTATCTCTTCAAGGTAGTTATGTCCCTTGAGGTCAAGCGGGGTGTACAAACGATTGGTTTCAACCTCCGGCGGGGGACCGACGACGTTCTTAGGGGACTTCTGCAACGTGCGCCGCAGGACGTTTTGCTCCCAGTCGGCGACCGAAAGCTCGATCTGGGACATCTCATCCCGGTCCATAGTAATGACCTCGGTTCATCGAACTCGACTCTGTAAGACAAGCTAAGAAACGATGTTGCCTGCAACATCTTATCGAATCTGCGTAGTAGCGCCTATTGGGAGTGCGCGGGCTTGCCTGCGCCGTGCACGGCGGCGGCAAGCCGCTGCACTCCAAATCGCCGCATTTCAGGGCCATCTTTACATAATGGTATCAGACGACCCTGGTATCCAGTGGATGGTACGCCCTGGCCTTCGACGGCAGCACAAAGGTGGCCTCACCCGGCATGGTGTTCTCGCCTCTCTGATTGAAGGCCGACGTTTCGACGTCGACACAGGTTTCGCCGTCTTCCACATATTTCCTCGTCACTTTGCCGCGCAGCCAGACGACGTCTGACATGTAGACAAAATGCCGGTACTCGGCACGATTCCTCTTTATCCAGCCGTCGTCGCCGGCCCAGTTGGTGAGCAGGTGAATCAGCCAGCAGTGCCTCTGAATGCCGACGTCGTAGGGATAAGGGAGGCCCATCGCGTTTGCCGCGGCCTTGTTGTAGTGAACGCCATAAATGGGCTCCAGCGCGGAAGTAGCGGGATCCCGAAATGCCCAGGAAGGGTGGTCCCGATACTTCCTAAGCGCCACGTGGTGAGCGAGGGTGTCGATCGGCGCCGCTCCCACGCAGTAGGCGATCATATCGGTCAGCCCAAACGGACCCTTGACCACCGGGCCAAGGTCATCGCCGACGCTCACGTCTTCCCAATAGCGCGGCTTGGCACCTCTCACTTCCTCCGCCAGCACCTGCTCTTCAATGTCGCGCAGCTCCCGCTCCCGCCACGGGTGGGGCAACTCGATGCCGGTGTACTTGCCTGTCTTCCTACCAGCCGCTCTCTCCACCCTCGCGATCCAAACCTTGGTCCTGGCCACCAGCTCGTCTTTCTGGTTGAAGTATCGTCCCTCTTGGTGCTCCATGATCATGCGCCCGGCAAATCGGCTGGGCTTCTCCTCGAAGCCCGTGAAGACGCACTCCGGTTTGATAACGTCGCCTTCCACAATGGGCTTGAAAAACTTGACTTCAGTGCCGGAATGGAATCCACCCACGCCGCGCAGCCCCTGCTGCACCCAGGCCGGGAACACGCTAAAGATCCACGACGGAGGCGCCACGATCCTGCCGTACCTCGTCTCGCGCGCATACTGCTCGTCCCGCCACAACGGGTTGGGGTCGCCTACACCATCGGCGAAGTGCCGAATGGCATCCTTGCTCGCCAATTCGTTGAAGATGTTCCTGATGCGCATCTTCGAGCCGATACGGCTTCTCAGTTGCTCCAAGGCTTCGTCTGTGATCAGGCCATCGCCCATCGACACCTGAGCCTTGCTCGGCCCTACGTCAGTCACTTACCCTGTCCCTCGCTTCCAGAATCGTCATCCAAATTCCCTATCGTGCAGCAGCAGGAACGTAGGAGCGGACGTCCGCTGTCCGCCCCGGGGCGGGGGGGCCAGGCATTTCCGCAAACTAGCGTACACTACCTAAGCCCCCTATCCGGCCACCAACTCGGCGCGGAAGTCAGGATGTGCAATTGCCGCCAGGCAGCGTGCCCTTTCGCGCAGCCCTTTGCCCCGCAAGTCGGCCACGCCGTACTCGGTCACGACGTAGTGCAGATCGGCCTTGGTCGTCGTCACCGCGGCGCCTGTCCCCAGCCGGGGAACGATGCGGGAACGCTTGCCCCCGGCAGCCGTGGAGGGAAGCGCGATAATCGACTTCCCCCCGGGCGAGCGGGCCGCACCACGGATGAAGTCCTGCTGGCCGCCGACCCCGCTGACCTGCAAGCCACCGATGCTTTCCGCGTTCACCTGCCCCGTCAAATCGATTTCGATGGCAGAGTTAATGGCCACGAAATTGGCGATCCGACCGATAACCGCCGCGTCCTGAGTATACGTTGCCGGGTGCATCTCGACGTCCGGGTTCTCGTGGGCGAAACGGTACAGCGCCTCCGTGCCCAGCAGCATCGACGTCACCGCTTTGCCAGTGTTCACGGCCTTGGCCGCGTTGGTGATAACGCCGCTTCGCATCAGCGGCACCAGCGCGTCCGACATCATACCGCTGTGGACGCCGAGGTCTCGTTTCTGGCCCAGTGCGCCCAGGATGGCATTGGGTATTATGCCGATGCCGATTTGAATCGTCGCCCCGTCCGGGATCAGCTCTGCCACCCGGCTCGCCACGGCCAGGGACACCTCGTCCGGAGGAGGCGGTGCCGGAAACGTCAGAACGGGCCGCGACGATTCCACCACCCACGTCAGTCGCGAGACGTGGATCGTACAGTTGCCGAAGGTGCGCGGCATTTGCCCGTTAACCTCGGCCACCACGGTCCTGGCCGCCTGGGCCGCGGACATAGTGAAATCCACCGACACGCCAAAGCTGCAGTAGCCGTCGGCATTCGGCGGAGCGACCTGCACCAGCGCCACATCGGGAACCAGGGGGCCATCGGTCAGCAGTCGCGGAATCTGCGACAGGTTGCACGGGACGTAGTCGGCGCGACCGTCCCTTACCGCCTGGACCATCGGACCTCCGATTTGTAGCGTCAGGATAGCGAAGTGACCGCGCAGGTCGTTTTGCAGATATCTGGCCCCGTCGGGCGGAAACGCGCTGACGATACGGACCGCCTCGAGTCTGGCGCAGTCCGCGATCAGCGCCTCCACCAACGTCTGTGGCTCGCCGCAGGCGTTGCCCAGAAACACGGTGTGACCGCACTGCACCGCCCGGACGGCCTCCGTCGCGCTCGTCTTCCGGGATTCGTAAGCGTCCTTCCAGTCGCCCATGCCTAGTAAGCAAGCTCCTCCGCAGTGGAAGGCTTGTCCTTCGGGAAAAGGACGTCGCCGAACTTCTCCCTGATCTGTGCCTGGAGCTCCGGGCTATACGTTATGCTCTTCTTGATGTTCGGGTCCCAGTGCGCCGGCCGGCAGGCATCGATGATGCAGCGGGAATTGTACACGAAGGGTGCCGGCTTGTCCGAGGTCCTTTCTTCGAGTGGCAGCGCCATATCCATGGCGTCGCTCCAGCAGCTCTTCGCGATCTCGATGGACCTTTGAGGATCGGCCCGCCGTGCCACCGCCCAGATCACCTGGTCGAGGTTATAAGGATCTATGTCGTCGTCGACGACGATGGTGTACTTGCCCATATACGCGCCGCTATGGCAGAAAGTGGCGATGTATGCGGCCTGCCTGGATTGGCCCGCGTGCATATTCTTGATCGATACGACCAGCCACGACCTGGCATTGTAAAGGGCTACTCCCTTGATGCCCCGCACTCCCGCCCTTTCCATCTGGTCCCAAATCACAGCGGCATACCTCATGTTTCCCGTCAGCCCTCCCCTTTTGGGAAGGCGGGAAGGGGGACTTGGCGACTGGACCGTGAGAATCGGATTGTCTCTGTGGAGCACCCTTTTCACGCGAATGACCGGAGCCGACCGTAGCTCGCTGTAGCCCGTCCATTCGCCGAACGGCCCTTCCATCCTGACATCGCCGGGGAGCACCTCCCCTTCGATGGCGATCTCAGTGTGCGCGGGAATGGGCAGCCCGGTAAGCTCACCCTTGATCACTTCGATGGGTTCGCCCTTGAAGTACCCGGCCAGCTCATATTCCCCGCCGTCGGTGTGCTCCATATGAACCACGGCGACCTCGAAGATGGCCGGTTCTATGCCCACCAGCACCACAATCGGACACGGCAGTCCCCGGTCGTGATACTTCTTGACGATCAGTTGGCCGTCCTTGCCCCCACTGGCGTATAGGCCCAGGCTCTTCTCGTCGTGCGCCTGTATCCTATACGTGCCGAGGTTCACCTGTCCCGTATCCGGATCCCTCACGACAATCGCGTCGGTGGTGCCGATGTATCGACCGCCGTCTTCGGGATGGATCTTGGGGACCGGGAACCTCAAGATGTTGACGTCGTCACCCTCTTGAACGTTCTCCAGAATCGGCCCCGAGTCAACCCACTGGGGCGGCACCGGCCTGAAACGATGCAGGAACTCCTTGTATTCCCTGCAGAGGTCGTTGCCCCTCTTGTCACTGCTGAAGCTCATGCCCAGCATCCAGCGGCGAACGGACATGGTCAAGTTCAGCAGTATCCTGTACCCGGCCGGGTAACCGACCACGTTGTCGATGAGCACGGCATCATCGGTCATCGAAGCGATAGTGCCCACTTCCAAATCCCAGTGCGCACCATTCACCCTCTTCAATTCACCGATCTCGTCGACCTTCTTTAGCCAATCCCTTAGATCCTTTGGTGCCATTTGAACCTCCATATAAGTTCCAAAGTGCAACAGTTCACCACGGAGGCACGGAGACGAATAATTGTTGAGACGGACAGTGCGTCCGCTTGTTTCCTAACCTTTCCCCCCTTGCCGTTTCACAATCTTCCGCGCCTCTCCGTGTCTCTGTGTCTCCGTGGTGAGTCCCTCGTCTCTATCTTACGCCAAGAAGGGTAATGACCTTCTTTTGCAGGGCCAACAGATTGGGGTCTTCAAATTCCCTCGGTCTGGGAAGATCTACCCCGACTTGTTCAAAGACGGTGGCGGGTTTCGAGCTCACGAGAAAGATCTTGTTGGCGAGGAAAACCGCCTCCAGGGCGTTGTGGGTGATAAAGATTACCGTCTTTCTTTCCAACTCCCAGATCTCCAGCAGCTTCCTGCGCAGATCCCGCGCCGTAAACTCGTCCAGGTTGCTGAAAGGCTCGTCCATAAGCAAGAGGTCAGGCAGAACGCAAAGCGCCCGAGCGATAGAGACCCTTTGCTGCATTCCTCCCGACAGCGCCAGTGGATAGTAACTGGCGTAGTCCTGAAGATCCACCAGCCTCAAGTAATGCGCTATTCTCCGCGCTTTTTCCTCGGCGGGCACCCGCATCGCCGTCAGGACAAAACCCAGGTTATCTTCTACTTTCTTCCAGTTCAACAGTCGAGGCTCCTGGAAAACGTAGGAGATGCGTGCCTTACCATTTGGAGTGGTCCCAAGAGCTATGTCGCCGGCGTCCTTGGGCACGAGTCCGGCAAGAATATTGAGGGTCGTGGACTTCCCGCACCCTGACGGGCCCAGCAAACAAACGAAGTCGCCGTCGTCAGCACAAAAACTAAAATCCTTCAACACCTGGAGGCTGGAGCCCTCCTGGGTGATGAAGCTCTTTGCCAGTTGCCTGACAGATACGCTGGTCACGACCTTCTCCTCTAAAGCATCACGCTAGGGCGCCAGCTCAAGTACCTTCTCTCCACATGCTTGATCAGGCCGTACTCGATCAGCAGCATAACCAGGGTAAAGGCCATGGTCCAGGCCAGGACGCCGGCCAGGTCGAAAAGTTGGTAGCTGAAATGGACCATATAGCCGACCCCTTTGTTCATCCCCAGCAGTTCGATGACGACGACGATCTTCCAGGCGAAGCTCAGGCCGATGCGCGTAGAGGCCAGTATGTAGGGCATCAACTGCGGCAAGAAGATATCCCTGACAATCATTCCCCTACTCGCCTCAAAAACCTTGGCCATCTCGATCAGCTTCCGATCCAGCGACTTCGTCCCCTCCCAGAAGTTCAGAGCGATAAAGGGACACGAGATGATGAAGATCGAGAATACCACCGCCGCCTCGTTGATGCCGAAAAGTATCAGGGAGACGACGGCCCACATCAGACCTGGGATCGTTAGCCCGATGAGCACCTCCATCTCCAAGAGCCTCTCGAAGGATCGGCTCACCCCCATTGCGATCCCAACCCCCAGGCCCACGACGAGGGCGAAGGCGAACCCTGCGAAGACCCTCAGGATCGTGACATAAGAATGCTCGAAGAAGGCGCCGTTCAGAAACACGTCGAACAGCAGCTTGCGACCGGTGTCGACAGGGGTAGGAAAGGTCTTTGGTGGAAGTAGTACGGATACCAGCCACCAAATCCCCAGAAGGATGAGCAGGCTCAACCCCCTCAAGAATAGGGAGGTCCTAACTATCTTCCCTGCCGAAACCTGCACGTATTCCTACACCTGCAAGATAATGTCGCCAATAGGTGGCATCTTCTCGAGCAACTTGAATTCCACCATCCTCTTGGCCGTAAGCTCGATGTTCTCCAGTATCTTGGGGGTCCACTTCGGCACGAACAGGTCTGGGATGCGCTTGCCGGCGAGCGCGATTTCCTCGGGTTTCTCGAAGCCAAAGAACTTGGCGTAGTCCTGGTATGCCTTCGGCTCGCTAATCAAAACGTTTTGCGTCTCTTCGATGGCCCTGGCTATCCTTTTGACGGCGTCCTGGTTCTTGGCGATCCAGTCTTTCCAGGCACCGTAACCCAGCGTGAACAGCTTCTCGCCGGTCAGTTCCTGCCAGATCCCTCGCGTCGTGGTCACCTCGTCGAACACACCCTGGGCGATGGTGATGGAGGCGCGGGGCTCGACCAGGGTAGCCGCGTCGATCTCCTTCTTCTGCAGCAACCCCTCCAGAAGAAGATTGTCGCCGAAGACCACCTGGAAATCCTTTTCCAGTTCCAGCCCCATCACCTTGGTCACCAGCATCAGATCCTGGTAAACGCTGCTGGTCCTGCCCAGTGAGCCTATCTTCTTTCCTCGCAGATCCTTGATGTGTTTGTACGGCGCGCCCTTGAGCGCTACTATGGATGTGTGATTCGCTTGAATTGGCTGGAACAACTGGATTGTCTTGCCCTGTTCCCACACCCGAAATGTCTCCACCACTCCCAGAAAGGACACGTCGAGAACTTTGTTGAGAAATGCCGCCGAGGCGTCGGCGGCGGTAAACGTCTTCACGTCGGGGTCGATGTTGTACTTCTCGGTGATCTTTCTATCGCGCATTATCACCGGTAGCACGCCACCGAGACCCACCGCCGTTGCTCCAAGCGTAAACTTCAGCGGTGCCGTTTTGGCTGGGGGCGGCGCCGCGGCCTGTGGCGTGGCCTGCGCGGCTGGCGCGGGCTTCGGAGCCGTCGTCGCCGTCGGGCTCGGCGCCGCCGCGGGAGCGCACGCTCCTACCGAAGCCAGTCCGGCAAAGCCGATCGCGCCTCCCACTGCCTTGAGGAAGTCCCTTCGTCTGATCGTTCTGGCCATCTCAAACTTCTCCTTTCGTTTCCCGTGATTTGCGTCGCGGCTATTACAAGAAGTTGCGCAACAAGAGCCCTGCCGCTGCCAAGCGACACCTCGTAGGGGCAACCCTGCGTGGTTGCCCTGTCGCTGCCAGTAGGCCACAGTGCTCACACTAAGGCTCAAAAACCCGAATTCGCACGTCCTTGTCTTTGTTGCCGGCTGGGCACGCGCTCACCGCTACCAGACAGCTCATCTCGGCTCGTAGCTCGACGAAGGAGCCGGGTTCGGGTCTCGCTGAAGAGAAGTGCATCGCTCCCGTACGCCCGTCTATCTCCATAATCTGAAAGATGTTGAACGGACTGGGGATATCTTCTGAAGCGATGTTCCACGGCCGCAGCGCTTCGGTGAGGTTCTCCCAGCACCCATGGTCCGGTAGCTCTTCCTTGCTAGACGCGCTAACCTCTGGCCACCGTCCAGACTCGTACGTCGAAAGATAGGATGCCCTGCTACACATGCCTGCTTGCAGATCGTGGGTGCCCAGCGGACAACTGTCCTCCAGGATCGTTAGCATAACGTTGTTTCGTTTCGAAACAAGCGTGTCGCCACGGCTAATGAAAATACTTCCGGCGTTGATCTTGGTTCGGGCCTGGTCGAACCTCTCGCGCAGGTCCGCGAGGTTGAACGCGACGAAGTCCACGATGGATTCTCCGATGACGCGGATGTGCTGGCCCTCGCGCAAGGTAAACGCCGCCCCCGTGTTCCTGCGCACGATCGCGTCTTCGAGCAGTTTCAAGCCGTTCCTCCCTGCTTCAGCGTCGGCTACTGGCGACGATCCTTCAGGATACCGTCTCGCTCCATCCGGCCAAAGGCGCTGTCGAATGCTTCGACGGTCTTGGCGATGGCGACGTCGTCGTGGGTTGAAGACACGAAGAGGTCCACTCCCCAGTTTGCCGTGTGGACGCCGCCGAGCACCAGGTCGATGTGTAAAGCGTGTCCCAACTTGGGCGATCTCGCCAGACGAGCGTTCAGGCAGATCGACCTGTCGCAATCGTCCTCCATCTCGCAGTTGCCAAAGTGCAGTTGGCAGTATGAGGACTCGCCGTAGATGCAGCCGGCTACCCCACGGTTTTCCATAGCCCGGCGCACGCCGGCGCGCAGCAAGCTGGCCTTCTGAGCAGCTACTGCCTGCGGTTCGCCGGTGGCCAGGATCTTGAGAGTCGCGATCCCCGCCGCCGCACTGATCGGATTAGCGTTGAAGGTGCCCACATGGCCGACACGCTTGGAACGGTTCCACTCCGGGTCGTCGCTCTGCCCCAACAGGGCCATAATATCCTTTCGACCGACGACTGCCCCAGCTCCCGGCAAGCCGCCGGCTACGATCTTTCCCAGCGCCGTGAGGTCCGGGCCTATTCCCCTGAGCACTTGAGCACCTCCGGGGGCAAAGCGGAAGCCACTCACCACCTCGTCGAATAGCAGCAAAGTTCCATAGTATTCGGTTGCTTCTCTGATAACTTTGTAAAACGATGGCGCAATCCCCAACCCGGTCAGTCCGCAAGTCGGTTCAAGCATTAATACCGCAACGTCTCTTAGCGACAGCGACCGAACCAGGGCATCTTCGTCGTTGAAGGGGATGGCCGTGGTGTTCGCGACGTCGGCAGCGAGCAAGCCGGCCGACGTAGGCTTATCCCAGGGCTCTCTCGCTCCCACCATGAAGTGATCGTACCAGCCTCCGGACTGCCCACGAAACTTGACGATCTTGTCCCTGCCAGTGAATGCACGTGCCAGCCGAACGGCCAGCATGCAGGCCTCGTTCTCCGAGGCCGTGAACTCCACTTGCTCGGCCGATGGAATCATAGATCGAATCAGCTCCGCCCATTCGATCTCTAGCTCGTTGCTTGCCCCGTAGTGCGTGCCGCGAGCAACCTGCTCGCTCACTGCCGAGACAAGAGACGGATGCGCGTGCCCCAGCATCAGCGCGCCGTGGCCGCCAATGTAATCGACGTACTCAAAGCCGTCCACGTCCCATTTGTACGGACCACTGGCATGGGTGACGTAGATCGGGAATGGGTCGACGGCGCGTATGTCGTGCGTGGCACCTCTAGGAAAGCTGCCCTGTGCCCTCTCGTAAAGCGCTCTTGACTTAGGGAATCTGGCCGCGTACTCCTCGACACTCGTACGTGTTTCCAAGGGGTTAGTTCTCCTTCGGAATATCGCTCGGTCCCTCGCCCAGGACATTGACCACTTATCTCACAACGCTCTCGATCAACATCCGTTTGGTAGAGACGACCCGCCGGGTCGTCTCTACAACACCCGCCGGTCGAACGGACGTGCCACGTTCTCGTCGCCGCTTTGCTTAGAACGGCACCGTCACTCCACATCCTTCCCATTTCAGCATGTTTTGCCAACTCTGAGTGACCTCCTGTTGGAAGGCTTCCAGCTCGTTGCCGCTCAGGTGCGCGTAGCGCTCTTGCAGGCCCAGGTAGTCGGTGACGGGCAAGAGCTCTTCCGGCTTGACCGTTACGCTGAGCTTGCCCTCCCTTATCTCGTACAACTTGTGAATGCCTGTCAACACCGCGCGCCGGGCCACCTTGATCATCTCTTCCGGTGGGAAGCGCCAGCTCGTGGGGCAAGGCGAGTGTACGTGTATGTACCTGAACCCCTTGATCTTCTGAGCTGCGTCGATCTTCTTCCTGAGATCATCCAGGTAAGCAAGCGACACAGTGGCGACGTAGGGTACCCTGTGCGCGGCCACGATCAGCGGCACGTCTTTTTTGCCGGTATCTTTGCCCCGGGAGCAACTGCCGATGGGCGTAGTGGTCGTCCACGCCAGGTGCGGGGTCGTACCGCTCCGCTGAATGCCGGTATTCGCATATGCCTCGTTGTCCTGAACGATGCAGATGAAGTCCTCGTTCCTCTCGGCAGCGCCAGACAAGGCCGCAAAGCCCATATCCGTTACACTGCCGTCGCCGCCAAACAGTACTACCTGCGTATCGTCCTTTCCCTGTTGCCTCAACCCGAGCGAAATGCCCGTGGCGCAGGCACAGCCTGCCGGCAGCGTGGTGCGCCCAACCGGTACCCCGATGGCGCTGCTGCCTTCCTTAGTGGAGGTCCACCCGGGACAGCCCATTGTCCGCAGCAAAACCACGTTCCTGTCGAACCTGTCCATCACGTGTCTGAAGGCCAGGTCCAGGGGACAGCCCGGGCAATCTCTGGTGCCCGGATAATACGCCTTTTCGGGCTGGGACACAAGATCGCCGGCGACACCCAGCACCGTCACGTCGATCCGCGGCACCCACGCGGTTCCCGTGGTTTCTTCCGTCCCCTCGGCGACTGCCAGAGCTCTGTTGGCGATGTAGCTAATGTCCTCGACCCTGGCCTCGACGCCGTGCAGGCCGACGATGAATCCCATAACCTTGGAGCCGGTGCCCTGACCGTACAGCACTGATTTGACCTCGGTGCAACAGGCCCCTTCGTCCAGGCCTCTCGATAGATTGCGATCCAGCACGGCAATCACCTTCGCCTGCCGCGCGATTGCCAGGATATCCTCCCTGGGGAACGGCCGGAAGCACCGGATCCTTGCCAGCCCCACGCGCTTGCCCTCCCGCCGGAGATTGCGCACGACGTCCCTCGCATTGCCCGCCATTGAGCCGATGGTGACCAGCACCACGTCCGCATCGTCGCACTCTACCTTCTCGACCAAACCGTTGCCATAGCCCCTGCCAAACCTGGCAAGGAATTCATCGTTCGCCTGTCTTACGACCCCGCTCGCATTCAGTAGCGCTTGATTCTGTAGCCACACGTAAGCCATCGCGGGCTCCGCGAGCATCGGACCTTGAATCTGCATAGGTCTGTTGGGGTCCAGGACTATGTGCTCCTGTTTCTTCACGGGCAAATACGCGTCGACCACGTCCTGGCTCGGGATTTCGACTGCCTCGGTAGTGTGTGACACAGTGAATCCGTCCATGCACACCATCGCCGGCAGCAGAACACTGCTGTCTTCCGCAATTCTGTACGCCTGAATGATCGTGTCCAGCGCCTCCTGGTTGCTCTCGACGTAGAGCTGCACCCAGCCAAGGTCTCGCGCCGTCATCGAATCCGAATGGTCGCAGCCCGCAACCAGGGGCATGGAGAGGCTCCTGTTGACGACCGCCATGACGATGGGTAGTCTCACACCAGGCGCCCACGCGATATTCTCGAAGCCGAGCGCGAAGCCCTGCGAGCAGGTCGAGATGAAGGTGCGAACGCCGGTAGAGGCGGCCCCGATCACGGTGGCTACCGATCCGTGCTCGCTCTCGGAGTTCACGTACGCCGCCTTCAGCGACCCATCGGCGATGAACTTCGTGAGCGTCTCGCAGATGACGGTTTGCGGTGTGATGGGATAGTTGGCGGTCAGCCCTATCCTCGACAATCTGACTCCGTGGGCTATCGCCTCGTTCCCCGTCAGCGCGTCTCGCAAGTCCCCATCCCCCTACGCCTCCATCTCCATCTTGATGGCGCTCCGCGGGCATTCTGTCACACAGATGCCACACCCTTTGCAGAAATCGATCTCTATGTCGATGGTACCAACTCCCTGTGCGATGATCCCCTCCGGGCAATAGCTGGAGCAAACTCCACAGTTGTTGCACAATCCGCAAACGAAACAGCGCCTGGCTTCGTACATCGCGGCTTCCTCGCCGAGGTCCAGGTTCACCTCTGCGAAGCCAGAAAGCCGCTGTTGTAGTGTAAGCGTTCGTTGGACCACGCGCTCGCGGCGGACGAAGTAGTCCGTGTTTAGTTCTTGAAAGCTCACGACGTGACGTAGCTGAGCGCGCGCCGTCTCCCGACCTTGCAGATCGGCGTCGATGGCCAGAGCAGCCTGCTTTCCCGCCGCGATTGCGTGGGCGACGGTCTTCGGCCCGGTCACCGCATCGCCAGCGGCGAACACCTTGGGCGCGGAGGTGGACGTGCCTGGGGCTGCTGCCAGCAGCCCTTCCGGCGTAGCGTCCAGACCGGTCTGTCTCAGAAACGATGAATCCACCGCCTGTCCTATGGCGACCACCACCGTGTCGACGTCCATGACGACACCACTCTGCTCGAGGTCCGAGGAACTGGTTCCGGCGTCGGATTCACCCGGTCTCGTCTTTGTCAGCCGCACGCCAACCACCCGGTTGTCACGGGTCAGAATTGCGGCGGGCTCTACGTGGTAGGCGAAACCGATCCCCTCGGCCTGGGCGGCGGCGACCTCCTCGTCGTGCGCGCGCATTTCCTCCCTGGAGCGACGGTAGAGGATCGTCACTTCGCGTGCGCCCAGTCTCAGGCAACACCTGGCCGCGTCGATGGCCACGTTGCCGCCACCGATCACGGCCACCCTGTGACCAACTTCCGCTCGGCCCTCGAGATTGGTCTGCCTCAGAAGGGACATCCCATCCAGCACGCCCATAGCTGTTTCTCCCGGCACGCTTAGGGCGCGTGCCGCGTGAGCCCCCGTTGCCACGAGCACGGCATCGTACGAGCCTTGCAGTTGGGCGAGGCTGGGATCCGTTCCAACCGGGCAGTCGACCCTTATCTCCACTCCGAGACGTTCGAGTCCGCCTATCTCGGCCTCGAGCACGCTCCGGGGTAGCCTGTAACCGGGAATGCCCGCGACGAGCATCCCTCCCGCCATGGGCAGCTTCTCGAAGATGGTTACACGATACCCCCCCTGTGCCAGGAAGTAGGCCGCACTGAGTCCCGCTGGCCCGGACCCGACGATGGCTATCTTCTCTCGCTTCTCCGGCGGAGGCGCAAATTCGCGCAGGCCGAGGCCAAAGTCGCCCACGAAGCGCTCGACGGCGGCGCCAATCGCAACCGATTCGTCGAATCTCCCGCGATTACACGCGTCCTCGCACGGGCGGTAACAAACCCTGCCCGTGATCGCCGGGAATGGGTTATCGCTTTTCAGAACTTCCCACGCTTCCCTGAGCTTCTTCTCCCTCACGAGCAGGGCAAGCTCGCGAATGCGGATGCCAATCGGACAACCCGCTGCGCTGCTACAAGGGGCTATGTTGTCGACTGCCTGCACCGGCCGGTGCACTCGACCAACCACTGGCCCGCCGCATCCAACGTGAATCGTCACGGGAGCGGCGGTCAAGCTGAGCTTAAGCTTGCGGGCGGTGTACACGACCATCAAGCATACCTGCCTTCGACCCTGGTTGCTTCGTAGCCAACACGAAGCGCTCTCAGACTGTTTCGCACCAATGCTGCGTCCATCTTGCGGCTGACGGCATCGGCGATGGAGTCGATGCCGATCCACCCGGTGGCGGCCGCGAACCCCCCCAGCATCGGCATGCACGTGAGCGGAATCGGCCTGCGGCCAAAAACCTCCTCAGAGATCGCCGTGGCATCGAGGGTGCCTGTAATCGAGAGACTGATCCCCAGATCAACCTCGTCCGGCGGGCTCACCGTGTTGAGCACGGCGATGCCCCCGGGTCTCAACCCCGCGGCGACGTTGACGATGGCCATCAGCTTGGTGTCGAGAACGACTATGCAACTGGGCTCGGCGATGGCCTCGCGTATCACGATGGGCTCGTCGCTGATCCGCAGCGAGACCTTGACGGGCGAGCCGCGTCTTTCACCGCCGAAGTTGGGGAGAGACTGGGCGTATTTTCCCTCGAGATCGAGCGCCAGCACCAAATAGGGCACCGTACTGGTGGCCCCCTGCCCACCTCTGCCGTGGAACACCACCTGCTCAGATCCTCTTAGCACCGAAAGCCCCATCCCTCCTGACCGTCAACGCTGCGCTGCGAAATACGCTGCCGTAGGGGCGGACGTCCCTGTCCGCCCAGGGGGCGGGGCGGGGGCGTCGCAGCCATCTCGCACAAAAAACCTAACCTTGTCCACCATTCTTCACCGCCTCCCAAACCCTCTCCATCGTCAGCGGCAGGTCCTTGATTCTAGTGCCTGTGGCATTGTAGAAAGCGTTGGCGATGGCCGGGGCGATGGGTCCCAGCACCGCCTCGCCCAGCGCCTTAGCCCCGAATGGCCCTTCCTCGTGGGAGACAGGTGCGAGGATGGCCTCGACGTGCTCGTCGATGGGCACATCCAAAGTCGTCGGCATTCTGTAGTCGGTCAGATTGGAGTTCAGAACCTCGCCGCTGCGCAGCACCATTTCCTCGTAGAGGGTCGAGCCCATCCCTTGCACGATGCCGCCCTCGATCTGCTGCTCGCACATCAAGGGGTTGATCGGCTGGCCCATATCAAAGCAGCTCGCGATCTTCTCTACTTCCACTTCACCTGTGGCTTCGTTTACGGCCAGCTCGACCCCGCAGGCGCCGTAGGCAAAGAACGCCGCCGCCCTATCCGACTGGCCCGTCTCCGGATCCTCCGGTGCTTTTGGACAGGTGTACTCGCCCCTGCCGACAATCTCGCCGATGACGGGCACAAAGCCCTGAGGAGAGAAGAGGTCGGCCACAGGAATCGACCTGTCCGGAGAGCCTCTAGCGCACACCCGCCATCCACTCAGCTCCAGATCCTGAGCGCCGATCTCGAGCCGGTTTGCAGCCATCGCGAGGATTTGACGCTTGGCATCCTGACAGGCGAGGAGCGTGGCGTGCCCGAGGTGCCACGTGCTGCGACTGCCGACCGAGGCCCAGTCGTAGGGCGCAAAGGCCGTGTCGCCGCGCACAATCCGCACGTCTTGGATCGGGATGCCGAACTCCTCGGCGGCGATCTGGGCGACCACAGTGTTCAGACCCTGCCCTAGCTCGTCGAGGCCGTGGCGTACCTCCAGGACCCTGTTACGGTGTACCTTGACGAACGCGCCAGACGTGGTGCCGGCAGACGTGTACTTGTTGACGAGTGAAAGCCCTTTGGCCCGTTTCCACGGCTCCTGCCCTTGGGCGGGCGGTTCACCCCATTTCAGCCAGTCCGCTATCTTCTTCAGGCATCCCTCCGCCCCGATGCTGTGCATAAGCTGACCCTGGGCATTTCGCTCGCCTTCTCTCAACACGTTCTTGAGGCGCAGCTCTACCGGGTCGATGCCGAGCTTCTCCGCGATGATATCCATCTGCTGCTCCAGCGCCCAGTGCACCTCGGGCGTCCCGAAGCCGCGCAGGGCCGTTGCCGGGCATTGATTGGTGTAGATGCCCTGGGAATGCCACTTGAAGTTGGGTACCCGGTACGTCCCCACCGCCCCAAAGCAGGCATTTCTGACGGTGGCGATGGCGAGCTGCGAATAGGCGCCGATGTCCAAAAGAACCTTCAGGTCCCGGGCGATCAGCGTCCCGTCGGCGGCGACCCCGTCCTTGACGTAGATGACGAACGCGCCGCGACAGATGGTGCTCAACACCTCCTTTCTGGTCATCGCCAGCGTCACGGGCCGGCCGGCTTTCTGAGCCAGCATGGCGGCGATGTGCTCAATCAACAGGTCAGTCTTGCCCCCGAAGGCGCCGCCCACGTACGGCTCCAACAGCCTGACTTGACTGTCGTCGAGATCGAAAAACCGGCAAAGCGGAGGCTTGCCCAGTCCCGCGCCCTGTCGCGTGGAGCGAATGGTGAGCATGCCGTCTGAGTCTGTCCACGCATCTGCCTGGTGCAGCTCCAGACAGCCGTGACTGATCCTCTGCAGCGAGTACCTGTTTTCCACGATGAGGTCGGCGTCGCGGAAGGCACGATCGGTGTCGCCCTGGCGAATTTTCCATTCGAAGAAGATGTTGGTTGCGCCCGCCTGTCCGGAGCTGATGCCCGCCAGGCTGGCGCGCTCGTATTCGGCCAGGTGCGGATGGACGAGCACGGGGCAATCGGGGCTGGCCGCCGGCTCCGCGTCGAAGACGGCGGGCAGCTCGGCGTACTCGACGTCGATCAGCGCGATGGCCTCCGCGGCAACGTCCGGCGTGTCCGCCGCCACCGCCGCAACCGGCTCGCCAACGTAGCGAGCGACGTCACGCGCGATGGGGAACTCGTCGTAGATCAACACTCCGATGGGTCGGTCGGGCTGATCCCTGCCGGTCAACACCGCCCGCACCCCCGGCAGCCTCTCGGCCATCGAGGTATCTACGGAGAGGATTCTGGCGTGAGGATAGGGACTCCTCAAGACGCTGGCGTAAAGCGAGCCGGGCTCGATCAAATCGCCCGTAAACTTCGCCCTGCCGGTGGCCTTTGCCAGTGCATCCACGCGCGGGACGCTTTTGCCAACTACCGAATACGCCGCCATCACTGTCAACCTACATCATCTTATCGTTAGCACATGTGGCTCTAAGAACCTGCACCTTTCTGCCCAGATGCTAGCGTGCGCTTATCATCCTAGGCAGCAACAGGCTGATGTCCGGGAAAGCAATCAGCAGAGAAAGGAACACCAGAATGACCAGGAAGAAGGGCACGATGCCGTGGAACACTTCCTCCAGGGTCACGACGTTGCCGGCGGCCGCTTTGACTGCGTAGACATTCAGTCCCAGAGGCGGCGTCAGGCCCCCGGCTTCCACGGCCATCACCACTACGACGCCAAACCAGATCGGGTCAAAACCCAACGTCATCACCAAAGGGAACACCACTGGCAAGGTCAGGCTCATTTGCGATATGGAGTCTATGAACGTGCCCAGAAACAGGTAGAGGATCACGAGCATAACCACCAGGGCTATCGGCGGCAGGCCCCAACCCAAAACGGTCTTGGTGAAGGCGGTGCTAAGCCCGGAGAGCGCCAGCAGGCGACCGAACATGTGTGAGCCGATGAGGATAAAGAAGACCATCGCCGTGATACGCGCGGCCTCCAATATCGCCTCCAGGAGCCTGCTCCAACTCAGCCTCTTCTGGGCAAAGGACATCAGCAAGGCAGCAAACGCACCGACAGCAGCCGCCTCAGTGGCGGTGAACACGCCACCGAAGATGCCGCCGATGACCACGATGGCCAGCACGACCACCCCCCAAGCATCTTTAGTGGAAAGGATCTTCTCGCGCCAGGTCACGCGTACAGGCGATGGCGGCGCAAGCTTCGGGTTTCTCATCACCAGCAGGTAGGTCCCCACGGAGTACATCACCGCCAGCACGATGCCCGGCAGAATACCGGCAATAAACAGTGCGCCGACCGAGGTCTTGGTGAGCATGCCAAAGACGATCATCATCGCACTCGGGGGGATGAGCATCGCCAGAAGCCCGGCGGAAGCGATGGTGCCGGTGGCCAACTTCTTGTCGTAGCCAAGGCGGAGCATCTCGGGCAGGCTGATCTTGGTGAACAGGCTGGAAGTCACTATGGTCGAGCCGCTTACCGCCCCGAAGGCTGCGCAAGCAAACGTGGTGGCGATCGCCATTCCGCCTCGTAGCGACCCAAACCAATTGTTGGCGATCCTGTAAGCGTTGTTGGTGATGCCGGCGTAAGCGCCAAAGGAGCCCATAATGATAAACAGCGGGAGGGTGACGAAGAGCCACTCGGCACTGGTAAAGAAACTGGTAGTGGTCAGCATGGTCAGCGCCGTGTCATAACTGCCGGTGATCACGACAATCCCGACGAAACCGACCAGCATCAGCGACAGGCCCACGTGCACTCCCATCAGGATAAGGACCAGTAAGGCCACGATAGAAATCAAGCCGATGGATAGGGGCTCCACTACTCCTTCTCCCTCCTGAGCTTCGCGAACTGATGGCCGGCATCGACCAGAAACTGAAGGCTGAACAAAAATGCCCCGATGGGGAGAGCGAACTTCGAAATGTAGTATGGAAACCGCAACTGCGTACTTTCCATCTCCTCCTTCAGTGTCCAGGAATCCATGAAGAAATCCCAGCTATCCCAGGCGAGCAAGGCGAGCAGCACGGCGCCGGCGATACAAACAAAAACCTCAAAAAGGGCGCGCTGCCTGCGGCCGTAGCGATTCAACAGTAACTCCACCCGGACGTGCTGGCCATTGGTCTGAGTATAGGCGAGAGGCAGTAATATTACGAAGACGAGCACAGTAATACCCATCTCAATCGATCCGGGAATGGGTTTGTTGAACAGGAAACGCATCGCTACATCGGCGACTACGAGAAACATCAGAGCCAGGACCGCGATCGAGGCGCCGAAGTTAGATACCCTTCCGGCAGCCGTGACAACGCGTGCCAGGGTCCGAAAAACATATCCGGCGGCTGACGAAGTTGATGTGTCCCTGCTCGCCGCAGACGCCACGCCGTTGCCTTCGGCGACCGCCTGAGAGACGACCCGCTTTTCCTCCATTTCGCCAGCTTGCCTCCTTAAGGTTGATCGGGGAAGACCAGAGTGGGAGGCTCTGGTCTTCCCTCGTTTCGGGTCAAAACAATTCTTGGTGGGAAATGGCGACCGCGCCCTACCCCACCCCCGGGGCGGACAGGGCCGTTCAGGGCCGTCCGCCCCTATAGATTTGGCTCAGTCGGCTCAGTATGTGCGAAGGTGTTCGGCAGGCCTGGCCTAGTCCTGCACCTTCCACTGCTTGGGCCACTTGTGGCCGGCGTCTACAGCGGCCTTCATATACTTCTCGACGACTTCCCTTCCGGGGCGGCCCACCTTGTCGGTGTCCTTGATCCAGGATAGAGCCACTTCAGGCATATCCTTCATCCACGCGGTCAAGTCGGCGTCGGAGAACTCGGAGACCTCGATTCCTTTTGATTTCAAGGTTCCAATGCCATCAGTTACTTCACGCTTCTCGATGAGCTCGGCGGCTTTGCGGGTGGCCTTTTTCGCTTCGTCGAGCATAACATCCTGGACATCTTTGGGCAAGGCTTTCCAGCGATTGGTGTTCATGGTGAAGGCGGGCCAGGGGAAGTGGCCCATGCCGATCCTCGTGTAATACTTGCCGAAGTCGGTCCAGCCCCAGTCGACCACCGCGGTGGGATACACCGCCACAGCGTCGATCAAACCCGCTTTCAGCGAGGTGGCTCGGTCAGTGAAAGGAAGTGACATCGGGACCGCACCGGCGGCCTGGAAGACCTTCGGGTAGTAGACGCCAGAGATTGCTACTTTCTTCCCTTGCAGATCCGCCACGTTTTTGATCGGCTTGTTGTTGAACAGGTCGTAGCCGTGACCAGGCTCCAAGAACAGCAGCCTCTGATTGAACATCTCGAACTCGGCCTGCAAGGCTGGGGTCTGTTCGTAGAGGGTCGAGACCGCCTTTTCCAGGGTCAGCGCGCTCTTTGGCCCGAAGGGAACGGCGAAGAACACATTGTTCAGCACTAGCTGGCTCGGATGGTTCTGGACGGCATACAAGGTCATGTCCAGCGCCCCACGCTGCACCTGCGGCAGCCCCTCGCCGGCCTTGACGAGAGCACCACCCCAGTAGGTCTCGAACTTCACCTGCTCGGCGGTGCGCTTCTCGACTGCTTCCAGCCACTCCTTAATGACGTCGGTGGCGATGGCGCCGAGGGCGAACTCCGTGGCGAACCGCAGCTTGACCTGTTGCGCGGCAGGTTTTGGCGCCGGCGCCGCAGCCGCCGGCTTGGTCGGCTCTGCCGCGGGCTTCGCCGGAGCGGGTGCGGATGTCGGCGCCGCAGCCGGCGCCGCAGCGGGTTTCGCTGGCGCGGGCGTTGGCGTTGGCGCTGCGCCCGCACAAGCGCTCACCAGACCGGCCAATAGCGTCAGTACAAGCAGTAAGCCGAAGATGGACCTGATTGGTTTAGCCCACATACCGATAACCTCCTATGATCTAGTCTGCTGGCATCTACCACTCCAAGGCTTTCCTTGGCGATGCGGCCGCGCGGGCAATCGCTGTAGAGCCGGACGCCGGGCCCCTTTCGCGATCGCGCCGGTTATTGTTTTCTGGCCACCTCCTTCCAACGGTGATTCTGGCGTCTCCTATTCCAGGATATCGCGATCGGTAGCCGACGCCCTAGCCTCCAACGATTCCCTGAACTGCCCCGCCGTGCCCCCCCTGGCCTTTCCCTCTAGTGCCCGGCTGGGCTCTGTGAGATGAGAAAGCAGGTGAGCCAGCACGGCGTTGTCGAGCGCGCTGAAGAGTCCCATCATCTCGAACGCCTTGTTAGTTGCCATCTTGTCCAGGCAGAGGAACTCCCGCTCACGTCTGGCAACTTTCCGTGCCCACCTCTTAACCTCCCCGTCCAGTTCCTCGACAGGAACGCTCTTGTTGATCATGCCCATCTGTGCGGCCTCTTCCCCAGTGACATATTCGACCGCAAAGAGAAGCTCCTTGGTCTTCCTCAGTCCGATGGTCCACGGCCAGAGGTGCCAGGCCGGGCCTCCGCCGCCAATAGTACGCCAGAAGAACCGCGCATCGTCTGCAGCGATCACGAGATCGCACATCATCGCGACGGCTAGAGCGCTCTCCACGCAGTAGCCTTGGACCTGGGCAATGGAGACGACGGGCGATTCCCACAAGAGACGGAAGACCTCGCGGATCGGGCTGAATTGCTGCAGCCGCAGTTCGTCGAACATGATACGCGAGGCGTCCCCGCGTGCCCTGTCATCGCAAAGTGTCTCTCTGTACTCACGCAGGTCGAATCCCGAGCAGAAGGTCGGGCCTTCTCCTTTGATCACCAGCACCTTGAGTGACAGATCCAGCCTGGCACCCTCCAGAACGTGCTGGATCTCTTCCAGCATAGGGGTATTCAGGGCGTTGAGCACCTCGGGGCGATTTAGCATCAAGACCCCTATCCCTTCGTCATCTCGCTCGAAGCGGATGAACTTCAGGTCCGCAGTCATACCCAGCCTCCTCTACGGCCAGTAAAGCCTTTGCGCGTCGCGATACAACTCTTGGCGGAACTGCGGATGCGCAACACCCACAAGTTCCTGTACCCTCTCTCGCTGCGTCTTGCCCAACAAGCGCGCGATTCCGTACTCGGTCACGACGTAATCCACGAACTGTCGCGTCACCGTCACGGCGGTCCCGGTGGCAAGCGCAAGGACGATGCGCGACCTACCATCAGAGGTCGTCGAAGGCAGCACGATGATGCACCTGCCGCCCCTGGCAAGCACGGCGCCGATGGCGAACTCGGGCAAGCCCCCGGCGCCACTGTACATATCGAACCCGACCGACTCCGATGCCACCTGCCCCGTCAGGTCTATGGCCAACGCGCCGTTGATCGCTACCATGTTGTCCTGAGCGGCAATCACCCGGATGTCGTTGGTATAGCCCCAATCGTACAACTCGAATGCGGGGTTGCCATTCACAAGGGCCTCGTCGCCCGGCCCGAGCGGGATGCAGGTCGCTACCACCTTACCAGTATCTACCGACTTGCGCTTGCCGTTGACAATCCCCTCCTGGACCGGTTGGAGGCCCCCTCGGGGTATCCGCTCGGAGTGGTAACCCAGATCACGTTTCCCATCGAGTGCACCGGCAGATATCAAAGCCTCCGTCAGGGTGCCAACGCCAACCTGAATGGTGTCGCCGTCCCGAATGAGACTGGACACGTGCTCGGCAACCGCCTTCGCTTCAGGAGGAATCTCGAGCGGCGCGACATTGGTGAAGGCACTCGTCGTATCCGACTCTCCCTCGACGAAACGATCGATCTGCGACATGTGTATGGAGTTGCCCCCATACGTGCGGATGAAACTTCGGTTCACTTCGGCCACGACTATCTCGGCGCTCTCAGCCCAGCTCTTCTTGTCCCAGACGGAGTTGCCAAAGCTGCAGAAACCGCCGGCGTCGGGGGGAGATGTCTCGAGAAGACATACGTCGACACGGCGGGCATCTGAGCGATCCTCTCGCAGGGCTTTTAGCGACAGCGACGATGCGAACACGCGGTAGTCGCATTGCTTCGCCAACGCCATCCGCCGCGCCGCGGGCGGCGCATAGCGTGGGAGGAATCCCAACACAATGTCGAATGCGTCCCGCGCCCACTCGTCGTACCAGCCAAGATCCCGCGTAGGACCACCTATGTATATCTCGACGCCTCGCAACTCCGCGGCGCGCGCCGCGAGGGCCAGACCGAGGGCCATCGGCTCGCTCGCCAGGGGCACGACAACTCTGTCACCGGATTTGATCACGGAGACAGCTTCCTCAGGCGATACCAGCTTCTTTTGGTACTCCTCGGTCCAGTTCAAGCCGTTTGCACCTCGAGTTGTTAGCAGATCGGCACCAATGATGCAAACCCCGGGATTCTTACCGCAAAGAGCGCAGAGGACGCAAAGATTTCAAAGTTCCCTTTGCGTTCTTTGCGGTTGACATGTTTTCGTACTACGCCGGGGTGCTGATATTCTCGGGCGGCACGGCCTTGTTCCTCGAGCAGCACATGGGCACGCCGGCCCCCAGGGTCGTCTGGCAGAGGAAATCCTGCTTACATCTTTGGACCTCTTTTGTCCTGCCATCGACTTCTTTTTGCAGCGTATCGGGGTCGGCAATCAATTGGCGGGCCATCCCGATCAGGTCCGCCTTGCCATCCCGCAGAATCTGCTCGGCGTGCGCCACGCTAAAGATCTTGCCCGCGGTCATGACGGGCACGCCGACCACCTGCTTCACCGCGTCGGCCAGGAAGACGTTACAGCCCTCTTCTACGTCCTTGGGAGGGACGGACGTATTCCAGCCGAAGCTATCTCCCGATTGGGTCTTGATCTCCTGCTTGCGAATGATGCGGGACACGCTGATGATGTCGACACCGGCCTTTTCCAGCATTTGCGCTATCTTCTGAGAGTCCGCTATCGTCAGGCCGTTCTGAAACGGCTCCTCGCCGTTGATACGAACGATGATAGGATAGTCATCCGGAACCCGCCGCTTGGTCGCCGCGACTATCTCCAGCAGGAACCTGGCCCGGTTCTCTAGGCTGCCGCCATATTCATCGGTTCGCACGTTGCTAAACCCCGAGAGGAATTGGCTGATGAGGTACATATGTGCAGCGTGAATCTCGACGCAGTCGAACCCGGCCTCGTAGGTCCGGCGGGCGCCTTCGGCGAAGAGCTCGACGAACTCCTTGATTTGATCGCGCGTCATCTCGATCGATTCGTAAAGCCCCAGGATACCGGCCGGCAGCCGCGAAGGGGCCAGGGGATCGCCTGCGGCGCCACATGTGCCGGTGCGGGCACCAAAATCGACGACTTGCAGGCCCGCGGCCGCGCCCTTGGACTTGATGACCCGCGCCAGCTTGGCCAGTCCAGGGATGAACTTGTCATCGTAAATGCTGACGCTGCTTGGAAAGAGTGCGCCGCGCTGCCGCACCACGGTGACCTCGACGACGTCAAGGCCCACGTGCACCGCTCTGGCCGCATGATAATTGATGAGCCCGCCAGTGACAAACCCGTCCCGCGTGGCGTATCCCGTGCCGATGGGCGGGAACACGATTCGGTTTCGCAAGGTCATGCTCTTGACTTGCAGCGGCTGCAGCACACGCTGATAATTACTGCCTGCCATATGACACCTCCTTTGCCAGTTGCTGTCCTTCTTCGGGGTAACGGGTCGCCGCTACATCGTCAGCAGTTCCCGCGAGAGCCTGTCCGAGAGGAGCTGGTGCCCGTCTTCGGTGATAAGATACATATCCTCGTAATTGAAGCCATAACCACCGGCGGTATAGTGTGGGACCTCCAGAGTAATGACCATTCCTGGCTCGAGAACGTCGTCGGAAAGAGGGCCGATATAGGGCAGCTCGTGCAGCTCGATGCCTAGGCCGTGGCCGTTGAAGAGACGCCGGTTGTAGTCAGGATCTACCTTCTCCATAACGTCGTGGGCGGCCCGGTACAGGTCCTTGGCCTTGGTCCCAGGCCGAAGCTTCTCCACCATAGCGTCCGTGGTCTGAAGCACGACGTTGTAGAACTCCCTGGCCTCCCTGGGCGCCTCGCCGATGGCCACCTGCCGCCCGACGTCGGCGCAGTAGTGGTTGTACTTGGCCCCGACGTCCCAGCGGAATATCATCCCTGATCGCAGGGCGCCCAGGCTGGTGGGAAGGATCTCACCCAGCGGCAGGGGTGAGGCCATGATCACCATTTCGAATGGCTCTGAGTTTTCGACGGACATCTGGTCGATCACGTTCTGCTTGATCTCTGCCATGCTGCCCCCCTCCTTGACCAGGGGGAAAGAGGTTTCGATAGCCCGCTCGGTGATCCTCGTCGCCTGGACGATGTACTCGAGCTCCTGAGCACTCTTGATGGCGCGGAGGCGGAGAAAGAGGTCGGTTCCGTCTTTCAATTCTGCCTGGGGCAGGGCACGGCCGAGATCCTCGAAGAGCTCTGCTTCCACATACTCCTTGTCGACGCCGATTCTGGCGCCGGACAGCCCTCGGTCGCGTAGCACCTTGGCCAGAAGCAGCCCTGGGGTAGCCGTGAGCATCTTGCGGACGTCCATGCTTTTCCAGACCGCCTCGAACTCCTTGATGTTCTCTCTGGCCTTCAGGTAGCGATCGGCGCCTGGTGGGTATTTGTAGTACACATCCATCGGAAATTCGTAGGCATCGAACAGCCCGTTCTTCGTGTATGACCCGACCTCGATGTCGGGGCAGACGACGAAAGGATGCGAGTCCCGCGGAATCACCGCGAGCCTGATCTCATCTCTGATGATGTACCAGACGTGCGAGTAATGCCCCGTGCAATAAAAAGTATTGGTCAAGGAGCCAGCTACCAGGACATCCAGGCCCCGCTTGGCCATCTCTGCTCTTGCTTTCTCGATATCGATCACTTACTACACCCCCCTGCAAAGCTTTCGGCGAGCCAATGACATTACTGGCCTCCGCATACCACCGGCTCAGCTAGCACCCAAGCCGCGTATCCCGCGGCGCTACCCTCTGGGAGTCAGAATCCCGTAGACCCCCCTCCCGTGCCCAGGGGCCGGCAGAATCTGAAGTGTTGCGGACGCCTGGGCGCCCGACCGACAAACAGAAACGGGGAAAAACAGTGATGGCTTGGAGTCTTGGTATTCCTGTGTAGGAATAACATTCATCGCGAGGGCACTATACACAAAGATCGGGGCGGTGTCAAGTACCCCGGCAATCGTCGTGCTACCCAGCCAGGCAACAGCGTTCCGAATTGGAAAGGCCGCCGGTCGCTGTTTAGTCTACCGGCGGCGTCGGGTTTTGGCGCCCTCAACTCAAGTCCCAGGCACTAAGCTCGGTCATTTTCGGCTCCAGATGCGGCCTCGGGTCGAACTCCTGGCGGCATTTGGGGCAGATTGACGGCGCTCCCTCCGCGAGCAGCAGTTGGGCGCCAAGATAATATCGCCACGTGCAATTGGGACAGGTCACCCAATTTACTCTGCCTATGTGAGCCATCGCTCGTTCCCCTTCCTAACGCATATTCACGCACATACGCGCCGACCTACCGTAGGGGCAACCCTGCGTGGTTGCCCCCGTTTGACGACGCCCCTGGTGAACGCACTAACCGCGATCTATCTTGAGTGAGCCGCCCGAGGTCCTCGGGCGAAACATAGTCCTCGAGCTTGACCCTTGCTGCTACCTCCTGCTCGATCCCGACCCTTTCCTCATAAGGCTCGCCCCACGGCTTCGTGCAGTCTATGCCGCCCGTGGCCCCCAGCGCCGGAGGCGTGGTCGATGGGTCCAGGGGCACGCTCTTTGTGTGCGGGAAGATCATCACGTCCCTGTCCCACTGACTTCGGGTGGTTATCGCCCACATCACATCCCTCTCGTCGAAGATGTCGACGTCTTCGTCGAAGGCAAAAACGTGCTTGATGTGGGTGCGGGCCGTGCAGGCGAGCATGATAGCCAGCCGCGCCTCGCCGGGCAGCGGATTCTTGAACTGGAGATAGGCGGCGTACCGGCCGGTGGCGGAAAGCGGCACGTGAACGTTGACGAGAGTCGCGAAACGTGGTTTTAGTGCTGCCCACAACTGACCCTCCACGTTTGGTGCACCCGATTGCTGATGGTCGGCGTAGCCGGCGGCGATGTTGTACCACATGGCATCCTTGCGGTGCGTAACGGCGGTAACCCGGAGTTGAGGATTGAGGATCTGGCCACCATAGTACCCCGGGTTCTCGCCAAATGGTCCTTCAGGATAGCGCCTGTTCGCTTCCATAATGCCTTCGATAACCACCTCCGCGTCGGCCGGTACCTTGAAGTCGTCACCCAGAGATTCCGAGCTCACCAGGCGGAGCGGCTCGCCCATCATACCTCCTATCGCCTCCCAGTGGCTCTCAGGATACGCCAGCTTCGCCAGTCCCCCCATGTAGGCCAAAGGATGATGCCCCAACCAAATACAGGCTTTCATGTCCTGGCCCTTCTGCTCGTGTTTATGGAGGTTCCAGGCGCTGTGCATGGGCCTGGGCACCAGGAAAACTCTAACCGTGTCCTTTTCCTTGATCCACGTGCGGAGTAGAGCGCAGTTATCTATCCCGGACTCAGGCTCATAACTGGTGAAAAAACCCGCGGAGAGATAGTAGCCGGCGTCGAGCGCATTGTGCCAGATCAGAGGGAAGTGAAAAAGGTCGATGTCGTCTGCCGTCTTGATTACCTCCCTCACGGGAGCGTCCGTCTTGGGAACAGCCACCGGAGCTACTCGCCTTGACAGAGTAGCTTCGTAAACGTGCCTGCCCAAGCCCTCGACGGTGCAGCCGCAGAGTCTTGCCTGTCTGACCCTGCTGGCCAACACATTAGTTATGACCGGATGGCTTGATTTCTTGCCTGTAGGGTTTAACACATTGTGAAAGACAAGGACGGGAAACTTCTGCTGCTTCTGCAACTGGATCACCAGCGCGGTTATCTCCTGGTTCCCGCTGATCTCCTTTTCGATGTGCAAAACGTCTTCCGGGTATCTTGCTTCGTACTCCTTCAGAAAGCTACGCAGGTCCACTTTCGTGCCTCCTTGGTTCATGTCAGTTAACCACGCCGCAGTCTGAACCACAGATTCACCAGATTAACGGATTTCACAGATAGCGAATCCCGGTAATCTGCGTAATCCATTAATCTGCGTCAATCAGCGGTTCAGGCCCTTCGCCCTCATGCGGGAGTGCTGATGTTTTCCGGCGGTAACGCCTTGTTCCACGAACAGCGCACCGGTTTCCCGGATCCCAAGGTTATGCCGCACAGATGATCTTGCTTGCACCTCCTGACCTCGTTCGATCTGCCCCCCAGTTCCTTCTGGATGGTGTCCGGGTCGGCGATCAACTGCCGCGCCATGCCGATCAGATCGGCCTTGCCGTCCCGCAGTATCTGCTCGGCTTGATCGAGCGAGAATATCTTGCCGGCGGTCATCACCGGCACCTTCACTACTTTTCTAACGGCCTCGGCCAGGTAGAGGTTGCACCCATCCTCCGCCTCTTTTGGCGGGACGGAGGTGTTCCATTCATAGGCCAAGCCGGCGCCACTTTTCATCTGGGCCTTGCGGATGATGCGCGACACGCTAATGATGTCGACGCCGGCCTTCTCCAGTAGTTGTGCTATTCTCTGGGACTGGTCGATGGTCAGCCCGTTCTCGTAAGACTCTTCGCCGTTGATCCGCACGGCAACCGGATAGTTATCCGGCACACGTTGTTTCACCGCCGTGATGATTTGCAGCAGAAACCTGGCTCGGTTTTCGAGGTAGCCCCCGTAGTCGTCGGTACGTTTGTTGGTAAAGCCGGAAAGGAACTGGCTGATCAGGTACATGTGGGCGGCGTGGATCTCTACGACGTCGAATCCTGCCTGGTAGGCTCTGCGGGCGCCCTCGGCAAAAGCCTCCACCATCTCCTTGATCTGCACTACCGTCATCTCTATGGATTCGTAGAGGCCGATGGCACCCGCGGGTATCTTCGACGGGGCGAGCGGGTCTCCCACCGCTCCGGCAGTACCCGTTCTGGCGCCAAGGTCTACAAGCTGAAGAGCTGCGGTTGCGCCTTTCGATTTGATGGCTTCGGCCAGCTTCGCCAGCCCGGGGACAAACTTGTCGTCGTAAGCAGCCAGGTGGTTCGGAATCAGCGCGCCCCTCTGCCTCACCGTCGTGAACTCGACCGTGTCCATCCCGACGTGTACCGCTCTGGCCGCGTGGTAGTTGATCAGCCCGCCTGTAACGTAGCCCTCTCGCGTAGCGTACCCGGTGCCGATGGGTGGATAGACGATCCTGTTGCGCAAGGTAACGTCCTTCACCCGCAAAGGCTCCAAGACACGCTGGTATCTGTTGCTCGTCGCAGCACTCATTCGCTAACTCCAGGCGTCGTACGCGGGAATCGCGTGGGTCGAGCGGCGGCCAACAAGGGAAGGCGCTTTGACTCGACTCATCTTGGACGGCGATGAGAAAGAGCATTCTTGTTGAAGAATATGGTTCGTCGGTGCGAACAATATACACTAGCCACTGTGAGTTGTCAAGTTGGGGCAGCTCATTTGCTTGGTCTAAATGAGCCTGGAGAAGACCGACAGCCACTTCTCTTGGATGTTTGCTCGCATTCCAGGGCTAAGCCTGGCCATGGGGTACCAGTCTTCCTTCCAGGTATAATCACGGCAGCCATCTATCACGACTCTAGCCGCCGTAAGCAACCTGTCCTTATCTCCATTCTTCTTCTCGCTCAGAGGGATGGCAGGATTACAGTTGGCACCATGGCAGTATGGAAGGATTTGTATCGAGCGGTCTGGTTGTGCGCGGGTCACCATCGCCCACACGACTTGCTCTAGATTCGAGGGATCGATGTCCTCCTCCACGACCACTGTGTAAGCCCCCATTCCAGAAGGATACTGGGAAGCCAGCAGCCCGGCCTGACGCCCATGCCCTGTGTACGCCTGTTCAATGGAAATCACATTGAATAGGCCACCGGTTCCCCCGTAATAAGTCCACACGCCCTTCACTCCCGGGATGCCATACTCCTCCAACCGCCGCCGTATCGCCACCGAATCGGCTACTGAGACCATCAGATTGAGTGTATTGGGTGGCACTGCCATTTGGGAACAGGTGAGTATCGGATTGTTCCGGTGGTGGATCGCCTTCACCCGTATTATCGGCTCGGGCACCGTCTCCAGGCCCCTGTTGGCATAGTATCCATGCCACTCCCCGAAAGGCCCTTCGTCGACGACTTCTCCCGCATGGATCTCTCCCTCGATCACTATCTCAGCACGGGCGGGAAACGGGAGTCCGGTATGCGCCCCCTCTATGACCTCTATCGGCTCTCCCTTAATACCACCGGCTCGATCATATTCCGAAGCGCCCCACGGCGTCTCTTTTTGGCAAGATACCCACCACAAAACAGGGTCCAACCCCGCCGCGATGACGACAGGTACCGTCTGGCCCCGGGCAAAATACTTGTTCATAATGATATCCCCGTGCTGTCCTCGCCCGGCGTGGATGGCAAGCCGATTACGGTCGACCACCATAATGCGATAAGCACCCAGATTGACGCAGCCGGTGTCAGGGTCTTTCTGAATGACGGCGTGCCCCGTTCCAAGATAGCGACAGCGATCGTGCTCGTGAAAGAAGGGCGCCGGGAACTTCAACACATCTATCTGTCCTTCGGTAGCTGTGTTCTCCAGCACTGGGCCTGATGATACCACTTGGGGAGGTACAGGCTTAATGGTTTTAGCCTTGTCATACCAGTGTTGGTGCACTCGCATCCGATTGATCTCACCCCCATCCACCGGTAAGCCCAGGGTCTTGGATATTCTCCAGAGTGAGCCGAGCATACCGAAGAGAGTGCGATAGCCTCTGGGATAGCCAGGGATTTCGTCGAACAACAACGCCGGCTTGGGGTCTTTGCCATGTCTGTATACCAGCTCGACGATGGAGCTCATCTCGAGGTTCCAGTCGGCCCCGGAGATGCACTCCAGTTCCCCACGGCTCCTTACCGCTTCTAACCACTCTCGCAAATCGACGTGGCTCATACATGCCTCCTTCTTTCTAACCGATGTACTGCTTGGACAAGACTGACTGCCATTTCTCTTCGATGTCTGCTCGCAGGCGAGAGCTAACCTTGGCCATGGGATACCAGTCTTCCTTCCAGGTATAGTCTCGGCACGCGTCGATCACGACTCTACCTGCGGTAAGTGGCATCTCTTTGTCATCTCTATTCTTCTCGCCGAGACGAATAGCCGGAGAACAATTGGTGACGTGACAAGATGGAAGGACTTGTATCGAGCGGTCTGGCTGAGCGCGGGTCACCATCGCCCACACGACTTGCTCGAGATTCGAGGGATCGATGTCCTCCTCCACCACTACTGTGTAGGCCCCCATCCCTCCAGGATACTGGGAGGCAAGTAGCCCTGCCTGACGCCCATGGCCTGTATATGCCTGTTCGATGGAAATCACATTGAATAGGCCACCGGTTCCCCCGTAGTAAGTCCACACGCCCTTCACCCCCGGGACGCCGTACTCCTCCAATCGCCTTCGAATTGCCACCGAATCAGCCATAGCCTGCATCAGATTGAGTGTATTGGGTGGCACCGCCATTTGGGAACAGGTAAGTATCGGGTTGTCCCGGTAGTGGATCGCTTTCACTCGTATTGCCGGCTCGGGCACTGGGCTCAGGCCACTGTTGGCATAGTATCCGTGCCACTCTCCGAAAGGCCCTTCGTCGACAAGTTCGCCCGGATGGATCTCTCCCTCGATCACGATCTCAGCACGGGCGGGAAACGGGAGTCCGGTATGCGGCCCCTCTATGACCTCTATCGGCTCTCCTTTGATGCCCCCAGCTCGATCATATTCCGAAGCCCCCCAC
>JACQUC010000228.1 GCA_016210495.1 Chloroflexota bacterium
ACCGGCCGGTCGCCCTGGGCGGGCACGGCACGCCGTGCCCCTACGGCGAAACACGCATCCCGGCATTTTCATCCTTCGCTGGTGCCTATGGCAATAGGCATGTAAAATTACCGAGAAATAATAGGACCCGACGTGTTATTTATAAGATAAGCTGGCTCATTCCTAACCCATTGTAGCATGGAGCGATTGCGTTCATGGTCTCGCATGACTATAATAGGCGCTTGACGGAAAACCGATGGCTATCGCAAAGGCCGAAAAAGGATCTGGGTACGAGAGGATACTGATACCGATAAGCGGTGAGGAAACGGACGACGCTGCCATTCGGTTGGGCTGCAACCTATCCCGGTTGGCCAGGAAAACCAAGTGCAAGATAATCATCCTCTACGTGATACAGGTCCAGCGCAGCCTTCCGTTGGACGCGACCATCGAGCGCGAGGTGCAGAAGGGAGAACAGGCCCTGAGCGAGGCCCAGGACATAGCGTCGGACTGCGAATGCGACGTGCGGACCGACGTGCTACAGGCCCGCGACGTGGGCGTGGCCATTGTTGACGAAGCCGTGGAACAACACGTGGACGTAATCGTGATGGGCGCCGGCTACAAACGGCGCTTCGGCGTTTTCGCCATTAGCCCCACGGCGCAGACCGTGCTCAGGGACGCTCCCTGCCGGGTCATTGTCATCCGTCCCACGCTGGCCGAGGTACAGGCAAAATGAATGTTGTGATCGTAGGTTGCGGCCGCGTTGGCGCGCAGCTCGCGGCTCTGCTCGACGCCGAGGGCCACAAGGTCACCGTCCTCGACACGAACGCCAACGCTTTCAAGAGGCTGCCCTCGACCTTCGGCGGCACCGCGATGGTCGGCGACGGCACCGACGAAGGCTCGCTGCGGCGGGCTGGCATCGAGAAGGCCGATGCTCTGGCGGCGGTCACGCAGGGGGACAACCGCAACGTGATGTCGGCACAGATTGCCAAGCACATATTCAATGTGCGCAAGGTGACCTGCCGCATTTACGACCCGCTGCGCAAAGACATCTACGATACCCTGGGAATCGACGCCCTCAGCCCCACGACCGTATTCGCCGAACTGCTGAAGTCCCATCTGGAGACACCGTAGGAAGGGCAGCATGTACATCATCGTCGTCGGCGGCGGCAAGGTAGGATATCCCCTGTGCAAGGCTTTGCTGGACGAGGGGCACGAGGCGCTTATCCTGGAGAAAGATGCCGCCAGGTGTGAGAGCATCAACGAGGAGATCGGCTCCGTCTGCATGCATGGCGATGGTTGCGAGACAGCCACGCTGGCGGATGCCGGCGCCGGACGGGCCGATATGCTCGTCGCCGCCACAGACGGAGACGAGGACAACCTGGTCGCCTGCCAGGTTGCCAAGCACAAGTTCGGCGTTGCCCGCACCGTCGCACGCGTAAACAACCCCAAGAACCTGGCTATCTTCCGCAAGCTGGGCGTGGACTGCACCGTCAGCGCAACCAACTTGATCCTGGAGCATATACAGGAGGAAATGCCCACGCATCCTCTGGTCCATCTACTGGACATGGAAGAAGAGGGCATGGAGGTCGTGGAGATCCGTATACCACCACACTCGCCGGCCGCCGGGAAGAGGCTGGGAGAGTTGCCCTTGCCTGCTGGAGCGCTGCTTTGCGCCCTCATCCGCAAGGACACGGTCCCCTTCTCGCCCGCCGCCGAGACCGTGTTGAGGGTGGGCGACAAGTTCATCGCCATCGTCACCGCCGCGACCGAGGAGGCCGTACGCTCTATCCTTGTGGGCAACAAGATTTCATGATGGCCATGTACCCATGGCTGAACCGGGCATGACAACAGGCGTCGTGGCTTTCCAGGGGGAGCGGGGCGCGTTCAGCGAGGACGCGGTGGCCCGGCTCTTTGGCGATGCGCCGGTACTCCCGCGGCGGACCCTGGCGGACGTGTTCGAGGCCACGTGGCGCGGCGAGGCTGCCTTCGCGGTCGTGCCTGTGGAAAACTCCCAGGCGGGCAGCATAAACGACACCTACGACCTGCTGCGCAAGTACGAGCTCAACATCTGCGGCGAGGTATACCTCCGGGTCAGCCACTGCCTCATGGCCCTGGCCGGGGAGACCATCGAATGTATAGCGAAGGTCTACTCACACCCGCAGGCGCTGGCGCAATGCGAGGACTACCTCGCCCGGCTGAAGGTTGAGATAGTCCCCACCTACGATACGGCGGGCAGCGCGAAGATGATCAGGGAGCAGGGCCTGCGCGGTTGCGCCGCAGTAGCCAGCAGGCGGGCCGCCCAGTTCTACGGTCTGGAGATACTCGCGGCAAACATCGAGACCAATCCGCAGAACTACACCCGGTTCCTGGCAATCTCCCGGGAGAAGGCGGAACGGGCGCCGCAGAGCAAGACGTCCATCATCTTCGCCGTGCCGAACGTCCCCGGGGCGCTCTACGCCTGCATGGGCGCCTTCGCCAAGCGACAGATCAACCTGACGAAGCTGGAATCACGGCCCAGCCGGGACCGGCCCTGGGAGTACATCTTCTACGCCGACTTCGAGGGCCACGAGGACGACCAGGCCTGCGTCGAGGCGCTGGCCGAACTGCGCGCGGCCCGGAGCCTCATCCGTGTCCTCGGCTCCTACCCCTGCGCCGAGCCGTGATGATGCTTCAGCACGCAATTAGCCTCTCGGTCATGAGCAAGGGCGATTCGCTCCCGATAGGGCCGGGATCTGCGAGAATCGCCCCTACGGAGCCCCCACCAGTACGCTGAGATTGCTTCGTCCCGATTGAATCGGGACTCGCAACGACGAATCGGCGAATCCGCGCCCCTCTTTTGACAGGCCGCGCTTGCTGGCGATATCCTTTGATGGGCCGTGGACCGGACCCAGAATGGTCCGCGAGGCCGGAAGAACACCGTATGCCAGTAGATGCCCCTTTGTTAAAGAGAACAGACCAAAGCACTGGTCGCCACACGATGATGTTCCTGCTCGGCGCTGTGGCACTGGCGCTGGCCATCGTGGCTGCGGGATGCTCGACGTCCGGCAATCCCGGCATTTCCCCCGTGTCCCTTATCCCACCCGATGGAGGCAGCAGTAACTCCGTCACCATGTACGCGCCAAAGGGCTGAGGGTGCTGCGAAGCCTGGTCAGGCTACATGAAAGACAGCGGCTTCAAAGTCCAGGTTCAATGGCTGGAAGACATGAAGCCGGTCAAACAGAGGTTCGGAGTGCCCGAGCGCGTGGAAGGCTGCCACACGGCCGTTATCGGGGGCTACGTCATCGAGGGACACGTTCCCGTGGAAGCTATAGGAC
>JACQUC010000232.1 GCA_016210495.1 Chloroflexota bacterium
ACCCTCAATCGCCGACGGCGGTGATGGCGGCGTCGATGCCCCTGGCCCACTCCTCGAAGCGGGGCTGATCCTCCGTACCGGCGACCTCACGGTTGAACCTGAGCAGGAAGGTGCGGAAGCCGAGCGTGGGGAAGCTGGCTTCGAGTTTCTCCTCGACCAGGGCGAGCATACCCGGGGCAACGCCCTTGGAGTTGATGAACAGGCCAATGGTCTTATTGGTGAGGTCAGTCAAGCGAGGCGAGATGCCCCGCAAGGGCACGGGATCGGCCTCAGCCCAGGGATTGAGGACCTCGTATTGGATGCTCATAGGCAAGATCTCCTTTCAGGGCCGCTGGACAAATAGCCTTTGGCCCGAAGTACCGTCTGTAGGGGCGGACGTCTCTGTCCGCCCGGGGTGGGGCATCGCACCCATTTCGCGTCAAGAACCATTTAGTAGCGCAGGTAATTGGGGACGATGCCCTTGCACTTCTCCACCAGCGAGTCCCAGTTTGCGGGCAATTCGACCTTCTTGGTCACCCAGCGATTGCCGATTGCACAGCCGCCGGCCTGAAACAGGCCCATAAAGGCGCCTGGTCCACCGGCGACGATGATCCTGATCCAGTCCGGGCTATTCAGTATGGCCATCGTGTCCTCGGGATTGTTCGGAGGCCGTTGCCAAACCCCAGATCTTGAAACGTCTTGTGTGGCGGAGTAGGCGGGATGGCAATACGCTGGCACTCGCGCGTACTCCGCGATGAAGCCGGCGATATCCTTCTTGGTCCAGCCACTACTGGCCAAAGCCTTGGCGTGTAGGGGAATCAGCACCAGACAGATCAGCCCGCTTCGGCCAGGGATAATATTGGCGATCGCCGCGTTCAGTATGCCTTCGGCATCGGAAGTGTACGGGAATATCTGCGTCGTAGTATTCGGATAGATAAGGGATAAGGTGCTGTCTTCGCCTTTGAAGCCCTGTTCTACGTGCAGTGGCTCCCAGGGGCTTTCCTCCTCGTTCTCCGCGATCACCATGCTGTACTTCCCTGGATTGCCGAAGACGCTGATGTCCTCTATCCCCTTGCGGACACCACCGATATTCCTGATGATCAGCCCCATCGCCCGTCCGATGGCCGCGTTGGCGATGTCTCCCGGGCTCAGGGCTCCCGCGCCGCTGTTAACGTGCAAGTCCTTGCGCACCGGCCCGCTTACGATCCAAAACGGTGCCCACGATCCCTTGCCAACTTCGTAGGTGTCGAAGCAGGCCCCTGGGTCCGTCAGAGCCTGTACTCCGGCAATCAGCAACGGCATGTACGTCGGCAGTGCCCCGGCCATCACCGCGTTGATGGCGATCTTCTCCACCGTGGCCTTGCCCAGCCGGGGCGTGATCCTGGCCACCACGTGATCGGCAGGCAGGTCCGTTCCCGCTAACATCTCGGCGACGGCTTCCTTGGTAGGTGGCACTATCGGCAAGCCATCCGTCCAGCCGCTCTCGTAGAAGACCCGGTGCACCTCTTGCAGGTTCCCGTCGAAGACGATTCTTGATGCCTTCTCCGCTACCTCGGCGATCAGCGAGTTCTGGTCCGTGATCGGCGAGCCAGTCGAGACGTCGGCCTCCGCCCTGGGGCACAGAACCTCATATTTGCCATTCATTCATCACGTCTCCTTGTTAGATCACTTGCTGAGCCAGGCTTTCTCCGGCGTCCAGAGTAGCTGGAATCCCCTGGTAAGGAAGCCGGCGTCGTGAACTTTCGGACTGACGACGTACGGGAGTGATGACTCGAAGAGAGGGACCGCCAGGGCGTCCTCGTAGGCGAACTTAATCGCCTTGTCCATCAGCGTTTTGAACACCGCCATGTCAGCCGTCGTTCGCGATCCCTTGAGCGATTCAACCCACTCGGAGGGCCTCGCGAGGCTCGCAAAACGTTGGGAGGGAGATCCCATCATTCTCGCCAGGATATTGCCCGCGTTAGGCTCTAGCGCCATTACCATATACAGGAGACCACCGTTCCAGCCCTTCAAGTCGTATTCGTCATACTTGGCCCGGGGCACTATCTCCAGTTGGGCGTCGATCCCCACCGCCTTCAGGTTGCTCTGTATCGCCACCAGCATGTCCCTTTCCGCCGTGTTCGGTGCGATGATCCTGGTCTTGAAGCCGTCGGGGTATCCTGCCGCGGCCAGCAACTGCTTGGCCCTGTCGGGGTTGTACGTGCGGCCTTCCAGGCTGGTGCTGAAGCCAGCGTACCCACGTGGAACCATCTGGCTTGCTGCCTCCCAGACACCCAGTCCCACCGCCTTCGCGATCGCCTTCTTGTCGATGGCATAGTCGATCGCCTCGCGTACCCCCTTCTTGGCAAAGATAGAGTCCGCGTTCGCCGTATCGGGCAGGAGGACGTCCAGGTTCGTGTGCAGTACGCCTCCCTGGCCCCCGGCGACAACTTCGAATCCCCTCGTACGTAGGTCTGCCGCAACTTTGGTCGTGGCGCGGAAGATGACCTGTCCCTCTCCTGCCTGAATCCCTGCCGACTGCACCATCGGGTCGGTGACGTAACGGATTTCTACTCCATCGAGGTAGGGCTTGCCACCCCAGTAGTCATCGAACCGTTCGTATTTCACGGAGACGTTGCGCTCGAAGCTGACGAACTTGAACGGTCCTGCGCCCACTGGATGCCAGACGGCCCAGTCCTTGCCGTTCTTCTCGAATGCCGTTGGTGATACCATCAGTCCGATTGTTCGTGCCAGCGCGGGCATGATGCCGTTGTCGAATTCAGAGAGATTGATGCGAACGGTGTTGTCGTCGACGACGTCCACGGATGTCCAGTTCTCGGTCTTCTCCATATTGGCCTTCTTGACGCCGTCTAGGTTCCATTTGGCCGCTGTGGCGTCGAAAAGTGTGCCGTCGTGGAACTTGACGCCCTTTCTGAGCGTGAAAGTGATCGACTTGCCATCCTTGCCGATTTCCCAGGCGGTGGCCAGCTTGGACGTGGCTTGGCCCTGGTTGTCCATACCCACGATAGCGTCGACGCCCGGATAGGCCGCGGCAGATGAGATACCAACGATGCTGGGTGGATAGCCAAACTGCTGTGGCGGCCAGGCCGAAAGGATCCTTAGCACGCCGCCATACTGCGGTGTTGGCCCCGGTTTGGCTGCCGTCGTCGGTTTTGCCTCGGTCGCGGGCGCCGGCTTTGTCTCCGCAGGCTTGGCCTGCCCGGATGGCGACGTAGACTTAGGAGACTCGGCCTTGCTCGGGGCAGGAGCCGTCGCGGGCGCTTGGGCGCACGCAATCAGGGCCAGCGACGCCGCCAGCATCAAAGCCAGACCTGCAAAACCAACTCGTACCGAATTCTTCCGTCTCATTCTCTTCACACCTCTCACTGAAGCCTAACTTGTTGTTGGCTAATAATGCCCCTCGGCAGAGCGCCAACAGAGAGTCTGAACCACTGATTGACGCAAATTAAGGGATTGCGCAGATTTCTAGATCGCCGAGATTCGTCATCTGTGAAATCCATTAATCTGCGTAATCTGCGGTTCAGACCCTTTGCGGTTCACCTCTTTTCGCGTCAATAGCGAGCATATGTGGGTACCAGAGCCTTGTACTTTTCTACCAGCTTGGCCCAGTTTGCCGGAAGCTCCAGCTTTCTCGTTACCCACTCTGTCGGCATCGTGCCTCCGATGGCTAGTGCCGTCCAGTTGCCTGGCCCACCCGCGACGAGGATCCTGACCCTTTCGGGGTCATTTATCAGGGCCATGGACTCTTCGGGATTCACCGGAGGCCGTTTCCTGACCATATATCTCGCTGAGCTCTGGACGGGCCAGAAGTTGGGATGTCGATACGCCGGAACACGCGCGTACTCTTTCATAAAACGCGCGATGCCGTCCTTCGTCCAGCCGTTCTTGGCCAGGATTTTGGCGAGCTGTGGATTGATCATCACCAGGGTCAAACCATCCCTCTTTGCCGGCGGGACGTTGTAAATCAGGGAGTTAAGGATGCCTTTGTGATCAGTGCTGTAGGCGTGTATCTGCGCAAAGGAGTTCTGGAAGAAAAGGCAAATGGTGCTGTCATCGCGGCTGAACCCCTGCTGCACGTGAAACGGCTCCCAGGGGCTAACCTCCTCGTTCTCGGCCATCACCATCGTGTACTTGCCGGGATTCCCGTACGCTCCCATGTCTTCGATCCCTTTGCGCGCTCCGCCGATATTCTTGATGATGAGCCCCATCGCGCGCCCGATGGTGGCGTTGGCGATGTCTCCGGGACTCAAGGCCCCGGAGCCGCCGTTGATGTGCAGCTCGTTACGCACGGGGCCGTTGACGATCCAGAAGGGCACCCAGGCGCCGGTGCTGACCTGCCAGGTGCCAAACCAGGTCCTTGGATCCACCATGGCTTGCACCCCCGCTATCAAGAGCGGCATATACGTTGGGAGAGCGCCGGCCACTACGGCGTTGATGGCGATCTTCTCCACCGTGGCTTTACCGTACCGGGGGATGATCTTCGCCACCACGTGATCGGGGGGCAGATCGGTTCCCGCGAGCATTTCCGCGACGGCTTCCTCGGTGGGCGGGATGATTGGCCACCCATCCCCCCATCCCCTCTTATAAAAGAAAGCGTTCACCTCTTGGAGGTTGCCGCTGAAGACGATTCTCGGTGCTTCTTCTGCGTCCTTTGGCCTTGGCGACCTCTCTTCTGGCGTCAGGGGTTGGGTCAAAGCGGCGATGATATCGTCCATCGCCGCGCTAACCCCGTTCTCGATCTCCCCCATAATCGTGGTGTGAGGGGGAGCGCTTTCCGACACGATCCGTATGCCGGGCATGTTTCTGCCTGACGCAGCCGATCTAGCGTCATTCGTAAATCCTTCGTTGCAAAGCGCTACTGCCGGCTTATTGAAATCTTCTATGGCGATCGTGTTGTACACAAGGTACTTCGTGCACGACCCTCAGTCGCCGACGGCGGTTACGGCCGCGTCTATCCCTTGGACCCACTCCTCGAAGTCAGCACGCCACTCGGTATCGCCCACGGGGAGATTGTGCCTGAGCAAAAAGCGGCTGAACTTCAGCGCGGGGAACCTGCGCCTGAGCTGGTCCTCGACGAAGCTCAGCATTGGCGGTGCGCCGCCCTTCGAGTTGACGAACAAGCCGATTGTCTGATCGCTCAGCTCCGTTAACCGGGGCGAAATACCCTTCGGAGCTACGGGATCGACCTCAGCCCAAGGACTAAGAACGTTGTAATGGTCATTTGCCATTTTTCGAGTGCCCTCCTCGCCCCTAATACTGAACATATCTAGGCACCAAGTTGCTGTACTTCTCTACCAGCTTATCCCAATCCGCGGGCAACTCTACCTTTTTGGTCACCCATTCGTTGCCTCTCTCCGCGCTTCCGCCCTGAACCAGGCCAAGGTTGCCGCTTGGTCCACCCGCAACGACGACCCTGATCCAATCAGGGCTGTTCAAGATGGCCATCGAATCTTGGGGATGGTGTGGGGGCCGTTGCCACAGCGCAGCCCTCTGAGTCTCCTTGGTCGGACGGTAATGGGAATGGCGATGTGCGGGAACGCGCGCATACTCCGAAATGAAGCCCGCGATGTCTTTCTTCGTCCAGCCACTGCTCGCCAGCGTCTTGGCGCGCCCGGGGTTCAAGAGCAGACAAAACAACCCGCGGCGACCTGGAAGAATGTTAGAGATGACGGTGTTCATGATCCCTCTGTCGTCGGAAGCATACATCGGTATGTGCGAGAAGGTGTTGGGGAAGAAAACGGAAACGGTGCAGTCCTCTTTCTTGAACCCCTGTTGAACGTGTAGTGGCTCCCAGGGGCTTTCTTCCTCGTTCTCGGCAATCACCATCGTGTACTTGCCCGGATTGCCAAACACGCCCATGTCTTCGACGCCCTTGCGTACCCCGCCGATGTTCTTGATGATGAGGCCCATCGCACGCCCTATAGTGGCGTTGGCTATGTCGCCGGGGCTCAAGGCCCCCGAGCCACTATTGACGTGCAGATCCCTGCGCACTGGGCCGTTGAGAATCCAGAACGGTGACCACGAGCCTGTGCTGACCTCGATGGTATTGAAACGTGTCCTCGGATCCAGCGCGGCCTGGATGCCCGCGATCAGCACCGGCATGTAGGTCGGTAGCGCCCCGGCCATCACCGCGTTGACGGCGATCTTTTCCACTGTGGCTTTCCCAAACCGCGGGATGATCTTCGCCACCACGTGATCGGGGGGCAGATCGGTTCCCTTTAGCATTTCCGCGACGGCTTCCTCGGTCGGCGGGATGATCGGTAAGCCATCTCCCCATCCTCTCCTGTAGAAAAACCGATTCACCTCTCGCAGGTCGCCAGCGAAGACGATTCTGGACGGTCTTTCTGCCGCCTTGGCCACCGGAAATTCTTCTTCCGGTGTCAGCGGTTGTGTTAGCGCCGCCACGATGTCGTCAATCGCTGCGCTTACGCCCGCTTCAACCTCCTCCATCGCGGCGATCCAGGGAGAGCCTGAAGGGACGGTTTCCGGTACGACCCGAAGTCCCGGCATTCCTCGGCCCGAGGCCGCCGATCTGGCATCGGCGGCAAAGCCTGCGTTACACAGTGCCACCGCCGGCTTCTTCATGTCCTCTACTGCAATCGTGTTGTACACAAGGTACTTCGTGCACGACCCTCAATCGCCGACGGCAGATACCACAGCATCAACCGTTTTGACCCACGCCTCGAACCCGGGCTGGTCCTCGGTCTCGGCAACTTCGAGTTGCTCTGTAAACAGAAAACGGCTGAACTTCAGCCCGGGGAATCTAGCCTTCAGTCGCTCTTCGACCAGCGTCTGCATTGCGGCAGCGACCTTCTTGAAATTCACGAAAAGGCCGATTGTCTGGTCCGTTAGCTCTGGCAGGCGAAGGGAAATGCCCCTCACGGGCACAGGATCCGCCTCCGCCCAGGGACTGAGAACTTCATAATGGCTAACCACTCACACTTCTCCTCTCAGATAGTCTTCCCGTAATCGTTCACCATGGAGTTCTCATCGCCATCAGGCGACTACCGACTTTCTGCGCGCCTCTCCGTGCCTCTGTGTCTCCGTGGTGAACGGTTACAGTCACTTGCTCAACCAGGCCTTCTCCGGGGTCCAATGTGTCTGGTGTCCCGTCGTGAGAAACCCGGTGTCGTGCGCAGTTGGGCCGACGACGAACGGCAACGCTGATTCGAAGAGCGGAACCACCATAGCGTCGTCGTAGGCGAACTTCACCGCTTTCTCCGTCAGCGATTTGTAGGTCTCGAAATCGGCCGTCGCTCGCGACCCTTTGAGCGAGTCGTTCCAGACCGTGGGTCTGGTGAGACTAACGTACCGTAGGACAGGAGATCCCATCATCCTCGACAAGACATTGCCCACGTTCGGCTCCAGAACCATTAGCACGTAAATGAGACCGCCGTTCCACCCTTTCGTGTCGTATTCGTTATACCTGGCGCGCGGCACCGCTTCCAACTGGACGTCGACGCCAACCGCCTTGAGGTTGCTTTGGATGGCGACCAGCATGTCCTTTGCCGCCGTCGTGGGGGCGATAATTCTCGTCTTAAACCCGTCGCGATAGCCTGCATCGGCTAACAACTGTCTCGCCTTGGCGGGGTTGTACGAGCGGCCTTCGAGCCCGGCGTTGTAACCCGTATATCCCTGGGGGACAACCTGATTGGCTGCTTCCCAAAAGCCGAGCCCCACTGCCTTTGCTATTGCCCTCTTGTCGATAGCGTACTCGATAGCCTCGCGTACCCTTTTGTCGACGAAGACCGAGTCGGGGGAAGCGGTATCAGGCGCGAGAACATCGAGGCTTGCCGGCAGGGCGCCACCACCCGTGCCGATGATTTCGTACCCTTTCGTCCGTAGATCAGCCGCCACTGTGGTGGGTGCGCGGTATATTACGTGTCCCTCTCCCGCTTGAAAGGCTGCCGATTGTACCATCGGATCCTGCACGAAGCGAAACTCGATTCCATCGACGTAAGGCTTGGGTCCCCAGTAGCCGTCGAACCTGTCGTATCTCAAAACGACATCGCGCTCGAATCTGACGAATTTGAACGGCCCTGTCCCGACCGGGTTGTAGTGGGCCCACTCCTTGCCGTTCTTTTCGACCGCCGTGGGCGATATCATCTGGCCGATAGTGCGCGATAGCATAGGCAGTATGCCGTTGTCGTACTCTGAGAGGTTGATGCGAACAGTATTGTTGTCGACCGCATCTATCGAGGTCCAGGCCTCTGTCTTGTCCAGACCAGCCTTCTTGACCGTGTCCAGATTCCATTTGGCCGCGCTCGCGTCGAAGTCTGTCCCGTCGTGGAACTTGACGCCCTTGCGCAGTGTAAAAGTGATGGATTTCCCGTCTTTGCCAATTTCCCAGGCTGTGGCTAGCTTCGGCGTGGCACGTCCCTGGTTGTCCATGCCCACGAGAGCGTCAACGCTGGGAAAGACGATGGGCCCAACGCCGCCGCCGGCCTCCGCCGGATAGCCGAACGGCGTTGACGGCCAGGCCGTAAGGATCTTCAGGATGCCGCCATACTGCGGTGTTGCAGCCGGTTTTGCCGCCGTCGCCAGTTTTGCTGCTGGCGCAGGCGCCGGCTTGGTTTCCGCAGGCTTCGCCTGCTCGGATGGAGACGTGGACTTAGGAGACTCGGCCTTGCTCGGGGCTGTCGCCGGCGCGGGCGCTTGAGCGCAGGCAATCAGGGCCAGCGACATCGCCAGAGTCAAGGCCAGGCCTGCCAAAGCAACTCGTAGCAAATTCTTCCGTCTCATCATCACCCTCATTTTCTCTGTTAGTATCGGACGTACGTGGGCACCAGGCTCTTGTGCTTCTCCACCAGCCTCGTCCAGTTCCGAGGCAACTCCACCTTTTTGGTTACCCATTGCTCCCCGGACGCGTATCCACCAGATTGAGCCAGGCACATAAACGCACCCGGCCCACCGGCGACGACGATCCTGATCCAGTCAGGGCTGCTAAATACGGCCATAGTGTCTTCCAGATTGTTCGGCGGCCGCTGCCACACCGCCGATCTCGCTAGTCCCCTTGTCGGCGCGTGATTCGGGTGGCGGTATGCTGGGACGCGCGCATATTCTGCGATGAAGGACGCGATCTCCTTCTTTGTCCAGCCGTTGGCAGCCAAGGTCTTGGCGTGTGCGGGAATCAGCATAAGACAAAACAGTCCTCTCCGCCCCGGGATGACGTTGGAGATCGCCCCGTTTAGTATCCCCTTGTCATCAGACCCATAGGGGAATACCTGCGTTGTGGTGTTTGGGAACATGAGAGATATGGTGTTGTCCGCTTTGTCGAAACCCTCTTGTACGTGTAGCGGTTCCCAGGGACTCTCCTCCTCGTTCTCGGCGATCACCATCGTGTACTTGCCCGGATTGCCGAACACGCCCATGTCCTCCACTGCCTTACGTGCCCCACCGATGTTCTTGATAATCAGCCCGATCGCCCTCCCAATGGTGGCGTTCGCGATGTCGCCGGGACTGAGGGCCCCCGTGCCGCTATTGATATGTATCTCCTTGCGTATTGGACCATTGACGATCCAGAATGGCGCCCACGACCCTGTGCTAACGCCGTGGGTGCCAAACGAGGTCCTGTGATCCATCGCCGCCTCGACCCCCGCGATCAGCAGCGGCATGTAGGTTGGCAGCGCCCCGGCCATTACCGCATTAACGGCGATCTTCTGCACGGTTGCCTTACCCAGTCGGGGTATGATCTTGCCTACTACATAATCGGGAGCTAGGTCAGTCCCGGTTAGCATTTCGGCGACGGCTTCCTCGGTGGGCGGTATTATCGGCAGCCCATCTCCCCATCCTCTCTTGTAGAAGAACCGATTCACCTCTTCGAGGTCGCCTTTGAAGATGATTCCTAGCGATTCTGCCACGTCGTTAGGCTTTGGACACAGCTCGTCAGCAGTCGGCGATCGAGTCAAGGCGTCCACGATGTCGCCCATCGCGGCGGTTACCGCCGCTTCGATCTCTTCGTTAGCGAAGCAATAAGGAGGAATGGCCTCCGCGACAAGCCGTAGCCCAGGCATTCCCCTGCCCGATGCCGCGGATCTGGCATCAGCTACGAAGCCTTCGTTACAGAGCGCCACCGCCGGCTTACGCATATCTTCGATTGCCATCGTGTTGTACACAAGGTACTTCGTGCAGGACCCTCAATCGCCCACCGCCGTGATGACGGCGTCGAGGCCTTTGACCCACTGCGCAAATCGAGCCTGGTCCGCAGTCTCGGCCACTTCGAGGTTGCTTTCGTCGAACGCAAAACGGCTAAACTTCAGCGTGGGGAATGTTACTCCCAGTTGCCGCTCGACCGCAGCCTGTATGGAGGCCGCGACTCTCTTGAAGTTGACGAACAAGCCGATGGTCTTATCCGTCAGGTCGGGTGGGCGAGGCGAAATGCCCCGCAACGGTACCGGGTCGACGTCTGCCCAGGGACTCAAAACCTCGTACTCGTCACTCATCTGCCGTAACTCCTCCCTAATAGCGAACGTACGTCGGCACGATGTGCCGGTATTTGTCCACCAGCCCGTCCCAATCTGCGGGGAACTGCACCTTCTTGGTTACCCAGTCACATACGGCCGCGCCGCCAATGCTAATGCTCACTTGGTTGCCCGGTCCGCCGGCGACAATGACCCTGATCCGCTCGGGCTCATCTATGAGAGACATGGTTTCTTCGGCATTCAGCGGTGGCCGTTGCTTGTAGTAGTATCTCGACGAGTGCATCACCGGGTAGTAGTTCGGGTGGCGATAGGCGGGTACACGAGCGTACTCGGAAATGAAGGCCGCGATGTCTTCCTTTCCCCACCCATTCTTGGCCAGGGTCCTGGCGTGCGTGGGATTCAGCATGATGCAAGTCAGTCCATCGCCTCTTCCAGGCGCAATGTTGTAAATGATAGCGTTCAACAAGACCTTATGATCCAGACTGTAGACCTGCGGCTGAGCGAAGGAGTTCGGAAAGAATACGGAAATAGTGGTGTCCTCCTTGTTGAACCCGTGGCCCACGTGCAGCGGTTCCCACGGGCTTTGCTCCTCGTTCTCGCCAACCACCATGGTGTACTTGCCTGGATTGCCGAATACGCCCATATCCTCTATGCCCTTGCGCGCCCCGCCTATATTCTTGATGATGAGGCCCATCGCCCGCCCAATCGTAGCGTTTGCTATGTCTCCCGGACTCAAAGCCCCAGAGCCGCTATTGATGTGTAGGTCGCCGCGTGCAGGGCCGTTTACGATCCAGGATGGCACCCACGAACCCGTGCTCACTTCCCAGGTGCCGAAGCGGGCTCTGCGGTCCATCAGGGCATCGATCGCCGCTATCAGCAGCGGCATGTACGTCGGCAGCGCACCGGCCATCACTGCGTTGACGGCGATCTTCCCCACCGTTGCTTTCCCGAACCGCGGTATGATCTTGGCTATCACGTGATCAGACGGCAGGTCCGTGCCCGTCAGCATTTCGGCGACGGCCTTCTCCGTAGGTGGCACTATGGGCCAGCCATCTGCCCATCCCCTCTTGTAGAAGAAGCGGTTCACCTCTTGGAGGTCACCCCTGAACGCGATTCTCGATGGCTCTTCTCCGTCCTCAGGCTTTGGCGACTTTTCCTCCAGGGTAAGGGGTTGAGTCAAAGCTGCTACGACGTCATCGATGGCTGCGCTCACCCCAGCTTCGATCTCGCTTACAACGCTGCAATGAGGCGGAACGGTTTCCGAGACAATCCGCACCCCCGGCATTCCCCTGCCCGAGGCCGCCGATCGAGCGTCTCTTAGGAAGTCTTCGTTACACAACGCGGCTGCCGGCTTGCCAGTCTGCTCAATGGTGATCGTGTTGTACACAAGGTACTTGGTGCAAGACCCTCAATCGCCGACGGCAGTCACAACCGCATCCACCCCTTTGAGCCATTCCTCAAGTGCAGCCTGCTCTTCTGTCCCGGCGATCTCGAGATTATACTTGAACAAAAAGCTGCTGAACTTCAGCGACGGGAATCGCGCCTTGAGCTTGTGTTCGACCAGGGCCTGCATTGCGGGCGCGGCCCCTTTAGAATTGACAAACAGGCCGATTCTCTTGTCCGTCATGCCGGCCAAGCGGGATGAGATGCCCTTCGGCGGTACAGGGTCAGCTTCCGCCCAGGGACTAAGAACATCGTAGCCAATGCCCATCTTGATGACCTCCTCTCGTACGATCTGCCTTGCGTCTGACGTCAAGATATTGGACAGCCGACACTCGTGTAGCTGAAAGTTAGCTCACTTGGCCAACCAGGCTTTCTGCGGCGTCCAATCGGTTTGGTGCCCGGTGGTGAGGAAGCCGGTGTCGTGAGCCTTTGGACCGATGATGTAAGGCTGCGCCAGTGCAAACAGGGGAACCACCATCGCCTCGTCGTACGCGAACCGCACTGCCTGTGCGGTGAGCGCTTCATAGGCTCCAAAGTCCGCCGTCGCTCGCACGCGATTGAGCAGATCGACCCAGGCAGAGGGCCTGTTGAGGCTGACGTACCGGGTGGCGGGAGCCCCCAAAAACTTCGACAGGCTATTGGTGAGGTTAGGCTGCAGCGCCACTTCGAACCAGGCAAGACCGTCCTTCCAGCCTTTCAGATCGTATTCGTTATACTTGGCGCGAGGCACTATTTCCAACTGGACGTCGATTCCAATCGCCTTGAGGTTACTCTGGATGGCAACCAGCATGTCCTTTTCCGCCGTGTTCGGTGCAATGATCCGGGTCTTGAACCCATTGGGACGACCCGCGGCGGCCAGTAGCTGTTTCGCCTTCTCGGGGTTGTACGAGCGGCCTTCGAGGCCAGGGTCGTAACCGACATACTGGCTGGGGGCGATTTGTTGTGTTGCTTCCCAAAAGCCGAGCCCCACCGCCTTCGCGATCGCCTTTTTGTCGATGGCGTAGTCTAACGCCTCGCGCACTCTCTTGTCGGCGAAGATCGAATCAGGGTAAACGGTATCTGGCGCGAGGACATCCAGGTGCGTGGGCATCGCGCCGTATCCCGAAGCTATGACTTGGTAGCCCTTCTTCTGGAGATCGGCCGCTGTATTGGCGCTTGCCCTATAGATCATGTGTCCCTCCCCCGCCTGAAGACCTGCTGATTGCACCATTGGGTCCTTGACGAAACGAAATTCTATCCCGTCAAGATATGGCTTGTCTCCCCAGTAGCCGTCGAACCTCTCATATTTTAAGAATACGTCCCGTTCATAGCCCACCAGCTTGAACGGCCCAGTTCCCACCGGATGGGTCTGAGCCCACTCCTCACCGTTCTTCTCCACCGCCGACGGGGATATCATCATCCCAATGGTGATTGCTATCAGTGAAAGGATTCCGTTGTCGTATTCAGATAGGTTAATGCGAACGGTGTAGTCGTCGACGACATCAATCGAGCTCCAGTTGCCCGTTCCGTCCCACTCGCCTTTCAGATATTGTTCGAGGTTCCATTTTGCCGCCCTCGCGTTGAAGTCCGTCCCATCGTGGAATTTGACGCCCTTTCTGAGCGTGAAGGTGATCGATTTGCCGTCCTTGCCGACCTCCCAGGCTGTGGCCAGTCGAGGCGTGGTGCGGCCCTGGATATCCATGCCTACCAAGTTCTCCACAGCGGGAAGAGCCATGGGCCGGTTGCCGCCGCCAGGCGACGCCGGATAGCCAAACGTCGTTGGTGGCCAACCGGAAAGTATCTTCAGGATGCCGCCATACTGCGGTGTTGCAGCCGGTTTTGCTGCCGTGGCGGGCTTTGCATCTGGCGCGGGCGCTGGCTTGGCTTCCGTAGCGGGTTTTGTCGCTGGCGCAGGCGCCGGCTTGGTTTCCGCAGGCTTCGCCTGCTCGGATGGAGACGTGGACTTAGGAGACTCGGCCTTGCTCGGGGCTGTCGCCGGCGCGGGCGCTTGAGCGCAGGCAAT
>JACQUC010000230.1 GCA_016210495.1 Chloroflexota bacterium
AGGGGACAAGCCCCTGCACTACGGGCTCTCTCGTTGGCCTGCACCCCCCAAGCAGGGGACAAGCCCCTGCACTACGGGCTCTCTCGTTGGCCTGCACCCCCCAAGCAGGGGACAAGCCCCTGCACTACGGGCTCTCTCGTTGGCCTGCACCCCCCCCCAGCAGGGGACAAGCCCCTGCACTACGGGCTCTCTCGTTGGCCTGCACCCCACCCCAGCAGGGGGACAAGCCCCTGCACTACCGGGCCTTCTTCTGCGCGAGCGCTGCCAGGACTTTTTCGGGTGTGATGGGCAGCTCGGTGATGCGTGCGCCGATGGCATCGTAGACGGCGTTGGCGATGGCGGGAGCCGTCGGGACCAGAGCCGGCTCGGCGAGTCCTTTGGCGCCGAAGGGGCCGTTGGGATCGATGGATTCGACGAACTCGACGGTCACCGGCGGCATGTCCGGCGCGCGCTGGATATCATAGCGCTCGTAGGTGGGATTGCGCAACCTGCCGTCGACGATCTTCATCTCTTCGGTCAAGGCGTAGCCGATGCCCTGGGCGACAGCGCCCAGCACCTGGCCTCGGGCGGCCATCGGGTTGAGCAGTCGGCCCAGGTCGTGAACGGCAGTGAAACTAAGGATCTCGATCTCGCCGGTCAGCGTGTCCACCTCCACTTCCGCGATCTGCGCCGCGAAGGGATATGCCACGGAGATGTTACCATACTTGGTGTCGGGATGAACCATCGAGAGGCCATCAGGCACGTAGCAGCCACGGCCGACCAGCATGGCACCAGCCTGCTGGTAGGAGACGCTGCGGGCAGCCTGGGCGTGGGTAATGGCGTGGTCGGGAGCGCCGGCGACGAACAGGCGACCGGCCTCGGCGACGATATCCTGGGGGTTGGCCTCCAGCTCGCGGGCGGCGATCTCGGCAAGCTGCTTACGGGCGTCGGCAGCCGCCGCGCGGACGGCGTTGCCACCCAGCGTGCTGGCCCGGTCGCCAAAAGTCCCAAGTCCGTGCGGGCTGACGTCGGTATCCACGAGCGACACCTGGATGTCCTCCACCGGCATCCCCATCTCTTCGGCGGCGATCTGCGCGTACACCGTGCGCGCGCCCTGGCCGAGATCGGTCTCCGAGGTGAAGACCTTGGCCTTGCCCTCCTCGTTGATGCGAATGTACGCGGAGGAGCCGTCGAACTCCGGCAGCATAGACCGATTGCCGGAGACGTGGAGACAGCAGCCGATACCGATGCCTCGGCGCTTGCGGCCCGCTCCCGGCCGGCCACGCTTCTCGGCCCAGCCGGCGAGCGCGGTGGCCTGGCGGATGCAATCGGACAATCCGCAGCTACCCAAACGCCAGCCGTGGGGCGTCACGTCACCCGTTTGCGAGGCGTTCTTCAGGCGCAACTCGGCGGGATCCATACCCAGCTTCTCGGCGAGCATATCCAGGGCGGACTCGTAGGCGAAGTGGCCCTGGGCATTGCCGAAGCCACGGAACGGGCCGGTAGGAACCTTGTTGGTGTAAACAAGGAAGCCCTCGGCCTGGATGTTAGCGATGCGGTAGAGGTTGTCGTGGCGCGTGAGGCAGCTAACCAGAATGGCCGGCGCGTAGTTGTTATAGGCACCGTTGTCGGCGACGACGCGCATAGCCTTCCCCAGCAGGGTGCCATCGTCCGCCGCGGCCACCTTCATATCGATGATCATGGGCATCCTGGGCAGAGTCGCCAGGAACTCCTCGCGCCGCGTGTTGACGATGCGGACGGGCTTCCCTGTCTTGCGCGCCAGGAGGGCGCAAATGGGATGGATTTTGCAGTCCTGCTTGCCGCCGAAGGCACCGCCCATCGGGTACTGGACGACGCGAACACGGTCCTGGGGAACACCCAGAGCTTTGGCGTAGGTCATTCTGACGAGGATCGGCGTCTGCACGGGGACGTGCAGTGTGAGCCGCCCGGAGGCATCCCATACGGCCACGGCGGCGGAGGGCTCGAGATACGCTTGATGCACGCGGGGAGTAGAGAAGCGACCCTCCCATATGGCCGCAGCTCGGGCAAAGGCCGCTTCGGCGTCGCCACGGCTGAACTGCATATGGACGGCGACGTTGGAGCCGTGGGCCTCGTGGATGAGTGGCGCACCATCCTGCATCGCCTCGAGGGGGTCGAGCACAGACGGGAGCGGCTCGTACTCCACACGGATCAGGGAGAGGGCTTCCTCGGCGATATCCGGATCGATGGCCGCCACGGCCGCCACCTCGTCGCCGACGTAGCGCACCTTGTCGCGGGCCAGGAGTAACTCGTCATCCAGCTTCTGGCCAGGCACGGTGTATGGCACCAAAGGCGTGTCGGAGGCGGTGATGACGGCGCGGACGCCACGCAGCTTCTCTGCCGCGGACGTATCTATGTGCAACACGCGGGCGTGGGGTAGGGTACTTCTCAAGATCTTGCCGTGGAGCATCCCCGGCAAGGATACGTCGGAGCCGTATTCGAGTCGGCCGGTGACTTTTTCGGGGGCGTCGATCAGCGGGACGCTCTTGCCGATGACGTGAAACTCAGACACCATCAGCCTCCTTTCACACCTGAGCCAACCGTGGCGGGTTTCGCCACCCCACCGGTTGCGGCGACGGCGCTAATGGCCTCGACGATGGCAGCATAGCCGGTGCAGCGACAGAGATGGCCGCTGATAGCCTCTCTGATTTCAGGCTCGGTAGGATGAGGATTGGCTTCGAGCAGGGCCTTGGCGGCGAGGATCATACCGGGTGAGCAGTAGCCGCACTGGACCGCGCCGTGCTCGACGAAGGCGCGCTGGATCGGATGCAACTCCTCGCCGTCGGCCAGCCCCGATACGTTATCAGAATCAGAACGTATCGGGGCCAGGCCCTCGATGGTCGTCACCTCGCAGCCGTCGGCCTCGACTGCCAGCATCAGACAGGAGTTGACCGGCTGCTCGCCGACCATAACGACGCACGAGCCGCAGTCGCCGTCGTCGCATCCTTTCTTGGTGCCCCTGAGGCCGAGGTCTTCGCGCAAGAAATCCAGGAGGGTACGGCGCGCGGGAACGTACGCCTCGTGTTCGTGACCATTGACCTTGATGGTTATGACGTAGCGCATTTGCTGTTCACCTCTGTCCAGGCTTCCTCCAGCGCCTGCTTGATGGCCAAACGGGCCATGTGCAGCCGGTATTCGGCGGATATGCGCGCATCGCGCACGACAGAAACCCCCTCGATGGCCAAGCGGGCGGCGGCGTCCACGACCTCCTCGTCGAGCGCCTTACCCACGAGAAGCCCTGCGGCTTCGACGGACAACCGAGGCTTCGACTCCAGCGCTCCCAGGACGATGCGCGCCTCGCGGCATAGGCCGCCCTCGGCCGCTAGAAACACGGCGGCAGAGGCAGCGGCGACGCCGGCCGTGCGACGGGTGCTGACGCGGACGTAGGCGCAGGCGGTGTCGGGGCCATGGCGCGGCACCTCGATGGACACCAGTAGCTCGCCGGGAATCAGCGCCGTTCGCCCGGCGCCAAGAAGGAAATCGGCGACTGGCAGCACCCTTTGGCCAGACGGGCTCGCGAGGTGCAGCGCGCTGCCGAGAGCGATCAATGGTGGGATCAGATCTGCCGCGCGTCCGGCGTTGCACACGTTGCCGCCGATGGTGCCACGGTTGCGAATCTCGGGATAGGCCATCATCCGGCAGGCGCGAGCGAGCACCGGCGCCTGGGCACGGATGATCGCCGAGCCAGCAAGCTCGGTCTGGGTGACCAGCGCCCCGATGCGCAGGGTTTCGCCATTTGAATCGATCCCCCGAAGGTCCGGAATGGCCTTGACGTCGACCAGGCACGATGCGTTTAGACGACCGCGCTTGAGACGCACCATCAGGTTCGTGCCACCGGCAAGGGGGATGGCGCGCTCGCCTTTTTCGGCCAGAATGGCGATGGCTTCATCAAGCTGTCGGGGGCGAAAGTATTCGAGATCTTGCAAGAGCTACCTCCTCATCTCTTCGGCAGCGGACAAGATGGCCTCGACGATCTTGGTGTAGCCGGTGCAGCGACAGAGGTTGCCCACGATGGCCGTTTTCACGTCTGTCTCGGTCGGGCTCGGGTTGTGGTCCAGCAGACTCTTGGCGGTCATAATCAGGCCCGGGGAGCAGTAGCCGCACTGAACGGCGCCTTTTTCGACGAAGGCGCGCTGGAGCGGATGCAGCTCGTCGCCTCTGGCCAGCCCCTCGATGGTGGTGACGCGGCAGCCGTCGGCCTCTATGGCCAGCGTCAGGCAAGAGTTGACGACTTCGCCATCCAGCAGAACCGAACAGGAGCCGCACTCGCCCGAGCTACAGGCGTCTTTGGTTCCGGTGAGGTAAAGGCGATCTCGCAGCACCTGTAGCAAGGTCTCTCGGGGCTCGACCTCGATGAGTTGCTCCTGTCCGTTGACGATCAGCGCAATAGCGTGTTTCATAGCGACGTCTCCACGTTGGGAATGTGACATTTTCCTGTGGGAGGCTTTCCCCACCTCACCCCTGCGGGGGACAAGCCGCCCGCACTACAGATCTGCAGGGTCGGGCCACGCTCGATTCGAGAATGTGACATTGCTCAAACCTCTCCGCCGGACTGGTTCCCCTTGCGGTCCAAGGCGAGCAAGACCTTTTCGGGGGTGATTGGCAAATCGGTTATTCTGACGCCGACCGCGTCATGAATAGCGTTGGCGATGGCCGCCGGCGCGGGCGGCGCGCCGAGCTCGGCCAGTCCTTTGGCCCCGAACGGCCCGTAGGGCTCGTAGGTGTTGGCGAAGTGCACCTCGATGGGCGGCATGTCGAAGGCGTTGGGAACGCCGGCGCTCATGAAGCTAGGGGTCATCAACTGGCCATCCTCGTTGAACTTCATGTCCTCGACGAGGCCGTAGCCGATGCCCTGTAGCGCGCAGCCCTCGACCTGCCCCTGGGCGTTCAGGGGATTGAGCACATTGCCGCCGTCGTTGCAGGTGTAAAGCTTGGCTACCTCGACGTGGCCCGTTTTCGTGTCGACCTCCACCTCGGCGACCTGCGCCGCGAAGGAGTAGGCGCTGCACGGGTTCGACTGCTTGGTGGGGTCCATCATCGTGGTACTGGGCTCCTCGGTGCCCTTGCCCATGATAAGGCCGCCACCCCAACGGTGCAGGGCGGTGTTGGCGGCCTCGGCGACGGTGACAAAGCGATCCGGCGAACCCTCGACGAAGATCTTGCCATTGTCAACGTCCAGGTCGGTGGTCGGGGCCTCGAGCGCGTCGGCGGCGATTTCCAGCAACTGGCGCCTGGCATCTTCGGCAGCCATGCGGACGGCGTTGCCGCCGCTGATGGTGATGCGAGAGCCCCAGGGACCCAGCGCGTAAGGACTTCTGTCGCTGTCCGGGAAACGCACTTCGATGTGCTCCAGTGGCAGGCCCAGGACCTCGGCCGCGATCTGGGCAAAGACCGTGCGGCAGCCCTGACCGTAGTCGCCCTCGCCGGTGGTCACGATGGCCCTGCCATCCTCGATGATCTCGACGAAGGCATTGGATCCGGCGAAGCCGATGGCGTGGCGGTCGTCTCCCTCGTGGATGGTGCAGGCGACACCCAACCCGCGACTGCCAGTGCGCTTGCCGTGGCGCTCCCGCCAGTTGGAGCGCTCGGCCACTTTCCGAATGGATTCCTCCAGGCCGCAGCTCTGAAACTGCCAGCCGTGGACGGACGTATCGCCTTCGCGCGTGGCGTTCTTGAGCCGCAGCTCCAATGGATCGATACCCAGCTTCTCGGCCAGGGTGTCGAGCTGGGACTCGTAGGCGAAGCTGCACTGCGGGTTGCCATAGCCGCGATAGGCGCCGATGGGCGACTTGTTGGTGTAGACGAGCCTGGCATCGGTGCGGATGTTGGGAATCCGGTAGAGGCTATCGCTGCGGTGAGACATGACCGTGAGCATGGCGGGGGCCATATCGCAGTAGGCGCCGCAGTCGTTGATCATACGTACCTCGCGCGCCAGCAAGGTGCCATCACGTCTGGCCGCCGTCTTCACGTAGAGGGTGACGGCGACGCGCGGACGAGTGGCGAAATACTCCTCTTCCCTTGTGTTGACCATCTTGACGGGCCGGCCCGAAAGCTTGGCGAGCTGCGCCGCGACAGGGTAGATCGACTGCAAGGTGACCTTGCTGCCAAAGGAGCCGCCGACGTAAGGCTGGATGAAGCGGACCTTGCTGACGGGCAGGTCGAGCACTTGCGCCAGCTTGTTGCGCAGACCCGAGTTCCACATGTTGCTGGCGATGACCGTGAGCTTGCCCGATTCGTCCCAACTGGCGATGCAGGAGGCAGGCTCGAGGTAGCACTGGTGCACACGCTGGGCCACGAATCGCCCTTCGACGACGGCGGCGGCCTCCTGGAAGGCGACGTCCACGTCTCCCTTATCGATGAACAGGTGCTTGCCGATGTTCAGAGGGGCATCGTCGTGGAGCTGGGGCGCGCCCTCTTGCATAGACTCCTCGGGATCGAAAACCGGGGGCAGCGGCTCGTACTCCACATCGATCAGGTCCAAGGCTTCCTCCGCCGTGTCGGCGTCGGCGGCAGCCACGGCGGCCACCTCGTCGCCAATGAAGCGCACCTTGTCGATGGCGAGCGCATACATATCGGCGCGGTGGTCGCCAAACCCGTATCTGATCGGCTTAAAGTCCTTCGACGTGACTACTGCCTTGACGCCCGGCAGGCGCGCGGCGCGGGAGGTATCGACATTAAGAACCCGGGCGTGGTGCAGCTCGCTCCGGAGGATCTTGCCGTAGAGCATAAAGGGCAAAATGAAGTCGGTGGCGTATTGAGCCGCGCCGGTAACCTTGAACCGAGAGTCGATCAAAGGCGTTTTTTGGCCAACAATCTTCACCGTTTTCCCCCTAATTCGTTCTTGAGGCGAAGCGCGACCCCCGCCCCGCGCAGGCGCGGACAGGGACGTCCGCCCCTACGGCGGCGTACTCCGCACCGCGCGACGCCCCACCCCACCCCGGGCGGACAGGGCCGTCCGCCCCTACACGGGTGTCGCTCGGACGACGCCGGCAGAGATATGGCGCACCGCTTGCTCCACAAGGTCTTGCACGATTCTCTTCTTATAGATGGCCGAGCCGTTGAAGGTATTGAAGACCCGGGTTTCCCTGGCGGCGACGGCAGCCACCTCGGTTGGGTCCACGGCGCCCTGACGGGCGGCTGCCTGCCACAGGTGCTCGGCCTGGCGCGCACGAACGGGTCCCGAGTCGACGCCTCCCAGCACGATTCGTATGTCTTCGGGCAGACCGCCTGCGCCTTTGACCGCCGCAGCGGCAATCGTCACCGTGGCGAAGTCGATGGAAGGGCGATTCTGGTACTTGCGATAGTAGGCGCGGCGCTCCGGGATACGGGGCAGAAAGACCTCCGCGATGATCTGATCGGCCCGCAGCGTGTTGGCGGGATCCCCGGTGCCGGTGTAAAGATCGCTTAGCTGCATAAGGACAAGTCCCTCAGGGCCGGCGATGCGGACGCGGGCGTCCAAGGCAAGGAGCGCGGGCACAGTGTCGGCCGAAAAAAGGGCGTAGCAGCGCGTGCCCCCCTTGACGATATAGCAGGTGTCGCCGTCGATCTTACGGCAGTCGGGATACGATTTCTTCCAGAACTTCGACTGGTTGTAGTACCAGCAGCGGCTGTCGAGGGCGACGTTGCCGCCGATGGTGGCCCGATGGCGGATCTGGTAGGAAGCCACGCTCGCGGCTGCCTGCGCCAGAATGGGGAAGTTGTCCTTGACGGCGTCAGAACCGGCCAGACGGCTCAGCGTGACGGCCGCGCCGACGGACAAGCCGTCGCGGGGGTCGAAGCGCAGGTCTTTTAGCTCGGACATGTTTCTGACGCTGACCAGAAGCTTCGGGTTGTGGATGCCTTTCTTCATGGCGACGACGAGATCGGTGCCGCCCGCCAGAACCATGGCATCCGCTCCCCATTGGGACAGCATACCCTGAGCTTCGTCGAGGCTGGATGGTGATGCATAATCAAAAGCCTTCAAGGTGATGGTCCTCCCCAGTCGTCGTTGTCACTCGCCTGGCCCGCGCGCGTAGGAGCGCAATGAATTGTGCCCTATGCGCAGCAACCAGGGCAATCGCCGCGTCCGCAGACGCGCGGCCTTAGTGTAGGGGCGAACGGCGTTCGCCCGTGCGGTCTGTCGGCCCCGTGCAGGTACCTGTCCAGCGCACAAAACGGCGGGCCGATGCTCCCTCGTCAATGTTCGCGGTGATTTCCCACATCTGCATACCAGCAATGCGGGCGAACGCCGTTCGCCCCTACGTTAACCACATCCCCGGCCGATGGCTCTGAAGCCAGTCTTCGCCTCATGTTGATGAGTGCGGCGCTATCAATCGCGCCTCTACGCCGGAATCAGATAAGTCTCCGGGTCGATCTCGTCGGTGCCCGGCACGGAAATCTCGGCTGGATAGCCGCGCTTGCGCGTGGCATCGATTCCCATTTTCGTCACCAGATGCGAGCCACGTCCCGGGTCGTATGACGCCGGGTCGAGGGGTGAGCCACGCGCGTGGGTCACCATAAACATATCGGTATCCGCGCGCACGCGGGTAGCGATGGCGTGCAGCACGTCCGAGTCGTTGAGAATATCGACGTCGTCGTCCACGACGACGACGTATTTCAGGAAGGGATCGGCCGCGAAGGCGGCCATCGCCGCGTTCTTGGGATCGCCCTCGATCAGCTTCTCCATAGCGATGTAGCAGATGAAGCGACATCGCCCGGAAGGAGGCACGTAGACGGCTTTGACGCTAGGCGAGGCGATGCTGACCGTTTTCTGGATGTAGCTGAGGCGCGTCACACCGCTCTGAAGAAGGTTGTCCGGGTGGCCGACGAACGACGATTGGTAGAGCGCGTCGCGGCGCATGGTGATAGCCTTGACCTTTACGACGGGGTTGATGCGCTGCGGGCCGTAGGTTCCCGGGTACTCGCCGAAGGGTGCCTCGGGGCGGAAGACATCGGGCGCGATCTCGCCTTCGAGGACGATCTCGGCATCGGCGGGGACCTCGAGATCCAGCGTCTCGCACTTGACGATGCGCAGCGGCTCTCCCAGCATCGCCCCGGCGAATGTATATTCGTCGGTGTCGATAGGGGTAAAGCTTAGGCAGCCGAGATGGACAGCCGGATGATGGCCAACGAAGACGGCTATCGGAGTGGGCAAGCCGCGCTTCTGGTACTTCTTCAACAGATAGTGGCCGTGGGCCGTTTCCGAGATCTGGATGCCAAACTCGTCGCGACCCTGTCGCATCAGGCGATAGATGCCCGCATTGCGCACGCCGGTATCGGGATCACGAATGATGCAGAAGCCTTCTGTAAGATAGGAACCGGCATCCCTCTCGTGATAGGTGAGAAGGGGCAACGCGTCGAGGTCGATCTGATCGCCGGTGAGGACGACTTCCTTGACGGGCGCTTCGTCGCGCGGGATGAGGACGGGGTCCAGGGGCCGGCTCTCGCGACACCCGTACTCGCGCGTGAACTCGGGGACAGACGCGTCGGCGGGCAAGCCAATGGCCAGGGCTAGGCGCTGAAAGCTGGCGTGGACGTTGGTGACGACCGGCAGGCGGGAGCCGCGGACGTTGCGGAAGACGACGACGGGGTAGCGCTTCTGACGCTCCAGCTTGGCAAGAAGAGCGGTGACCTCGAAACGAGGATCGACCTCGCGCTCGACGTAGAACAACTGGTCAGGAAAGCGTGCTTCGAGAAAGGCAAGGTAGCTACGCAGGTCACGTCCCGTGGACACGGCCGGTGCAGAGGCCTGCGTGCCGTCCCCGCGCGAGGGAAGGACTGAGAAGTCCATACCACCGGCCGGTGAGCCGTGCGATCCGGCAGACTGATGTGCGGCACCTTGCTGGGGCCTGTCGCTTTGAGCCGTCATACTGTGAAGCTCCTCTCAGCGAAGTTCAGAAGTGTCGATCTTCGCCCATCCCGGCATGGTCAGACAGCTTCATAACACGCAAGTCATGCCTATAGTGGCATAGCCAAGAGGCAGGACAGGGCTGTATGTGCTATTAGGTAGTGGTTGGGAATCAGTCTAGCGCATTTCGTTCGGAAGGTCAAGACGTTGTGCGGCGCGAAACAGGGTTGTGGCGAGGACGTCTTGGGGCCGCAACCTTATCGATGATCGCACCCGGTGGCACTCCCCGTAAACCGTCTTCTCGACGGTCCTCAAGGATCAAGGCGATGGCTTCGGCAAGGCTCGCGATTGCTTCCTCTCTCGTTTTGCCCTGGCCATTCGCGCCGGGCACCTCAGGGCAATAGGCGATAAACCAGTCGCCGTCACGCTCTATGACAGCAGTGAACTCGTTTGACATGGGCCTGGCCTCCTCAGGTAGTTCATTTGCCATTGGCCGCTTCGCGTGCTCGTCTGGGCGGGCATAATCAGGAATCCAATTGCGCACAGAAATCCTCTAGACACACATAGGGTAAGTCAGGAAAGCTCCTGGCGCACTGAACATCGTTGCCGATCACCGCATCACAGGACGATTCCAAAGCAGTTGCCAGGATGATCGCGTCGACAACACGGATATGCGTTTGGGCTCTTAACCTAGCCGCCCGCTGGGCAATGTCACGCGACACGGGAACTGTGAACAGATTCGGGAAGCCCGAGAAGAATTCCGTGATAACGTGAACAGCCCGCAAGTCGCTCGAGCGCATCGGCTTGACGAGCACCTCAAGTTCCACCACAACCGACACCACAGCGGATAACGTCCCGACCTCCACCTGGCTAAGGGCATAGCTCACATACGGATCGTACCTCGGCGATCCCTCAAGAAAGTATATGATCGCGTTGGTATCGAGGGCCACTCGTTTGTGAGATCCGAGGGTTTGCTGAAAGAGCCCTATTCCGCCGGTTCCCGATGCCAAGTCGCTCGCTCCTCCACAAGGTACTCCTCGATTTCCTGCTCGCTCCCGTAGAGACCCTTGAGCCGGCCTCTATAGTGCTCGACGTAACTGCGTGGCCTAGGTTCCAGAAGAATCTGGTTATCGACAAGAGTAGCGGTTAATTGGTCCCCTTTTTTCAGGCCAAGAGCTCGGCACATGCTGGCCGGAAGTGTTATCTGGTGCTTACTTGAGATAGTGGTAATCGACCTTTGCTGTGACATGGTTTTCTCCTGCTGGAAGCTACCAAGGACAGTATACGATAAGTATGGAATGACGTCAATGTGCTTTACCGAACCTACTCTCGTCATACCAGCGGATTCAAAGACCAAGGGAGGATTAGACGCCGCGCGGTGTGGCAGGAGTTCTCCTGCCGATTTGCACATGCCTGGCACAACTATTGCCCCCGGGTGTAGGGGGTAAGGGTGGCGGCACGCTGTTCGACTAGAGCTCAGCACCCACCAGTTAGAGCGACGGCGTACAATGATGAACTGTTGTGATCAGGACCTGGCTGAGCAAGGGAGCAATGTGAGGGCCAAACGGCTCCGCGTGCTGGTCGTGGAGGATTCTGCGGACGATGCCAGGCTGCTGCTGCGTAGGCTGCAGAAAGTAGGCTACGAGCCTTTCTGTGAGCGTGTGGATACTCCGAAAGCAATGAGCGAGGCTCTTGACAGGCAGAGTTGGGATCTCGTGATCGCCGATTATGTCATGCCGGAATTCAGCGGGCTGGCCGCGTTGGAGTTGCTCAAGGAAAAGGGCATCGATATACCCTTTATTATCGTTTCAGGACAGATCGGCGAGGACACGGCGGTAGAAGCGATGAAAGCCGGCGCGCAGGACTACGTTTTGAAAGATAACCTGGCGAGGCTGGCGCCCGCCATCGAGCGGGAATTGCGCGAGGCGCAGGTGAGGCAACAGCGCAAAGAGGCGGACGAGGCGCTGAGAAGAGCACACGCGGAGCTGGAGGTTCGGGTCAAAGAACGAACTGCCGAGCTTGCAGCGTCCAATACGAAGCTGCGGACAGAGATTGCCGATCGCAAGCGGGCAGAGAAACTGCGCGAGCGGCTGGCGGAGCAACTGAGAGACACGAACAGCCGGCTTGTGGCAGCCGGTCTACAGGCAAAAGAGCAGGCCGAGGAAGCCGAGCTTCGAGCAGCCGAGCTAGACGCCACGCTTATGGCGATTGCCGACGGCATTATGGTTATAGATGACCGGGGAGGGATTGTGCGGATGAACCCTGCCGCGGAGAGGATACTCGGCTTCGCGCCGGAACAGTACCAGCAGCCCATAGCAGAGCGTAAGGAACTGGCACGCGCGCGGAAGGCCGACGGCAAACCCTTTGAGCTTGAAGAGATGCCAGCCTGGCGCGCCTTCCGGTACGGCGAAACGAATTATGGCGTGATAATGGTCATACACAACGTAAGCACGGGAGAGATCACCTGGGTATCGAACAGCTCGGCGCCCATTCGTATGCCGGACGGAAGGATCCTCGGTGCGATCACGGTGTTCTCGGACATCACTCCCATACACCAACTGCAGGAGCAGCGCGAAGATCTGATTCGGGCGGTCTCCCACGATTTGCGCAGCCCGCTGGGAATCGTCCTTGGCCAGTCACAGCTCATCGAGAGATTTGCGGAGAAACCTGAGCAGGTGCTCAAGAGCGTAGGGGCGGTGATCACCAGCGCCAGGCGAATGGAGGCAATGATTCAGGATCTGGTGGAGTCGACCCGGCTGGAGGCCGGGGAGATCCGGCTTGAGAAGCGGCCGGTGGATATGAGAGCGCTGGTGCTCGATCTGCTGGACCACGCCAGGGTATCGTTGGACGTTGGCCGAGTCAAGTTGCAGGCTGCCGCCGATTTGCCGAAGGTATGTGCTGATCCGAATCGACTGGATAGGATTGTTACCAACCTGGTCAGCAACGCTTTGAAGTATTCGGCCCCCGGGACGGAGGTGCTGATCCTAGCCAAACCGATCGACGGTGAAGTGCTGACTTCCGTGACTGACGAGGGCATCGGGATAGCTGCCGAGGACGTTCCGCACATCTTCGAACGCTTCTACGAGCCAAAGGTACTCCCGGAAAGGCGGGGGCTGGGGCTGGGGCTGTTTATCACCAGGAAGCTGGTCGAAGCCCACGGGGGTAGAATCTGGGTCGAGAGCGAGCTGGGGAAGGGCAGCACGTTCAGTTTTGTGCTGCCAGTTGCCTAGCGTTGCAAGTCTTCGAGTGCAAGCTCGGCCAATTCGACTCGGACCGGCATCTATTCGACCGTCTCACGCAAGTCTGCCCTCGTGAAGCCGAAGTGCCGGAGCACTTCATCGAAGGTATGCCGCTTGCCGGAATCGCTAAGCATACGAGTCGTGGCTAGAGCGATGTCGAGCAAATCTTCCTCGATCCGCTCGAGCTCATCGAGCTGCTCCAGGCGATCCATCCCAACTACCGCAGCAACAGGCTTGTTGTTACGAATAAGAATCTGCTCATGTCCCTTGCCTTTGGCCGCTTCGCGCGCTAGCTTTGAGACACCTCGCTTCGTCGCATCGCTAATCGAGATTATGTTTGCAGTATCAACTTTGGGCACGGTTACCTCGACCACAAGCCAGCCACGGTCAAATTCTATACAGCACTATACACAGCATGGTGCACATCTGCAACCTGCGCAGTGGTTAGCTGGCCTTGTTTCAGCCCCAGGGCCCAGCACATACGGGCCGGGAGGGTTATTTGGTGCCTACTGGAGATCGCGGTAACGGCCCTTTGCTGCGACATGGTCATCTCCTGTTCGAAGCTGCCAAGGGCAGAAACCTCAAAGGCTTGACAACAGGGCCGAAGCGCACTATTATTCGCGCCATACGAAATATTTTGTTAATACCGATGATTCATATTTTCGGATAGTTAGCGCTAGCGAAAGTAAGTCCGTGTGGCGGCAAGGAGGTCGCGGAATGCAGGATGAACGCGAGGAGTTGATCAGCCACATTGTGGAGGCCAGCCGGCACTTATTTCATCGATGTCTCCAACTCGGCGGCCACCGCGAGTGGGCCGAGGTCGACCTGACCATGCCACAGCTTAAGGTTCTATTCGTGGTGGCGGCGGGCAAAGGGGTCACGATGACCCATCTGGCAAGCGCGGTCGGCATGACGCTCTCGACGGCGACAGGGGTAGCGGACCGCCTGATCGCGCAGGGGTTGGTCCACCGGCAGAACGATCCCGCTGACCGTCGGCTAGTGCTGCTCCTAGCCAGCCAGGCTGGCATCATGCTGGTGGACCGATTGATCCAGGTTGGGCAAGAGCGCCTCGAGCGGATCGCCATGAGGCTGACTGTCGAGGAGCTTCGTCTGGTGGCTCAGGCACACGATCTACTCTGCAGAGCCGCGCTGCAAATATCGGGTGAGGAACGAGCGTCATCTCGACAAGATTGGAAGAGGTAGATGGGAGCGGTTTCGCAGGGTAGCAGAGATCCAGATGGCGGTCGGGCCGGCGCAAAGGAAGGCCAGGAACAGCCGAGGTTGTGGCTTGCCGATCTGTCCATTGCCCAGCCGGTCTTCATCACGATGCTCGTCGTGGCGGTGATGGTCATCGGGGCGATATCTTACGGCCGAATGGGGCTGGACCTCTACCCAAACATCTCGTTTCCCATCGCCGTCGTTCAGACGACCTACCCTGGCGCCGACCCGGCGGAGATCGAGCGCTCGGTCACCAAGCCTGTCGAGGACGCAGTGGTCCCGATCAACGGCGTCGAAACGGTGAGCTCGACATCTTCGGACAGTATTTCTATGGTCATCGTCCAGTTCAGTATGGACAAGGATGACAAGGAGGGCTTGGACGAAGTCCGGACGCGGATCAACCAGATGCGCAATAGCCTCCCCGCCGACGCTCAGGACCCGGTGATCCTGGCCTTCGACCCCTCGGCGATGCCGATCGTCTCTTTTGCGGTCGCCGATGTAAGTGGCAAGCGGTCGACAGAGGAGCTAAGGTCGATTCTCGACGACAGGGTCAAGCCGCGCATAGAGCAGGTCTCGGGCGTCGCCTCTGTCAACGTAGTCGGGGGAGTGGAGCGCGAAGTTCACGTCGATCTGAAGGCAATGCAGCTCGAAGCTCTAGCTATCTCTCCACAGCAGGTCACCCAGGCCATTCGTACAGAAAGCATCGACGTGCCGGCGGGCCGAATCGTGGACGGCAAGCGTGAGGCGCTGTTGCGGACGTCGGGCCGCGTGGGCTCGCTGGAGCAGATGGGCGATATCCCCCTGGTCACCACGCCGAGTGGGGTCGTCGTCAAGGTCAAGGACGTGGCCACGGTCGCCGAAGGGCAGGCTGAAAGACGGACGCTGTCGCGCCTCGATGGGCGGGAGAGCGTCGTCGGCCAGGTTCGGAAGCAGTCTGGGACCAACACGGTCCGGGTTGCCGATGGCATCAAACGCGAGTTGTCCAGGCTACAGTCGGAATATCCTGACCTGACTTTCGCCATCGCGTTCGACCAGTCGACCTTCACCCGCCAAGCGGTGGCGGACATGTTTAGCTCCCTCATTCTTGGAGCGCTGCTGGCCGCGCTGGTCGTGCTCCTCTTCTTCCGGGACTTGCGCAACACGCTGGTCACCGTCGCCGGTCTGCCTATGGTGCTGCTTGGCACCTTCGCGGCCCTCCACGCTGTCGGGATAACGCTCAATATGATAAGCCTGATGGCGCTCTCGCTCTCGGTTGGGATGCTGATCGACGACGCTATCGTCGTCCGAGAGAACATATTCCGACACATGGAGAAAGGCGCGGAGCCGAAGGTCGCGGCTAGCCGGGGCGCGGGGGAGATCGGTTTGGCAGTCCTGGCGGTTACCTCGACTATCGTGGCGGTGTTCCTGCCGATAGCCTTCACCGGAGGAATAACCGGCAAATTCATGCGCGACTTCGGCCTAACCGTCGCCATTGCCGTACTGATCTCGCTGGTCGAGGCCTTCACTCTCGCCCCGATGCTCTCGGCCCACTTCTTCAAACGGGTGGACACCTCACGCTCCGGTCGGATCGATCGAGTCGGGCGCGTCTTCGAGGGGCTCAACCGAGTGTACGGCGGGCTTTTGAGATGGGCGCTCGGCCACCGGCTCGTCGTCGTCCTCATCGGCCTTTTCGTCTTCGGCGCGAGCCTGGGAGTCGTCCCAATAATGGTGTTCTCGTTCGTGCCTGATACCGACCAGGGACAATTCGCCATTGGCGTAACGCTGCCGCCTGGAGCTCGCCTGGAGGAAACTGACCAGGTGGCCAGGACGGTAGAGCGCATCGCCCAGGATGCCCCCGAAGTCGAGCACCTCTTCACGACCGTCGGGAGTACAGACGGATCGGTCGAGGCGGCGACGGTGTACGTAAAGCTTCGGACACTCGGCTACACCAATGCCCTGATCGCGCAGATGCGCCCGGAGCTCGAACAGGCGCTGGGCGGGGTGAAGCTCACGATCAATCGTCAATCAAGCACCGCCTCGATTGGCGGCGGATCGGCGATGTCCGCGCTACAAGGCGCACCGATCCAGTTCGCCGTCCAGGGTGACGACTTCAAGGTGTTGGACCAGGTCTCGGCCGAGCTGGTGTCGCGCTTCCAGCGAATCCCCGGCGCCGTCGACGTCGATCGCTCGATCAAAGCGGGCAAGCCGGGCAAGTCGATCGTCGTCGATCGCGCGAGGGCGACCGACCTTGGCGTCAGCTCGGCTCAGCTTGGAACGACCGTGCGGTCGCTCGTCAACGGGGACAAAGCCGGCACTTACCGGGCCGGGAGCAAAGACCTCAACATCGTGGTCCGCCTGGCCGAGTCCGATCGTGCTAATCCGTCGCGCATCCAGCGCTTGCCGCTGATGACAGCGCGCGGCGTTCAGGTACCGCTCTCAACGGTCGCCACTGTGGTCGAGTCGAGCGAGCCGAACCAGATTAGCCGGGAGAACAGGCAGCGCCAGGTGTTGGTCGGCGCGAGCTACCTCGGCCGGAGCGTGGGCGAGGTCCTGGCCGATGCCAGGTTAGCTGTGGCCTCTTCGGACCTGCCCGCTGGGGTAAGCGTACGGGCAACCGGGCAGACGAAGTATCAGGAAGAGATGGCCTCTTCCTTCGGCCTGGCGTTCGGGCTGGCCGTACTTTTCGTGTATATGATACTGGCTTCGCAGTTTGGCAGCTTCGTCCATCCGTTCACGATAATGCTAGCGCTGCCGTTTTCGATCGTCGGCGCGCTGCTGTCGCTGTTTGCTCTCCGCTTTAGCTTCGACATGCTGGCGATGATCGGGATCATTCTGTTGATGGGGTTGGTCACCAAGAACTCGATTCTGCTGGTCGAGTTCATCAACCGACTTCGTCGGCTCGGTCTCGACGTGCGGGAGGCGATTCTGGAAGCCGGGCCGATTCGGCTGCGGCCGATCTTAATGACCACGCTGGCGATGATCTTCGGGATGATCCCCGTCGCCTCCGGATTCGGCGCCGGCGCGGAGATGCGCAGGCCAATGGGGGTGGCGGTGATCGGCGGACTTTTGACCTCGACTCTCCTGACTCTCGTGGTCGTCCCAGTCGCATACTCCTTGATCGCCGATCTCACGAGGCTGGTGGCTCGGCCCGCCAAGGTCGCAGCCACGGCGGCGGAGGAACGTGGATCGATAGGCGAAGATGACTTTTGAGCACAGAGGGTGCCGGACCATTGGCAGGTTACATTGTAATCCTTACAGGTCACGCATCGTGGCGCATGCCTGGCACCATTTGCGCAGACCTCTGGAAATTGTCCTGGGCCAGGCACAGCTTATCGAGAGATACCTGAATCCGTGGATTCGTGCTCAAACCTTCACCCAACGGGTGAACCCTCACGAGGGAATCCACGGATTTGGGAGATACACCTATCACTGGCACTGACAAACCACGACAAATCTTTTTCACCAGTTTGTCGGGGATCTCTGTATGTCGAGGCACGGCCTCAACACCTCCCGTACGAGGGTTCAGCCAAAGCGAGTGCGAGCGGCCTTCTCTCTTAAGATAGCAACCTGCCTTCCTAAGGTGTCGAAGCAACTCGCCTCGTTTCACTTGACCGCCACCTTATCGACGATTGCGTCGGGTGGCACTCCTCGTAAACCGTCTTCACGACGGTCCTCCAGGATCAAAGCAATCGCCTCGGAAAGGCTCGCGATTGCTTCCTCTTTCATTTTGCCCTGGCCATTCGCGCCGGGCACGTCAGCGCAATAGGCGACAAACCAGTCGCCGTCACGTTCTATAACGGCGGTGAACTCGTTTGGCATGGGCTAGCTCCTCAAGTAGTCTTTCCATGTCGATTGCGTTCTAGTTTTGTTCCCGCCCCTTTGCCTTCTTCTGCAACTCGAACAGCTTCGTAATCGCTTCCAGTGGGCTCATCGACAGCACGTCGAGGGATTTGAGCTCTTCGAGGGCCGGGTCGGGATCGGCGAACATGGCTATCTGTAGGGGCTCGGGACGTGGCCTGGAGGGGACGTCGGGGCGGCGGTTGGTGCCGGATTCGAGCTCCTTGAGCACCTCCTCGGACCGGCGGATGACGGCCTTCGGTATGCCGGCAAGCTTGGCGACGTGGATGCCATAGCTGCGGTCGGCGCCACCGCGCACGACCCTGTGCAGAAAGACGACTTTGTCGCCTTCTTCGAGCACGTCGACGCGATAGTTCTTCACCCGGGGCAGGATCCCCTCGAGGGCGGTGAGCTCGTGGTAATGGGTGGCGAATAGCGTCTTGCAGCCGAGACGGGGATGGTTGTGGAGGTGCTCGACGATGGCGCGGGCGATGGCCATACCATCGTAGGTGCTGGTGCCCCGGCCGATCTCGTCGAGGATGATCAGAGAGCGCGGCGTGGCGTTGTTGAGGATGTTGGCAGCCTCGGACATCTCGACCAGGAACGTGCTCTGGCCGGCGGAGATGTCGTGCTGCGCACCCACCCGCGTAAAGATGCGGTCGACCAGGCCGATGGTCGCCGACTCTGCCGGCACGAAGCTGCCGACCTGCGCCATCAGGACGATGAGGCCGACCATCAGCCCGTAGGTGGACTTCCCGGCCATGTTGGGGCCGGTGAGGATCAACAACTGCGCGTCGCCGTTGCTCAGAAGAACGTCATTGGGCACAAAGCGTTCCTCCTGAAGCATCAGCTCCACGACGGGATGCCGACCCCCGACGATGCTGATCGCGTCGCCGGTTGTAAGCTCCGGGCACACGTAGCTGTTGCGCACGGCGACCTCGGCCAGGGACACGAAGACGTCGACGTGGGCCAGCGTGCTGGCAGTGGTGAGAATCCTCTGGCGCGCGGCGTCGATCTGCTCGCACACCTGCTTGAAGATGCGGCACTCCAGCTCGACGATGCGCTCCTGGGCGCCCAGGATGAATGCCTCCTGTTCCTTGAGCTCGGGCGTGATGAAGCGCTCGGCCCCCACCAGGGTCTGCTTGCGGATGTAGCCGCAGCACCGCTCGAGGTGATCCCGTACGGTCATGCACGAGCAACCCGACCTTTTCGCCACGCCAACCGGAGCTAGATGCTTCGGGCCACCGTTCAGAGGCTGCCCGAGGTTGGGATTGGACACCTCGATGTAGTAGCCAAAAACGCGGTTGTAGCCTACTTTGAGGGAGCGGATACCTGTCCGCTCGCGCTCCTCAACTTCGAGACGGGCCACCCACTGCCGGGCGTCTTTGGAGGCCGCCTGCAACGTATCCAACTCGTCAGAGAAGCCGCGAGCGATGACGCCGCCATCGGCCAGCGAGCTGGGTGGGTCGGGGACGATGGCCTGGGCAACCAGCGCCACCACTTCCCCACAGGGGTCTAGCTGGCGCAGCAGCCGGGCGCTCAGGAAAGGAGACGCTGCACTCTCGAGGGCTTTCTGGATTTCGGGCACGACCTCCAGACTGGCTCGAAGTGACACGAGGTCGCGGGGTGTCGCCACGCCCTGGCCAACCCTGGTGACGACGCGCTCAAGATCGCTCAGTTTGTCGAGCAATGGCACGAGCCTGGCACGCAGGGCCGTGTCTGAAACGAATTCGCTCACCGCTTTCTGGCGAGTCTGAAGCCGGTCGATGTCGAGCAGCGGCTGGTTGACCCATTGGCGCAGCAGTCGGCCGCCCATAGGCGTCCGCGTCCGGTCCAGCACCCACAGCAATGAGCCCCTGGCAACACCGGTGCGCGAAGCTTGCGTCAGCTCTAGATTCCTGCGGGTCGCGGTATCCAGCGCCATGAAGGAGTCGGTCGAATAGGTCGTGAGTCGTCCAAGCTGCGCCAGCGAGGCCTTCTGAGTCTCCTGGAGATACTGGAGGATGACGCCAGCGGCGCGAATGGCCAGCGGCATGCCCGCGCACCCGAACCCGTCGAGAGAGACGACGCCGAAGTGCTCGTGAAGGGTCTCGCGGCAGAGCTGGAAATCGAAGTGCCAGGCGTCGTAGAGGGTGGGGTGTGTCGAGGTCCGCGATAGGAAAGCGGGGTCCTGCCCCACGGTCTTGCCGCGCGGATCATCCCTCGCAATCAAACACTCGGCAGGGTGAAGCCGCTCGACCTCCTGCACGACCAGTTGCATCACGTCGGGCCCGGACAGTTGCGTGGTGGCAAACTCGCCGGTGGTGATGTCCACGAAGGCGACGCCGGCCTTGCTGCCGTCGACGACCACGCTCGCCAGGTAGTTGTTGGCTTTGGCTTCGAGCATGTGCGGCTCGACCACGGTGCCGGGTGTGACGACACGCACGACCTCGCGATCCACCAGGCCTTTGGAGGTAGCGGGATCGCTTACCTGCTCGACCATGGCAACCTTGTGGCCCCTGCCGATCAGCTTGGCCAGATGGGCGTCGACCGAGTGATAGGGGATGCCGGCCATCGGCACACGCTCACCACGGCCCATCTCCCGGGACGTGAGAACGATCTCGAGCTCCGCCGACACGAGCTTCGCGTCGTCGTCGAAGGTCTCGTAGAAGTCGCCGAGCCTAAAGAAGACGATGGTATCAGGGTATTGTCGCTTGATAGCCAGGTACTGCCGTCTGATGGGCGTCACGGTTGGCTCCGATAGGCCGAGATGTCGACGTAATTTTATCACAAGCACTGGCAAGTTTCAGGGGCGGACGGGTGGGGCGCAGGGCCTATGCATTCTCTATTGCGTGGCAAGAGTGCTTGCCACGGGCAGGGCATGTCCACCCGTAGCCGCATCCCTTTAGGGTGCGCGTGCCTGTTCGAGTGCCGAGACGGCTGAGCGACGGCGCGTCCGCCTGAGGTGTGCTGTGGCGAGGCCATCTTCTCACCGGCCTGGTACAGCAAGGGCGCGCGCAGGCTAAAGCCTTCGGCTACGGGTCGGTCCCCCGCCCCCCAGGAGGTTGCCCGCTGAGGACAGCACGCATAAGGCATGGGGTGGGGCGTGGGCGTCGGGGGCTGGCGTTCTAACCGGTTTCTAACTTGGCTCAGACCGGGGTTCTAACCTGGCTGGGATAACCTTAAATGAGACCGCCCTCACCCTAACCCTCTCCCAAAGGGAGAGGGGACTAGCCCACTCCCAGAG
>JACQUC010000235.1 GCA_016210495.1 Chloroflexota bacterium
CTGGCAGGCTAGAAGTACAGGGAGGTATTGATGGCACTAGGCAAAGTGGTGCAAGTGATCGGGCCAGTGGTGGACGTGGAGTTCCCTCCTGACCAGTTGCCCGCGCTATACAACGCGTTGGAAGTGAAGCAAAACGGCAGTAAGCTGGTGCTGGAGGTGGAGCAGCACCTTGGCAACAACTGGGTGCGGTGCTTGGCCATGTCCACGACGGACGGCCTGGTTCGCGGAACGGACGCGCTCGACACGGGGCAGCCGATTGCCGTGCCGGTTGGACGCGCCACGCTTGGGCGCCTGTTCAACGTGCTGGGCGAGCCGCTCGATAGTCTGGGCGCTGTGCAGACCGAAAAGAGGTATCCTATCATTCGTCCTGCTCCAACGTTTGACGAGCAGCAGACTCAGGCCCAGATCTTCGAGACCGGCCTCAAGGTAATCGACCTCGTAGCCACGGTGACCAAGGGCGGCAAGGTTGGAATGTACGGTGGCGCCGGCGTCGGCAAGACCGTTATCATCCAGGAGCTCATTCGGAACATCGCCTCCGAGCACGGAGGCTTCAGCGTGTTCGCCGGTGTCGGAGAGAGATCCCGCGAGGGCAACGACCTGTGGCGCGAGATGAAGGAGTCGGGGGTCATCGACAAGACCGTGCTCGTGTTCGGCCAGATGAACGAGCCGCCTGGCGTGCGTCTACGCATAGGATTGACGGGCCTGACGATGGCCGAATACTTCCGTGAGGAAGAAGGCCGGGACCTCTTGCTGTTTATCGACAACATCTTTCGCTTCACGCTGGCGGGCTCCGAGGTGTCGGCGTTGCTTGGCCGTATGCCGTCGGCCGTGGGATACCAGCCAACGCTCGCCACCGAGATGGGCCAGTTGCAAGAGAGAATCACGTCTACTAAGAAGGGGTCGGTCACGTCATTCCAGGCGATCTACGTGCCGGCGGACGACTACACGGACCCGGCTATTGCCACCACCTACGGGCACCTGGACGCTATTGTGGCACTGGAACGTTCTATCGCAGAACTCGGTCTATACCCGGCCGTCGATCCTCTGGCCTCCAGCTCCCGTATTCTCGACCCACGCGTGGTCGGACAGGAGCATTACGAAGTGGCACGCGGCGTGCAGCGTGTATTACAGAGGTACAAGGATCTGCAGGACATCATCGCCATCCTGGGTGTCGACGAGTTGAGTGAGGGCGACAAACTAATCGTGGCACGTGCGCGCAGGATACAGAGGTTCCTGTCGCAGCCGATGTTCGTGGCCGAGACGTTCACGGGGATATCTGGGCAGTACGTGCCGCTGAAAGAGACGGTACGCGGGTTCAAGGAGATCCTCGAGGGCAAGCACGACGAGCTGCCAGAGCAGGCGTTCTTTATGGTCGGAACCATCGAGCAGGTGGTGGAGAAGGCCGGAAAGATGGGTGCGGTCTAAGGGTCATGGCTACATTGAGGCTAGAGGTAATCACAGGGGAGCGAGTCGTCTACTCTGACGATGTAGATATGGTCGTGGCGCCCGGCTCAGAGGGCGAACTCGGCATTCTTCCTCATCACGCTACTCTTCTTACCGCCTTGCAGCCGGGAGAGCTCAGGGCGAAGAAGGGCTCGGACGAAGTGGCGATGGTTGTCAGCGGCGGATTCATGGAGGTTTGCCGCGACAAGGTGGTCGTGCTCGCCGATGCGGCTGAACGGGCTGAGGAGATAGACGTTGCACGGGCCCAGGCCGCGCGCCAGAGGGCGCAGGAGCGGGTGGCCGAGCAACGAAGTCGTATCGACCTGACTCGAGCGGAGGCATCGCTGACGCGGTCACTGGCGCGCCTGAAAGTCGCTGAGAAGATGAGGAGGAGGCGTCAGAGGTAGGGCGACTGGCGAGCGGACAACGATAGGCCGGGAGTCCTACCCGCCTAGTGCCGTGGAAAGGTTTCTGATCAGGGGAGGCCGCGCCCTTCGGGGGCAAGTCAGGATCAGCGGGGCCAAGAACGCGGCCCTCCCGGTTATGGCAGCTACCCTGCTTACGGCAGAAGAGTGCATTGTCGACAATGTCCCCTGCATTGAAGATATTCGCACGATGGCTGAGCTGCTTGCCCGGCTGGGTTGCCACGTCGATTTTGACGAAGATAGGCACCGAATTCGAATCGCGGCGCGCCAGGTCGACAAGCTCGTGGCACCGGAAGAACTGGCGACAAGGATGCGAGCCTCGTTCCTGGTGACGGGCCCGCTACTGGCCCGTTTTGGCGAGGTGGAGGCTCCGCAGCCGGGTGGCTGTGCCATCGGCCGACGTCCGGTGGTAGTCGACATCAAGGGCTTTGGGGCCATGGGGGCCAGTGTCGCGCAGCAAAACGGCACTTACCAACTGAGATCCGACCGTCTCGTCGGGCAGAGGTTGTATCTGGACTATCCCAGCCACACGGGCACCGAAAACCTATTGATGGCGGCAAGCCTGGCAAAAGGCAAGACGATAATAAAGAACGCTTCGGCCGAGCCCGAGGTGGTAAGTCTTGCTTCGTACCTGGTGGCGATGGGAGCGCGGATTTTCGGGGCTGGCACCAGCATCATCGAGGTCGAAGGCGTGGACCGGCTGTACGGCGCGCACTTTCGCGTGATCCCGGATCGGATCGAGGCGGGAACGTTCGCCATCGCGGCGGCGATCACGGGTGGGGAGGCATTGCTGAGGGACGTCATCGTGCCCCACATGGATCCCCTTACCCACAAGCTGCGGGACGTCGGGATTGAGGTCGTCGAGGGGGAAAGCACGTTCCTCGTCAGATCGACAGGCAGGCTGTCGGCTATTGAGGTACAAACGCTGCACTATCCCGGCTTTCCCACCGATCTACAGGCCGCATTTGCTACATTGTTGACGCAGGCCGATGGCACGAGTCTGGTACACGAACGAGTGTACGACGCCAGGCTGCAGTACGCCGGGGAGCTGGAGAAGATGGGCGCGCGGATAAGCGTCAGCGGACAGACGGCAACTATCGACGGTCCTTCGCGCCTGATTGGAACCAAGGTGCGAGCGCTCGATATCAGGGCTGGTGCCGCACTGATATTGGCTGGCCTGGTTGCCGAAGGAGAGACCGAGATTTCCGACATCCACCACATCAGCCGTGGCTACGAGAACATCGACGTGAGGCTGCGGGACCTGGGGGCGGACATCCAGCGCGTGGAGGATTAGTTCCGCCCTTGAGCGTTCGCAGTCGATCCGTCGTACTTGGACTCACGGGATGTAGTGCAGGGGCTTGTCCCCTGCTGGGGAGGAGCGGGGGACAAGCCCCCGCACTACATACTTCCTACCCAAAGCTCTCCATCCCTCATACGGTTATCTGGCAAAGGGGAGTTTACATGTTTGCCAAACAGATCGGCATTGACTTGGGCACGGCTAACGTGCTGGTTTACGTCAGAAGGAAAGGCATTGTGCTCAACGAGCCATCTGTCGTGGCGATATCTAACGCCGACAACAGGCTGATGGCTGTTGGGAACGACGCCAGGGCGATGCTGGGGCGAACTCCGGGCAGCATCACGGTGATTCGTCCTATGCGTGATGGCGTCATCGCTGACTACGTCATCACGGAAGCGATGTTACGATACTTCATTACAAAGGTGTGTGGGCGATTCCGGCTTTTCAAGCCGGAAGTGATGGTGTGCATTCCAGCCGGCGTCACGAGTGTGGAGCAGCGCGCGGTTCACGACGCCACGATCCAGGCGGGGGCAAGGACGGCCTATCTCATAGAAGAGCCCCTTGCCGCAGCAATCGGGGCAAAGATACCGATTCATCTGCCCAGCGGGCACGTGGTGGTCGACGTCGGCGGTGGTACGACAGAGGCCGCCGTAGTCTCGCTCAACGGCATTGTGGTCAAGAATTCGGTCCGCGTGGCTGGGAGCAAGCTGGACGATGCGATAGCGGCGTATATCAAGAAGAAGTATAATTTGATGATCGGCGATGGCACGGCTGAGACGATTAAGATGGAGATAGGCAGCGCCCTGCCGCTGGAGCAGGAGTTGTCCATGGAGGTTAGGGGAAGGGATCAGGTGGGCGGTTTGCCGAAGACCATTACGATTCGTTCGCAGGAGATCAGAGAGGCCATTGCGGATCCCCTGGCAGCCATTGTGGCGGCCGTCAGAACCGTGCTTGAGCAGACGCCACCAGAACTGGCTTCCGACGTGATCGACAAAGGGATGGTGTTGACGGGCGGTGGGGCTTTACTCAGAAACCTGGATCGGTTATTGGCGCAGGAAACGGGTGTCCCCTGCTACGTGGCAGATGACCCCATGGCGTGTGTGGCCGTCGGCGCAGGGCTGGCACTGGAACGCATCGACGTTTTGCGCAAGAACTTGCCCGTGACGGAGAGTTAGCACCCACTTTGAAATTTGCCGTTATCGTCTTTCCCGGCACCAATAACGAGGCCGATTGCTTCCACGTCGTCAGGGACGTGCTACACCAGCCGGTACGCTACGTTTGGCACAAAGAGACCGATCTATCGGACTTCGACTGTTTGATCCTCCCCGGCGGCTTCTCTTATGGCGACTACCTGCGGGCCGGCGCGATCGCTCGCTTTTCCCCTGTTATGAAAGCGGTCGAGCGCTTTGCCGGCACCGGCGGACTGGTGATCGGTATCTGCAACGGCTTTCAGATTCTAACGGAATCAGGTCTTTTGCCGGGTGCTCTCACCCGAAACGATTCGCTCCAATTTCGCTGTCAGTGGGTCCAGATCAGGGTCGAGAGCAGCGACCTTCCCCACCTGTCCCTGTGCAGCCGGGGGCAGGTTCTGCGCATGCCCATCGCCCATGGGGCCGGTAGCTACTACGCCGACAGTGCTACTTTACAGCGCTTGAAGGCGAATGATCAGATCGTCGTCCGCTATTGCGTGGGCGATGGCACCGTGACCAGGCAGTCCAACCCAAACGGATCCGTGGAGAACATCGCCGGCATCTGCAACAAGGATAGAAATGTCTTTGGCCTCATGCCGCACCCCGACCGCTGCGCCGAAGCCGTACTGGGCGGGGTGGATGGATTATTGATATTTGAGTCGATTCTTACCTCCTGGCGGCCCCCAGGGCCGCCGGAAACCCAAACACAATTGTAGCCGCAGGCTTGAGCCTGCGCGTAGCCGTCTGACGGTTGTACGAAACGATATCGTCTACCGAGCTGCCGGGAGAGTATTTTGGTTGATGCACGGACTCTAGCCGAAGTGGCGCTGACGAGAGAAGAATATGATCTGATCGTCCAAAAGCTGGGCCGCGAGCCCACGCCGGTGGAGCTTGGCATGTTCGGGGCGATGTGGAGCGAGCACTGCGGCTACAAGAACTCCAAGCTGCTGTTGGGGCTTTTTCCTACTCAATCAGAGCGCGTGCTGCAAGGGCCAGGGGAGAACGCGGGCGCGGTGGACATCGGCGATGGACTCGCAGTGGTCATGAAGATTGAAAGTCACAACCATCCCAGCGCCATCGAACCCTACCAGGGGGCCGCTACAGGCGTTGGCGGAATAGTGAGAGATATCTTCACGATGGGTGCAAGACCTATCGCTCTGTTGGACTCACTGCGCTTCGGGCCGCTGAATCAACCGCGCAATCGTTATCTTACAGCCGGCGTCGTGGCCGGCATCGGCGACTACGGCAACTGCATCGGCGTGCCGACGGTGGGCGGAGAGGCCTTTTTTGCGGAGTCGTATTCCGGCAATCCGCTGGTCAACGCCATGTGCGTCGGAACGATCGAGGCCAGCAAGCTGATCACGGCCAAGGCCACGGGAGCAGGCAACCCCCTGGTGCTTGTTGGCGCCGATACCGGCAGAGATGGCATCCACGGTGCCACGTTTGCCTCGGTGGAGCTGAACGAGAAATCGGAGGAGCGGCGTCCCGCTGTGCAGGTCGGCAACCCGTTTCTTGAGAAGCTGCTTATCGAAGCGTGCCTCGAGCTGCTGGACACCGACTACATCGTAGGCATGCAGGACCTGGGAGCGGCCGGCATCACCAGCTCCATTGTGGAGAGCGCCAGCAAAGGCGACGCGGGGGTCGACGTGGACGTGGCGAAGGTATCACGGCGCGAAGAGGGCATGACACCCTATGAGGTTGTGCTATCCGAATCGCAGGAACGAATGCTGGTCGTGGTGAAGAAGGGTTGCGAGGACAGGGTCAAGGCTATTTTCGACCGCTGGGAGCTGCACTCGGACGTGATCGGCGTGGTGACCGATGACGGACTGGTGCGCGTCAGAGAGGGCGGCTCAATCGTCGCGGAGATACCGGCCAAGATTCTTACCGAACCACCGCTCTATCGTCGCGAAGCGGTCAGACCCCAGTATTTGGAGAGTGCGTGGGGCTTCGATCCGGAGCAGTTGCCCGAACCGGCCAACGTGGGTGATGTTCTGTTGAGATTGCTCGGCTCGCTGAATATAGCATCGAAGGAATGGGTATACCGGCAGTATGATCATACGGTGCAAACGAATACCTTACTGGCGCCGGGCGAGGGAGACGCGGCGGTTTTGCGCGTGAAGGGGACAAACAAAGCCATTGCACTGGCGACGGACTGTAACGCGCGCGTCTGCTACCTGGATCCGTACCAGGGCGGGGCCATTGCCGTGAGCGAGGCCGCCCGAAACGTCGTGTGCGTAGGAGCCGAGCCGCTGGCGCTGACCAACTGTCTGAACTTCGGCAATCCGGAAAAGCCTGACATATTCTATCAGCTCGATCAAGCGGTCAGGGGCATGGCCGATGCGTGCAGGCAGTTGGGAACGCCAGTCATCAGTGGCAACGTGAGCCTGTACAACGAGACCAACGGGGAAGCCGTATACCCCACCCCGGTTATCGGAATGCTCGGGTTGATAGAGGATGTCGAGTCTCGCTGCTCGATGGGCTTCAAGAGCGAAGGAGACGTCGTGGCGCTCTTAGGCAACGCGACTGGCGCCGGTCTCGGCGGCTCGGAGTACTTGCAGGTCGTGCACGGCCGGGTCACGGGGAGACCCCCAGGGATCGATCTGGAATTCGAGAAACGGCTGCAGTCGTGCTGCCTGGCAGCCATACGGTCGGGTCTGCTTGAGTCGGCGCACGATTGCAGCCTGGGTGGTCTGGCTGTGGCCCTGGCGATTTGCTGCATTGCCGGCGGCATCGGGGCGAGAACAGATCAATCTTCATTTGGCCAGCGCGGCAGCGATTTCCTTTTCGGCGAGGGCCAGTCACGCATTGTCGTATCTCTCAAGAGAGAGAGGATCGCGAAGTTTGAAGAGTTCGCGCGCGAGTTCGGCGTGCCTCTTCATTTGCTGGGCGTCGTCGAAGGTGACAGGCTGGTGATCGGCGAGTCTATAGACCTGCCGGTCGACGAGATGGCGGGCGTCTGGAAAGGATCGCTAAGTGAATCTTTTGACAAGCGTCACTCGCCGTGATACTATTTTTGTAGCTAGGTTCTGGTGCAAAACACAAAAGCGTAGGGGCGGACGTCTCTGTCCGCCCAGGGGTGGGGCGGGGGCGTCGCAGCCATCGCGCACCCAAAACTAGCCAGTTTCTGGCGAACAAAGCCAAAGCGTAGGGGCGAGGCAACCTCGCCCTGGGGCGGGGAGCGGCCGCATCGACCTGGTTTAGCGTCTAAGAGTAGGCTGTGGTGGATTGGGCAGGTGCCTCGAAGCGGAATATGAAGTGACCGACGACCTCAAAGAAGCGTGCGGGATATTCGGCATATACGGCCCGGGTGAGGATGTGGCCAGGATCACGTTCTTTGGGCTGTACGCTCTTCAGCATCGCGGGCAGGAGAGCGCTGGCATCGCGACTGGTGACGGCGCTCGAATCCGGGTGTTCACGCGCATGGGGCTCGTGTCTCAGGTCTTTGGCGAAGACGACCTCTCCCGATTGTCCGGGCACATTGCCATCGGCCACACCCGTTATTCGACCACGGGAAGCTCACGTGTGGCAAACGCGCAGCCGATAGTGGTCGAGGGCCCGCGTGGGCAGTTGGCGCTGGGGCACAACGGAAATCTGGTCAACATTCAACACCTGCGGGACGAGATGTCCGCCGAGGGCCATTGCTTCGACACGACGACCGACAGCGAGATTATTGGCCGGCACCTGGCGAGCGTTCCTGCGCGAGATTGGACTGAGGCAATCCAGGTTACCATGCCCAGACTCCAGGGTGCGTACAGCCTGGTCCTCGCGTCGAAAGACAAGCTGTTCGGTGTACGCGATCCTCTTGGGCTGCGCCCCTTATGCATAGGTCGTCTGAATGGCGCGTGGGTATTGGCTTCGGAGTCGTGCGCGCTCTACACGGTGGGTGCGGATTTTATCAGGGAAGTCGATCCCGGTGAGATTGTGGTGATCGACTCGAACGGATTGCAGAGCCTGTCGGGGCTTAGGAGCACCCGTCGCGCGCTCTGTATCTTTGAATTCATCTACTTCGCGCGGCCGGACAGCGTCATTAACGGCAAGTTGGTTCACTTAGCTAGGCAGGAGATGGGGCGACAACTGGCGCGGCAGCAGCCGGTCGACTCCGACATCGTCATTGCGGTTCCGGATTCGGCGGTACCGGCCGCCATTGGTTACTCGCAAGAGTCGGGTATCCCCCTGAGCGAGGGGTTGATAAAGAACCGCTACATCGGGCGCACGTTCATTCAGCCGGACCAGCGCATCCGAGAGATAGGCATAAGCCTCAAGTTTAATCCTTTGCCCGAGGTGCTGAAGGGCAAGCGAGTGGTCGTCGTCGACGACTCGATCGTGCGCGGGACCACCACGAAGCCGATAGTTAGACTGCTGCGGAAAGCCGGCGCCAGGGAGGTACACGTACGAATACACGCGCCTCCGATGCGCTACCCTTGCTACCTTGGAGTTGATACGGCACGAAGCGACGAGCTCATCGCCGCGCGGCTCTCGGTCCCGGAGATAGCCCGTTACATAGAGGCCGATACGCTGGCATATCTGGAGCTAGATCGCCTGGTGAAGAGCGTGAGCGCGAAGGCTGATGACTTCTGTCTGGCCTGTTTCAACAGCGATTATCCTGTGCCGGTGCAACTCGAGCTAGACAAATTCGTCCTGGAGCGGCAGTAGGAAGTATATGATCAGGCTAGGTGTTATGGCCTCCGGCAGAGGCAGCAATCTTCAGGCCATCATCGACACTATCGAGCGGGGAGAGTTGGCCGCCGAGATCGCCATCGTCGTGAGCAACCGCACCGAGGCCCAGGCGCTGGCGCGAGCCGGGCGGCACGGCGTGGCCAAGGCCGTCTTCGAGCGTAAGGGCTTCGCATCGCGCCTGGAGCGAGACCTGGCCATGGCGGAGTGCTTGAAACGGCACGCGGTCGACCTGGTGGTTATGGCCGGCTACGACCAGGTGGTGGCTGATGAGTTGCTGCAAGCGTTCGCCGGCCGTGTGATCAATATCCACCCATCGCTGCTGCCTGCGTTTGCCGGCGGCCTTCACGCGCAGGCGGATGCCTTTGCGCATGGCGTGAAGGTGTCCGGGTGCACCGTTCACTTCGTGACGCCCGGCGCCGTCGACGGAGGACCGATAATCCTTCAAAAAGCGGTGCCTGTGTTGGAAAGCGATGACGCCGAGACCCTCGCCGAGCGCATTCTCAGGGAGGAGCATCATCTCTTGCCCGAAGGAATCAGGCTGTTTGTCGAGGGAAGACTGGCCATAGAGGGCAGAAAAGTGCGGATCAGAAGGCCTGATCGATTGGAGGGTTCGGGTGCCCACGAAGACCCCCGGCGATGACGAGATCAATTGCAAGGTCGTTTATTACGGTGCGGCGGCGAGTGGCAAGACGAGCAACTTGACTCGCCTGCACGTCGAAGCTCCTGCTGAAGCCAAGGGCGAATTGCTGGCGCTGGCGGCAGAGCCGGGGTTCTTCGACTTCTTGCCGCTGGATCTCGGCGTCGTTCGTGGCCGTAAGGTCAGGTTTCACATATACAGCAGTCCGAGTCAAACGGCTCACTTGTCTACGCGAGAGATGCTCCTTTCAGGCGTTGATGGAATCGTCTTTGTCGTCGATTCCCAGCGGAACAGGTTTCGTGAGAACGTGACGAGCTTCGAGGAGATGGAACATATCTTGCGGGCGCTTGGCAGGCCGACAAGCGATGTGCCGCTTGTGCTACAATACAATAAACGTGATCTGCCTGATGCGATGCCCGTGTCCATTCTGAATGCTCGCCTGAACAGTCTGACGCTTCCGTCCTTTCCCGCGGTAGCCACCAAGGGGTTAGGTGTGATGAGCACGTTGCGGTCGATTGGCGAGTTGGTTCTGGCGAAGTTGTAATAAGGCAGACGTTGAATGAGGTCGTTATGAGAGCCATTTTGAGCGTGTCGGACAAGGGTGGTCTGGTCGAGTTCGCGCGTGGTCTCCATCAGCTCGGCGTCGAGATTTTCTCAACTGGCGGGACGAAGCACGCGCTCATCGAGGCAGGTGTGAGCGCACGTAGCGTGTCCGATCTTACCGGGTTTCCCGAGATACTGGATGGCCGGGTCAAGACCCTGCACCCTATGATTCACGGGGGAATTCTGGCGCGTCGAGAGCTTCCACAACACGTTGCTCAGTTGAAGCAGCACGGCATCGGTGCTATTGACATCGTCGTCGTCAATCTTTATCCTTTTGCCAAGACCGTCGCCAAACCGGAAGCCACTCTCGAGGAGGCCCTTGAAAACATCGATATTGGAGGCCCGACGCTGATTCGTGCTGCGGCGAAGAACTACACCAACGTGGTCGTCGTGGTCGATCCGAAGGACTATGAAGACGTTTTGGATGAACTGGGCTCCACCGGGGACGTTTCTCAGGGAAAGCGGCGGGTGCTTGCTGCGAAGGCTTTTCAACACACGGCGATCTATGATACGCACGTGGCTACGTATTTGAGGCCACCTATCCTGACTCTGCCGGAGAGCATGACGGTTGCTCTCGAGAAGGTACAGGGCCTGCGCTATGGAGAGAACCCGCACCAGGACGCGGCGCTCTACGCCGATAGCACCATCGCGATCCGATCTGGCACTATCGTGGGGGCACGACAACTGTCCGGCAAGGAACTGTCGTTCAACAATATACTTGACCTGGATGCCGCGTTCAACTGCGCGCGCGATTTCGGGTCTGTCGCGGTGGCCATTGTGAAGCACGGCAACCCTTGCGGGCTTGCCTGTGGCGAGGAACTGGCGGAAACCTACCAGCGAGCGCACGAGGGCGATCCTGTCTCGGCGTTTGGTGGCGTGATCGGGCTCAACCGCGTGGTGGATGTGGCGACGGCGGAGCTGATCTATCAAAACTTCTACGAAGACATCATCGCTCCCGGGTACGCCGCGGAGGCACTGGAGATTCTGAGAAGGAAGAAGGATCTCCGGGTACTGCAAGCCGAATTTGTGGGCCGGGAGCCTGCGGGCGCATGGCCGGCGAGCCAACTGGACCTCAAGCGGATTAGCGGAGGGTATCTGATCCAGACCCCTGACGTAGTGGCTGAGGATGCGCTGTCGCTGAAGGTGGTTAGCGAGCGCGAGCCAACGCTGGAGGAGCTGACCGACCTGGTGTTTGCGTGGCGTGCAGTCAAGCACGTGAAGTCTAACGGCATCGTGCTGTCCAAAAGGCTTTCGCTGGTTGGCGTGGGAGCCGGACAGATGAGTCGCGTGGATAGCGTCGAGATTGCCGTGCGCAAGGCTGGGCACAGGGCCGTCGGCTGCGTACTGGCTTCGGATGCCTTCTTCCCGAAGGCCGACGGTGTGGAGGCGGCCGCGTCCGCGGGCGTATCGGCGATCATCCAGCCGGGCGGATCCATCCGCGATGATGAAGTTACAAGGACGATCAACAAGCATCATTTGGCGATGATCTTCACCGGTCAGCGCCATTTCAAGCACTAATATGCAACTGGTGGGAGGGGGAGTGCGGCTGTATGCCCATCTACGAGTATGAATGCCTGGCCTGCGGCGTTCATTTCGAGCGCAGGCAATCTGTGAAAGACGAACCTATCAGGTCCTGCCCGGAGTGCCCTGGCCAGGCGCGAAAGGTTATTCTTCCGGTGGGAATCATCTTTAAGGGGTCTGGGTTTTACGTTACCGACAACCGGGGGAAGAACGCCGCGGCGACCTCAGCCCAGCCAGCCGCTGGCGACAACGGGGCCAAATCGGATACCTCCGCGAAATCCGAGAAGTCCGAAACGAAGTCGGGTGCCAAGGCCGGCACGGACGCTAAGCCCGCGGCCGAGACTGGTACCTGATGTACCATCAGGTAACTGGCTGATGCGTGCGATTATCCAGCGGGTCACCGAGGCCTCGGTTAGCGTCGGAGGACGTGTCGTCGGCGAGATCGGCCAAGGCCTCGTCGTCCTCGTCGGGGTCAAGCAGGCAGATACCGAGGCCGATGCCAAGCGATTGGCCGAGAAGAGCGCTCTGCTAAGGATTTTTGCCGACGAGGCCAGCAAGTTCAACTTATCGGCCGTGGACGTATCTGCCGAGATATTGGTCGTGTCTCAGTTCACAGTGTACGCGGATACGCGCAAGGGCCGGCGCCCGAGCTTTGTCGATGCTGCGGCGCCCGATGTGGCCGAGCCCTTGATAGAACGATACGCGGAGTTCCTCCGCAACTTCGGTCTCAAGGTGGCGACAGGATGGTTTGGCGCTCACATGCTTGTCAAGATACTTAACGATGGCCCCGTGACCGTTATTCTCGACACGTGAGAAGTTGGCCGCTGGTAGGGGCGTCCGCCTCAGGCGGACGCCCACCCCCGCCGTGACCATCATTCTCGACACCACAGATGTTTACCGGAAATGAAGAAGGAGGCCTGATCAAATGTACGTGCGCGATTACATGACCACCAGCGTGATCACCTGCTCGCCTGAAACACTCGTGGTGGACGCACAGAAATTGATGGATGAGCACAAGATCCGTCGGCTGCCGGTAATGGATGGTGAAAAGCTAGTTGGTATAGTCACCAAAACAAAGCTGCGGGATGTCGCTCCTTCCCCAGCCACCTCCTTGAGCATTTGGGAACTGAACTATCTGCTGGCGAAAATGAAGGTCAAAGAAGTGATGGAGAAGCGCGTGGTCACGTGCGCCCTGGACACGACCATCGAAGACTCGGCACTTATCGCCAAGCAGCATGGCGTCGGCGCTTTGCCCGTGGTTGAGAACGGTAGGCTGATGGGCATCATCACGGTGACGGATGTATTGAACATCCTCATAGAGGTGTTGGGGCTGCAGAAGCGCAGCGTGCGACTTCACATTGTGAAGTCGTTCGTCGCCCGGCCGTTGGGAGAGATCACCAGCGTGATCAACGAGCACAGGGTCGAGATCTACAGTATGTTCTCACTTACGGTGCCGAGAACTAAGCGCAAGGACTTGATAGTACGCCTAAACACAGAAGATGCCGGCCCAATCGTCGAGGATCTACGGTCGCGGGGTTACACCGTCGAAGTGAGCAAGTAGGGGCGCGATTAATCGCGCCCCATGCGCATTATGCTAAGCAGTCGTTAGGTCGGCAGACGTACGGTCTTAATGTAGGGGC
>JACQUC010000233.1 GCA_016210495.1 Chloroflexota bacterium
CCTATGATATACTATCAAATAATCGCAGGCTAAGGAGTGCCTCCATGCCAGCGCGTGCACATCAGGGCTCGCTTGTTCAGGAGCTGACTAGAACAAATCCGTGGTGGAGAAACCCGCGTTGGGAGACGACAGACCAACATTTGCTCGCCGCGACTCGGGCACCTTACCAGCGGCAGCCTGTCGTCCTCGATGACATCGCCTCACCCAATCTCTACACGCTGCGCGGTCCACGACGGGTGGGGAAGAGCACGCTCCTGAAGCAGACGGTCACCAGACTCTGCGGGATGGGGATTGACCCACGGCGGATCTGCTACTTCGCCGCCGATGCCCTGTCGAGTTTCACCGATCTCATTAACCTGTTCCAGGCAGACCGTCTGCTTTTCCCCGATCTCGGTGATGAGCCTCGTTACTTCCTGATCGATGAAGTCACCGCGATTCCAGAGTGGCAGCGGGGAATCAAGTGGGTCCGCGATAACACGCCGGCCGCGGGCGACTGCATCGTTGCCACGGGGTCGAGCGCCCGTGACATCGCCGCCGGGAGCGTTCATCTCGCCGGTCGTCGGGGCCCGGATATCGGCCTGGACCGCCTGCTGCTCCCGATGTCCTTCGCGGAATTCACCCGGTGTGCCGGCTATGCGCTGCCGGAGCTGCCTCGCATCACCTTTAATGACTTCTACACTGACGATGGCCGTACCGTCTGTCAGGACGGGTTAGTCCACCTCGGAACTCTCGTGGATGCTTTCGAAGCCTATCTCTTCGTTGGCGGCTTTCCCCAGGCGGTCGCCGATTTTCGTCGCCTGGGCCAGGTGTCGGATGGCTTCGCCCGCGATCTGTGGGATGTTGCGCAAGCCGATCTCCGGGCAATGGGGCTGAGCCAGCCAGAACAGGGCCTCCGGCTGCTGGAGCGTCTTTCGGCCAGCCTCACGGGACCCGTGGTTCTCCGGTCGCTGGCCGCAGAGCTCGGTGTCTCTCATCCGGCGGCGGGCGATTGGATCGGTGCGTTGGCTGACGCCTACCTGGTCCTCGTCCTCTTCCAAGAGACCGGTGGTGTCCCGGACGTGCGCAAGCAGCGAAAGGTGTATCCGATTGACCCGTTCATCGCCCATCTGCCAGCCCGTCGGTTGCCAGGAGCCTACGAGCCCGGCCTGAGCCAGTTGGCCGAGGCTGCACTGGCGGTCGCCCTTTTTCGCGCGGTGGAGGGAGATGCCGTCGATCGCTTTGGACGGCCCGGCCACCTCTTCTTCTACCGGACCCCAGGTGGTGGAGAGGTCGACTTCGTCGTCCTACCCGGTCCACGGGCGGCCGAATCGAAGTACATCGACACCGCGTCGACCCGCGAGGCCCGGGCCATCGTCAGCAATTTCGGTGGCGGACTCTTGTTGACGCGAAGCGCGATTGACCTGCGTCAAGGCGTCACGATCTTGCCGGCGGCTCTGTTCGCGTGGCTGCTCGATCAGCGTGGTTGACTGAAGGACCGGCCATAGCACCCCTTGCAGTCGCTCTCGCTGAGCGCTTGGCGTCTCTAGCGCGACGCCACGCCGCCTCAACCGCCCTCACCTTGAGTCGCTTGAAGGCGCGCAGTGCTGGACGAGGCATCTGGCGCGAAGTCCTGACCAGCACTCAGGGGAAGTTACGCGCTGACGCGATCGTCATCGTGATTTGACATTCAATCACGGCCAGGGTAGAATGGCGCTAGTTTGGCTAGCTCACTCGTGGCCGGCCATCTTATGGATTCACCTCGTCCTTATCTGATGATCCGGGAATCTGCTGCGCTCCTGGCGCTCTTGACTCACATTCACCAGTGCACCGCCCAGGGCAAGGTCGATGCTTCCCGGGCTGGCGGCGAGAAGACGATTCAGTTCGAACTGGCGAACGTGCACGCCTTGCCAAACCACTGCCGGTCGGCGATGAGCCCAATGTTTGACATACAACGTGATACCGAACAAGACCGGGTCAATTCGACGGAGGCGCGAGCGAGGGTGGTAAGCGACGGACCAGTAGCCAGGCCATTCGAAGAGGGTTTGCTCCCTGCCCTCACGCGGGTCTACGGCGAGGTCCTCCGCCGCCAGGGCCGGACGACCACGCCGTTCGTGCGCTGGTCGGAGGTTACTGGGCGCGGCCACGAGTTCGCCTGGCTGGGCGGGATAGAAACGCGGGAGGTGCTGCTCCATGCCCGGGGGCGACTCCAAGTCCGGCGAGACAGCGCGTTGTTCGATACGGTGCAGAAGATGCACGCGACAGCTACACTTAACCCTTACGAACGCGAGGTCCTGTACGGTTACCCCTACGTAATCGGGCGCCGCGATGGCGAGACGGTGCGTGGCCCGCTGCTCACCATCTCAGTACGTATCGAGGTGGAAGGCGATGGCTTCCTCGTCCACGCGACCGACGACGTCGTGCACTTCAACGCCCTCCCGTTCAAGGCTGAGGGCAATCTGGAGGGTCACGAGCAAAAGATCGCCCGTGTGATCGACGCCACGCCGGCCATCCCGCTCGATGCAAAGGGATTGGAAGGCCTAGCCGAGGCGCTCACGCGTGAGTTCCGGTACGTGCACCGTGGGGACGCCGCGCTGGACGGCCGCCTCGTGGCGCCCCCTGCCGAGCCGCGTGGTGCCGCCGATCAAGGGCTGTGGCTGGTGGACCAGGCAGCCCTCTTCGTTGCCCCGAAGTCCAGCTACTTTCTAGCCAGCGACCTAGCCCGTATTGGAGCGACCGATGGAACGGTCCAGACCTCTGTGCTCGCCCCGCTCCTCGGCCGTCCGGGCGCGGAGGCGCAGGTGGACCTCGATGACGCGCGGGTGGACAGTGCCCGCCAGTTCTTCCCGTTCCCGTCCAACCGCTCGCAGCGCCGGGCGGCGGTGCTAGTCGATGACGCCACGACACGGGTTATCCGGGTCGAGGGCCCACCGGGCACGGGCAAGAGCCTCACGATCGCCAATCTCGCCTGCCACCTGGCAGCCACGGGCAAGACCGTGCTTATCAGCTCCCAGAAGGACAAGGCGATGGAGGTTGTTGACGCCAAACTGCGGGAGTTGGGCATACCGGAGTTGCCGATGACGCTGCTCCACCGCGATGGCGACTCCAAGAAGGACTTGCTGCGGCGACTGGAAGGTATCAAGACGGAGCGCGGCCAGCAGGAAGTCGGCCAAGCCTTCCAGACGGTCGCGGAGCGTTTTGGGACCGAAGCGGACGCGATGGTCGCCGACGCGCGGGATTACTCGCAGGCGGTAGCTTCTGAGGAGGCGCTGGAGCGGGCTCACCGCGCTGTGCTGGCGTCAGGTGGGGTCAGGCGATGGGTGCGGCAAGCGCGTTTCTGGCACACCCGCTGGAACGTTCCCCGCAGAGCCCCGCGTACCACCGACACGGTGGCAGACGCGACGTCCGCGCGGAGGGAGTTCCTCCTTGATCTGGCTGTAGAGGCGCTGCAACTGGGGCGAGAGCTTGCCGTCTCATCGGCCCATCGGGAAGAGCGCGCTGTCCTACGGGAGCTAGCGGCGGTGCTGAGGCGTGACCAGACACAGTACAAGAACTTCTCGCTTTTCGATCGGCTGAAGGGCAACCCCGATCGGGCGGCTATGCTGCTCAATCTCTTGCCGGTGTGGATTATGACGCCGGACGACGTGGCGCGCCTATTCCCATGCGCGCCGGGGCTGTTCGACGTAGTGATCGTGGACGAGGCCTCGCAGGTAGACCTGCCGTCGATGATGCCCATCGCGTATCGCGGCAAGAAGTTAGTGGTTTTCGGTGACTCCAGCCAGATGCAGCCACAGCGGTTCGCCTTTGTGAACCAAGCCATCGTCAATCAGGCTTGGCGAGAATACGGTATGGATATCTTGGACGAGGATCGGTGGCTGCACCCCTCTGAGCAGAGTCTGCTCAAGCTCGCGACGGTACGGGCCGAGGAGGAGGTGCTGCTCGACGAGCACTTCCGGTCACTGCCGCCAATCATTCGCTTCTCTAACGAGCGCTGGTACCATAGTCAGCTACGGATCATGACGGACGAGCACCACAAGAAGTTCGGACGCCCGGACCAGCCAATTATGGAACTGCATCACGTGGCGAACGGCGCTATCACCAATGGCTCTCAGGAGAATGAGACCGAGGCACTGGCGGTCGTTGATTACCTTGCTGGTCTGGTGACGGACCCCGACTACGACGGCGCGTCTATCGGCGTAATGTGTCTGTTCAAGGAGCAGGTGGCGCTCGTGCAAGACCTCGTCGCCGAGCGCATCCCCTCGGACGAGTGGGAGGATCACGAACTAGTGGTCATCAACCCTGACGGTTTCCAGGGCGACGAGCGCGACGTGATCCTCTACTCGCTCTCTTACGACGCCAATATCATGCCGCAGGCAGCCATCTCCGAGCGCATGAGCGACCAGCCCCACAGGCAGGGTATGCTGAACGTCGCCTTCACCCGCGCCCGCGACGAAGTCCACGTCTTTCACTCGGCGCCCATCGAGTCATTCACCTTCGCCAACGGTCGGCCGGGCGCTCTTACCGACTGGCTCCGTCACTGCGCCCAGGTGCAAGCCACCCCGCGCGCGACCTTGGCCGGCTCACGGCTCGGGAAAGTGGACTCGCAGTTCGAGACGGACGTCGCTACCGCCCTGCGCGACTGCGGCCTGCGGGTGCTCCACCAGTACCCCGCCTGCGGCTTCAACGTTGACCTAGTCGCCGAGCGGGAGGAAGACCGCGTTCGTGTGGCGGTCGAGTGCGACGGCGAGCGATATCATCTGGATGAGCACGGCTTGCTCAAAACTGAGGATATTGAGCGGCAGGCGATACTAGAGCGCGCTGGTTGGCGGGTGGTGCGCATCCCGTACCGAAAGTGGCTCAACGACCCTCGCGCAGAGGTCACCCGGGTGATCACGGTGCTCAATGACCTGACGTCCGCAGATGATACCGAGGATGAGGATGATGGCGCCACTGAGGCGAACGGTGACAGGGTCGCCACGTCTGACCGGACGATAGCGCTGCCGGTGCCACCACGTGCCGCCGTTGCCCAGCCCACGACCGGTGCAAAGCGAGAATGGTTCAGTCGCGAGCAGGCCGCGTTGCTCGAAGCCCTGAAGGAAGGCTGCTCAGCGGAGGAGGATGTGTACCTACGCGCAAGAGATTTGCTCGGTTCACAGAGGCTCACACAGAAACTGCGACGAAGACTGCATACGGCCTCGTCCGACCTCGCAAGGCGGAAACTGGCGGCGATAGAGGACGGCGAGTACTCCCTGCTGCCTGCTGGGCGGGAGACCGCGATAGAGACCCGTGCCAAGGCCACGGCACCCCAACGGCCCCGTCGTACGTGGCGGCAGTTGCGGTTTGAGGATGTCGAAAGGTGAAGTAGTGGCCAACGGGGTCGTCCCGACGGCGGCGCCGCCGTGGCGCTAAGTGCGGGGGTAGTGGTGGTCGGTTCCACCTAATGTGGTTGTGCTGGGCAGCCTCGTAGCCAGCGGCTGTTGGGGCGCCTTTTCAATCGAAGTTGTTGAGCCTCCTACCGTAATTCGGATCGACGAATTGTCCTCGGCACGCCACAACTGCCGGCTGTTAATACGCAGATCGCCACCGAAGCACAGCCGCACTTTTATCGGGCCTTGCGGACGCTAGGAAAGCAACCTGCACTTGATCTTTTCTTGCATTCCTCTGGTGGCGTGACCGATGCGGTGTGGCCACTCATAAGCGTTTTCCGTGAGTTTAGTCAAGAATTCAGCGTCCTCATACCGTATCGTGCTCACAGCGCCGCCACTCTTATCACCTTGGGCGCCGACAACATCCTTATGGGGGAGGCTAGTGAGCTTAGCCCCGTTGACCCGACGACGGGGAATCAATTCAATCCCCCTGATGAGATCAGTAAGGGCAACCGTCGAGCTATCAGCGTAGAGGACGTGACCTCCTACTTTGCCTTAAGTCGGGATCCCGGCAAGATTCGTGTAGGGAGGCTGGAAGGCGATGCGACTAGCCAAGTAGTTCAAGACGGGAACGACCAACAAGTAGATATCGATCTCGCCTTCAGAATTCTGGCCGAAAACGTCCATCCAGTTGCACTGGGCAATGTCAACAGGTCTCACACGCAGATACGGCAATTGACCAGGCGGCTGCTGGAGTTTTACGGATCACGGTACGAGAAGGCAGAAATAGACACCATCGTCAATTTGCTGACTCAGGAAAGGTTTTCGCACACCGATATCCTGAACCGCCAGGAGGCGAAAAAACTCTTAGGACAAGACAGAGTCAGCTTTCCAAGCGATGCTGAACAAGATCTGATGTGGGCTTTGTACGAGGAGTACTCAAACGCACTTTCGTTGAACCAGCCGTTTTCTCTATCGGTGGAGATGGGCAACCGCCAACAGGCCCAAATCACGGTTGTCGGAGCTTTCATCGAGACGGAGCAGATATCCTATGTTTACAGGTCAGTGAGCCAGGTGACAAAAAGGTCTGTTCTTTTGCCGGGTTACCAGCTCGCGATTCAACCCGGTCAACTCATTCCGATGATTCCTGGTTTCCCGACGGAATTCAACGTTGACATTGAAGACCTCAGGTGGGTCGACAATACGGAAGGGGTGTAGTTATGTACGGCACGCAAGCAAGTGATACAACTGCCATTGTACGGGACTACGTAGCATATGAGTTCCAACTAACACGTGCTGAGAAGATGCAGATTCGTGAGGCACAGCCGGCGCTGCCGAAGTTCCACGGGCCAGTGTCCAACGTGAACCTTGTTGTGATAGACGGAGAAGTGTGTGTTCTGAGTGAGGGGAGCCCGCCTGGGTTTGACGCCCTGCCTGAACACGCAGGTTTGCTCGATCCACTTGCATAGCGGATAATAGGTAACTTGCCTACAGGGCAGCACATTGGTCGGCCGATCTATGAACAGGCCATTATGCTTGATAGTGGACCGCTTATCACCCTTTATGACCCTGACGACGACAGGGCCAAATCTGTCAAAACGATCTTGAGAAAAGCCCAGGCAGACAAGTACCCCGCATTTATCACACCTCTCACAATTGCAGAGACACACGGCCGTATCCTTTACGATCATGGGTACGCTCGGGCGCTCAAGTTTCTGCATAAGGTTACTGACGGAAGCATTCACGTCGTTGATCTGCAAGGGCAGGACTTTATGAAAGCAATTGAAATCATCGCAAGATTCCCAGACCAGGAGATTTCATTTTGTGACTCGGTTACGATGGCAGTTATGGGCCGAGTTGGCATCCGAAAGGTGCTGACCTATGACCGCCATTTTGGGATCTTGAATTACACTTGCATATCCGGCTTATGATGCACTGCCTTGGAATGCGGGCTTGCGTTTGGGGGCGTTGACAGCATCAGCCACAGCCCTGGAAAAGGCTGCAGATTCCCCCAAATGGTCGTGAGAGGCACAAAAGAAATGGGGGCAACGCCTCTTGAGCGGCCCAAAAAATGGTCGGGGAGACAGGATTCGAACCTGCGACCACCTGCACCCCATACAGGTGCGCTACCAAGCTGCGCCACTCCCCGCTTGCACTAGCATTATATCAGAACTAAACGACTGGGTGCAATGCTCGTATTCACCGCGCTAAGGACTTAGGCTAAGTTAGGCTCACAACTATTGACAAGGTACCGCCCATCTGGTAAGATGTTTCCTGCCGAAGCGTAGCTTATAGGTCTGATATATCCAGTTCCTTCTTCCGGGCAGCCAACAAAAACCTGGAATGACCCGCCCGGTTGCCCGCGGAGACGTCGTTTGCTCGTGGCCTCGACTCGGCAGAGCGGGTCGAGAGAAAGGAGGTACCATGTAGGTTCGGGGGTCCTCGTGCCTCTGGTACCAGTGTCGAGCGATCGCTCGCTTCTACTGTTCTCCACATCGCTTTGCTCAAAAGTAAGGAGGGGGAAATGGCAGTCCAAGCCAAAGAAGCTCCCAGCAAGAACGAAGGCAAGCTCGGGCTCCGCATCTTCGACCGCGGCAAATCGTTTGTGCATCGTGCCAAAGCGCGTATGTTCGAGTACGCCTTCACCGAGGCGCTGACCTTGCTTGCGCATTCCTCGGAGAAGAACTACGTTCATCTCGCCAAAGCGTTCCGGCTTCAGGCAAAAGATCGCACCAGTCGCATGGTTGCGGATTGGGTAGAAAGGTATCTTTCGCCGGGCAATCCGGGCTCGGCCTATCTCAAGCGGATTCTGACCAGCATCGATCCCAACGTACGCAAAAGCTTCATCGCCGGCTTTATCGCCAGCCTGGTGTTCCACGACATGACTGTGATGCACAAGCTGCCGAACGGCCGTGTCGCGCCATCGCCGGCCTGCGTGCTCATTAGTCCGACGATGCGCTGCAACCTGAAGTGCTTCGGTTGCTATGCCGGCAATTATCACAAGAAGGATGATATGCCCCAGGAGGTACTGGAAAGGGTCTTGGGAGAGGCCCGCGATCTGGGCACCAGGTTCTTCATCATCCTCGGCGGCGAGCCCTTGATGTATCCGGGGCTGTTGGACGTCTGCAAGAAGTTCGGCGATTGCGTGTTCCAGATTTACACCAGCGGGCACCTCTTGACGCCGGAAATGGCGCATCAGATCGTGAAGATCGGCAACATCGCACCCCAGGTGAGTATCGAGGGGTTCAAGGAGGAAACCGAGGCGAGGCGAGGCGCTGGGGGCTTCGACCGGGCGGTTCGAGCGATGGACCTGCTCCGCGAGGCTCGGGCCCTCTTCGCTTTCTCGGTCACCGTCACCCAGCGCAACATCGACGTCGTGACCAGCGATGAGTTCATCGACTTTATGATCGAGAAAGGCGCGCACTACGGCTGGTACTTCTCGTACTGCCCCGTCGGCCGCAATCCCGATCTCAGCCTCATGCCGACGCCGCAGCAGCGGAACCAACTGCGCATCGCCGTCAACAGAATCCGCGTGACCAAGCCGATCCTCGTCGGCGACTTCTGGAACGACGGCGCCCTGTCCGAGGGCTGTCTCTCCGGTGGGCGGCGGTATGTGCATATCAACAACAAAGGCGACGTCGAGCCGTGCGTCTTCGTCCACTTCGCCACCGACAACATCAATAACGTTTCTCTGAAGGAAGCCCTGGCCTCGGACTTCTTCGTCGCCTACCGCAAGGCCTCGCCCTTCGGCACGAATCTGCTCCGCCCGTGCCCAATCATCGACCGCCCGCACGTCCTGCGCGGCCTGGTGAAGAAGTTCGGCGCCCGTCCCACCCACGAGGGAGCGGAGACGATTGTCGACGATCTGGCCGATGACATGGACAGATACGCCGCCGGTCTGAGAGAAATCTACGACCCAATCTGGGCTGAGGAGTACCAGTGGGCTGCCGACCTGCATACGGACGAAAAGTACCGCACGCCAAGGTAGCCCTCCAATGGCACGTGAAACAGCGGCGGGGCCGGACACACGAGGCAACGGTCCCGGTTAATGGACAACTTTGAGGTCTTATCCTAGGAATTCTAAAAAGGGGGCGCCACCTCGTTGGCTTTCGGGCGGTTGTCAAAACGAGGTGGCGCACCGACTTGGTACTATTTAATGCCGGCTAGTGGAACGTGCCTGCTGCGACGACGAGCGTCGGAAAGTTGCCGAAGTCCGAGGGTTGAGTCCAAACCTCGACGGCCGAGCCCGAATGCACGGCCTCTAGAATGATCTGGTTGCTGGTGCTCAGGACCTGTTGGCCGGTCCCGCCGGGACCCAGTCCAAACTGGCCTATCGTGTGCCCATCTACCACTGCTCTAACTACCGTGCCGCTGGGCAAGTTGACGCCCCCAAGTTGGAAAGTGAACGTGCCTTTGGTCCCATCGGAATCAAACGTCACTGCCCCGGAAGCTCCTGGGAACGCGGCGCTTCCTGCCAAGGTAGCCTCGAAATGAGCCGGCGCCGCTGCCTGTGCCCGGTCGGCCAGAGCTGAGCTTGCGAGCAACAGCAAGGCCAGTACCAACACACCCGATACGAAAGGTAATCTATTCATCGTCCTTCCTCGTCCTACCCCTGGTGTTCGATGCCAGGAGCGATAGGATTAGTTACTATTCTCATCTATCATTCTATACCCCAGCCGCCAGCAAGTCAATAGTTTTTGGGCTGATCGGTCGAACTACACGAGAAAACCAAGCAACAATCGAAACACGAATGCCAAAGCGGCGGTAACAGGCAGAGTCAGTATCCAGGCCAGAACGATGTTGCCCGCGACTCCCCAGCGCACGGCGGAGAACCGCTTCGAGGCGCCAACGCCCATGATTGTGGCAGAGATGACGTGGGTCGTGCTCACCGGGAGACCGAAATGCGTGGCCAACTGGATCACGGCGGCGGCCGAGGTTTCCGCGGCAAAGCCGTGCACGGCCATCAGGCTCACCATCCTGACGCCCAGGGTCTTGATAATCCGCCAGCCACCGGCCGCGGTGCCAAGGCCCATCGCCAGAGCGGCCAGCACAATCACCCAGGCGGGCACCTCGAACGATGCCAGACTACCGTAGCTTACCAACGCCATGGTCATAATTCCCATCGTCTTTTGGGCGTCGTTCGAGCCGTGGCTGAAGGCCATGAACGCGGCGGACGCCAGTTGGAGATTTCGAAAATAAGTGTTCACAGACGATGGCGTGGCGCGCCGGAACAGCCACATGATGGCGATCATAACGATGAAACCGGTAAGCAGACCGGCAATAGGGGAAAAGACCAGCGAGGCAAAAATAGTGCTGATACCCCCGAGGTTCAGCACGTCCCCGCCGCTGGCCTGGACGGCGGCGCCAATCAAACCGGCGATGAGCGCGTGCGAGGAGCTGGAGGGTAGGCCGAAGTGCCACGTCAGCAGGTTCCAGGCTATGGCTGCTAGCAGCGCGGCCACCACCGTCACTTGGGTCACCGCCGCCGGCTCCACGATGCCCGTACCAATCGTCTTTGCCACTGACGTGCCGACGAACGCGCCCAGGACGTTGAGCGAGGAGGCCATGACGATGGCCGCCATGGGCGAGAGAACCCGCGTCGACACCGAGGTAGCGATGGCGTTGGCCGTATCGTGGAAGCCATTCACGAAGTCGAACACCAGCGCCAGAACGATCACCAGCACCAGCATCGACAGCGGGCTAAGCATGCTTCATTACCATCGCCTGTAGCACGTCGGCTACATCTTCGCAGCGATCGGTCGCCTCCTCGAGCTGTCCGTAGATCTCTCGCCAACGGATAACGTCGATGGGGTCCGCCCGCTTGCCGAACAAAGCGACCAGCGCCGCGCGGTACACCTGGTCAGCTTCGTTTTCCAGCCGGTTTATCTCGATCGCATGGTTGAGAATATCCTTCATGCGATCCCTTCGCTTCAGCATTGGCACGGCAATATTGATCTCTTCCGCCGATCTCACGATGATGTCCGCGAACGTGCGCATCTCCACCGTAGGCTTATCGATCTGGTAGATAAGTGTCACGTCGGCCGCCGCCTCGATGCGGTCCACCACGTCGTCGATGGCGCTGGCGAACCGATGAATATCCTCCCGATCGAAAGGCGTAACAAAGGTGCTGTTCAGTTTGGCGATTATGTCGTGTATGATCGTGTCACCCGCGTGTTCACGCTCGGTAATGCGCCGTACCTTCTCCTCCACCTCTCTGAAGTCGTAAACCATCGCTTTGAGTAGCTTGGCAGCCTCGAGAAGGTTTTGCGAGGCATTCTCAAACATCGTGAAAAACTGCGCCTCGACGGGGACCAGCCTAAAAGGAAACAAAATCCACCTCCAACTAGAGAGTCAAGACGACAGTCGAGAATCGAGAGGCGAGAGGTAGTGAGGGGCGGTGGATTCTCGGACCTCGATTCTCGACTCTCTAACCTACACAAAGAACGGCATTTTCTGCATACAACTGGGGGTGAGGGCGGGCGTGTCAAGGCGCTCGACGAGGGCAAGATCGTCGACGCTCACCTCCAAGTCGCCCTCGTTTCTCACGACGTGAACCTGGTTCCTGTTGATCAGCAGGTCCACCCTTCCCCTGCCGAAACGCAACCCTCGCAGCGAAACCTCGTTGAGCCAGTCTGGCAGATAAGGCCGCAGGTGAAGCCTGTGGTTCGCGGCATCGGCGCGCATTCCCAGCATAGTGTGCAGAAAATAGATCGGAGCTCCCGCGGCCCAGGCCTGCGGCGAACACGAAGCCGGGTATTCCGCCGGCATGGACAGATACCGCAAATCGCGCGCGAACCCGCTGAACAGCTCGGGCAGCCGTGTGTAACGAAACCGTAGCCCAGCCAGAAAGATGCCGGTTATCACATCGCTGGCGTGCTGATCGAACCCGTAGCGCCTTAGACCCGCCGCCGCGATAGAGTTGTCGTGCGGCCAGATGGAGCCGTTGTGGTAGCTCATGGGATTAAAATTGGGCGAGTTGCTGCTCAGCGTTCTAATCCCCCACCCGCTAAACAGGTCCTCGTGCAGCAAGCGCTCGGCCACGGCCCTGGCCCGCTCGGGATCGACGATGCCGGACCAAAGGCAGTGGGCGGGGTTCGAAGTTATGGAGGGCACGATTTGCTTCCGCCCGTCCAGGGCCTGCCCGAAGAAGCTCTCTTCCTCCAGCCAGAAGTCCCGGTTGAATCTGTCACGCAGCTCGATGGCCTGGCTGGCCAGTTTCTCGGCGAGGTATGCCTCGCCCTTGCGCCTGAAAAGCGCCGCAAGGCGCGTTTTCGCTTCGTAAACGTAGCCCTGTACCTCTGTCGCCGCGATAGGCTGTTCCGCGAGCTCGCCCGTGGGAAATGCGTACGCGTCCTTGGAGTCCTTCCAAGCCTGGTTGTATAGCCCACGGGACGACAGCGTCTTGTACTCCACGTAGCCATCGCCGTCGAGGTCGCCATGTGTATCTACCCAGTGCAGCGCGCTGGTCACCGCCGGCAGCAGCTCCTCGTATAACCCGTCGTCATCGAGCCAGTCCATGGCTTCCGCGAAGAGAATCAAAAAGAGCGGCGTGGAGTCCACACTGCCGTAGTAGCACGAGTGTGGCACCTGGCCCCGCACCGCCATTTCGCCCACGCGGATCTCGTGCATGATCTTCCCAGGCTGCTCGTCGCGCCAGTCGTTTACCTCCCGCCCCTGGTGGAGCGCCAGGAAGCGGAGGGTTCCCACAGCAATGGCTGGACTTAGGATCATCGTCTGGAGCGACGTTATCAAGGCATCGCGACCAAAAGGAGCGGCAAACCACGGAATCCCCGCCGTGGGGAAAGGTCCGGTGGGGCGAAACGTCATCAACCCCCTGAGGTCCGTTTGACCCCGCCGCAGCATCCTGTTGAACAGCTCGTTGTCCGTTTCCAGAACCGCGGACTCGCCGACCCACCTCTCGTAAGATTCGCGCAGTTCCCTGGCCTCGACGTCGAAAGACGCCTTGTGTGGCCGTTCCTCGGCAACGGCAGGGGTCACATACATGGTCAGGGAGAACGGCTTGTGGGGGTCCAACCGTACCTGAAACGTCACTTTCACTCCTGCCGGTCGCACCTCCGCCTCTTGGGACGTCAACAGCGTGGAGCCAGAAGCAGGGCCCAAGGTCACGCACGTGTCGTCTCCTGGTATCAGCTCGACGGAAGCTGGGTCGAGCTCGAAGACGATGTCGGTACGTCTTCTCACGCCGTCCAGACCCAGGTAGTTCAGTGAGACAGTCGAGTCTTTGCGCAGCGGCTCCAGAACCTGTCCGCCGCACGTGGGCAAAAGGACCTTTCCATTCGCCTCCCGTGTGATGCCCCGCACCTCGAACATATCCTTGAAGTCAGCGGCCAGCACGAGTACCAGTTCAACCTCGACCGGGAAGCGGTTGTAGTTGAGCAGGCCGATTCGTTCCTCCAGTCCCGCGTCGATAAATCGGTTGCGGCGGATGCTTATCGTCGACGGCTTGACCACATGACCGTCGGCCAGGTGCAGCGCAGGGTTAGCAAGCTGGATATTGCCCATGAAGTTCTGCTCGCCCGAGCCGCTCATAATTGTTGGCTTGACGCCGTTAATGGTGAACTCGAAGACGCTGAGGAAACGTGTATCGAGATAGTACAGTCCGAGGCCGCCGCCGTTACCAAACGGCATGTCTCCTAGGGCGTCGGTGACGAGAAAAACCTGATCCTCAATTAAGACTAGTTTTTCCATTCAAAGAGGGTTGCTTTCCCACGAAGTCACACGTATTGTTCGGCTCTATTCTACCAGAAAAGCACGCTGCGTCAAGGAAAACAGGTGGGACCGGTGGGACCTTGCATGTAACGTCCCTGCTAGTGGGTACGTCCACCCGTAGCCGCACCCTTCAGGGTGCGCGTGCCTGCTCGCCTGGCGAGGAGTCCAAACAATGGCGGGATCGTGCTGTGGCGAGGTCGTCAAAGGGCCAGCCTGGCACGGCAAGGGCGCGCGCAGGCTGAAGCCTTCGGCTACGAGTAGACGCGCCAGCGCTAGCGCTTCCCCCATCCACTCGGTTGGCGCGGTCTGAGAAACAGCGCGTACACGAGAAGTCCCAGCCCCGAGGTAAAGGCCAATGCGATGCTGCTCGTGACCAGTGGATGCCGCCGAGCCTGGAGGCTGACGTCGAACATCAACTTGATCCTTTGCTCCAGCTCACCAAGCATCACGTCGGTCGTCTGGCGTAGCTGCTCTATTTCTCGCTGGGTATCAACTGCTGTCTTGCCCATCTGAAATCCTCCTTCAACGTCTCCAAAGTTCTGCTCAACGGCTTTGTGGTCAGCCTGCCCCTACCGATCAGCGCGAGCACCAGGCCCACGATGGCCAGGAAAACGCCTACCAACACGGCCGCCAACCAGCCCGGCATGATCGCGGATAGCGCCAGGATGCCCGCCACAATCAAGCATACAAAAGCTACGAGAAGCAAAACAGCTCCGCCCACCAATAGGACAACGCTACCAACCATCTGGCTAACGTTCTCCCTGGCTTCCAGCTTGGCAAGCTCGATTTCTTTCTCCGTCAGCAGAGCGACATTGTTAAGGACTCTCCCAATCAGCTCGCCAGTCGTCATCGCTCCCATTTTCTCTTGCTGCATACTCACGATCTCCTCGCGCAGTTGGCGTGAAGGGCGAAGCATCCACTGCCACACCCTGCCACGCACATTATTCAAGTCGTCAAAGATTCAGCCAAACAACGTTCCAAACGTAGCGTGCAATAGCTGTGCCATCACGGAGAGCGTTACCGGCTGGGGACATAACGTAGGCAAAAATTAAGGGATTTGCTTCGTAATAGGGGCCAAAAAGGCCAGCGGGGCTGGGCATAATGGAATGGCTGGGCCGCCCCTTCGCGGTGAGGCAGTCGATTTGGAGAAAGCGGCCGGTGGAGGCCAACGCAGCTCAGCATCTCACATAGATTCCGTCGTTCACTAGGCTGCCAGATACGGTCCCACTGAGACTTGAAAGATTCCGTCGGCGTAGACAAGGAGAAAAAGAAGCGAGTTCGCCCCTTCACGGTTGTGGTAGGATAGCGTTGCCACACAAACCCTACCACCCCACCAGGAGGGGGAACTCGTGGCAACCATATTATCCGATGCGAAGGGAATTGTCTATCGTCACATCGTGCAATTGCACGCGCTGGTGGTCTTCACTTATGTGTGGCTGGCGATGCAGGGCGGCCTGCCACAGAGTATCGCCGGATGGGTAACTTGTCCGCCAACGGTCTACACAGTTTACACGAATGGGCGACGATACCGCCGAGACAAACACCGGTGCGCTTTCTGCTTGCGAACGCATCGGGGCAGGCAGTGGTTGACAAAATGCCACGCAGAAGGGGTCAATGTGTGGCGATACGCAGCCTGGACGTGGTCCGCCTCAGGCGGACGAAGCTTGGCCCTGGCCGTACTGTGGCTAGGCAGCGGACAGCTTGGGCCACTCTGGATTATCACTTTGCCGTGGGGTTTGTGGCTGTGGCGAGTAGTCCTTCAAGGAAGGACGCTCTGGCCGTGGCCCGCTACTCAGTCGGAGTGGTCCGTCTCATGCGGATTGCAGGGGGCGGCAGCGTTAGGCGAGCGTTTGCTGATATGGGCGTACCTTGCCTTGGCCGTAGGGGTTGGAGTGCAAGGGTTGATGCAAGGCGGTTTGACGGTAGGAGTGGGGCCGGGGTTCGATGGCCTCAAGTCGAGCAACTGGGCTTTCCTTGGGCTGCTTGGGGGAGCGCCCAAGGTCAGTGTCTGGCGTGACACACAGGGAAGGTGCTACCGGGCCGAGATAAACGGGCACTTCACCCTGGCCGTGGCCGACGATGACCATTTCCGAATGCGGCTATTGGTGCTGTTCCTACTCTTGTTAGAGTTGCCCGATGAACGGCGTCATAGCCGGCGCACCCGCGATGGGCGAACCCCCTTTGTGCGCCAGCAGGACCTGGCGGCAGCCTTGGGCATAACGCAGCCAGAAATTAGTCGCTGGGAGAGCTACTCGTTAAAAGGGGACTGGCGGCGGCTACTGAGCCAACACGCTAAAGAAGTGCTGACGCTAGAAGTGCAACAAAAGATCATCGAGGCATGGGCGCGTGTAGCGAGTTGGGGTGTCCAACAGGTCCACGAACTGCTGGTGAAGCAGGGCTTGGCGGTGACGCTTAGCCAGGTGCAGCAGGCGGCACATGAGAGCGGGTGGCAGGTGGTGCGTTCGGTGCTGGCACGACTTTGTGTCGAGGACGCTGGCGAGCTGAAGTTGCGGGACGATTGGCTGGTGGGCGAGTTGCTGGGGCAGATTCGCTTCCTGCTGGACAAACTGGACGCTGGGGAGCGGCTCACGGCCGAAGAGCGGGTGGATATCGCCTCCCTGCAGAGCGCCGGTGTAGAAATGGGTTTCAGCGTTCCGCCAACCGTGAAGGTGCTGCCGTGGCTCTTGCGAGTGGAACAGGTGGTATTCGGTCGATGGGAAGCGGTGACCGATGAGAGCGTGCGGTGTATCTATTGCCACTCTGACCAGGTGGCGCGCAAGAGTAGGAAACCACGGCATAAGAAATATGTGGATGAGCAGGGGCAGATGCAGCAAGTGGCGGTGTACCGCTACTACTGTCGCAACCCCAAGTGCGAGAAGGGAAGTTTCACCAACCTGCCGGCAGGCCTTATGCCTTATTGCCCCTATCGGCTGGAAGTGCATCTATTGGCCTTGCAGATGTACGAATGGGGGTACAGTAACTACCGGCGGACAGGCCGAGCGTTGGGAGTGACCAGTAAGACGGCCTACTCTTGGGTGAGTATGTGGGGGCACGAACTGCTCCCCGTGGCAGCCCTGTTCGGGATGGTCAGGAGCAGCGGAGCGGTGGGGATCGATGAGAAGTACGTGCTGGTGCCGAAGAACGACAAGCCCGAGGGGAAGATGCGTCGCTGGATGTACGTGTACTTCGCCGTGGATGTCTACACCTATGATCTGTTGCACATCGCGGTCTACCCCCACAACAATCGAGAGAGTGCAGAGGTGTTCCTGCTGGCGCTGCGGGCAAAGGGATATCGGCCGCGGGTGATCGTGACCGACTTACGGCAGGATTACGGGCCAGTAGTAGCAGAGGTCTTTCCCAAGGCGGAGCATCACGAGTGCATCTTTCACGCCTTGCAGAATGTCCAAAGGCTTTGCAAGGAAGTCTACGGGGACAATTACGCCGAGAACCATCCGGAGGCGGAGGGGCTGAAGCGAAAAATCTACGACATCTTCGAGGCGAAGATCAAGCGCACCGCCCATAAGCGGTACGGGGAGGTATTAGCCCTGCGGGAGAGGTATGTGCAAGCCACTCCGTCAGCAGTAGTCATCTTCGACTTTCTGGAGCGCCACTGGCCCAAGCTGGTCAACGGAATAGAGAGCGACCTGATTCCCACCACGAACAACACGGTGGAATTGGTAATTCGGCGCTTTGACCAGCACTACCAGAACTTCTGCGGCTTCCAGAGCATCGAGAGCGCCGGGCTCTATCTGGCAGTCTTCGAGAAGTTGTATCGGTTGACTCCCTTCTCGCAGGATGCCCAGGTCAGCATTCGGGGGAAGAGCCCGCTGCAGTTGGCCGGCTATAACATCAGCAAATTGCCGATGTCCGCCCTATGCAACGGCCAAAGCATTATATGGCCCGTCGAGGTTGCCTATGTCCCCCAACTCGTAACGCTCCCCATCACGCCATTTGCACCGAGTCAGGCTCTGTGCTATAATTTCGGGCGTCGCAAGCTACCCCGATATTCATCTCCCGAAGGAGAGATCGACATAATGCCCAAGAAGTACAAGCTGAAGACACACAAGGGCGCTCAGAAGCGCTTGCACGTAACGGGGACCGGGAAGATCATGCGCACGAAGGGTCGCAAGAGCCATCTACAGCGCAGAAAGTCCCCCCGGGCCAAACGATTGTTCGGCGAGATGTTGCCCACCAGTCCGGGCGATGCGCGCCGGATGAAGAGGCTCATCCCCTACGGCGATTAAAGCTCATCGGCAAAGACGTCGAGTGATGGCCGCTACGGCCATCATTTAGTTTGCGACCCTGTGCCACCGGCGTTGTTCTCAACGGTGGAAGTGGCAGGATTAGCGGCCAAGTAGTTTCCGGTGCACAATAGAACAGCGTAGGGGCGTCCGCCTAAGGAGGACGCCCTGGGCCGGGGGCGTCTCGAGGCCCAGCGCCGTGGTGAAACACGCCAAAGGAGGTTCTTAAGTTGCCAAGAGTCAAGAGAGGTGTGACGGCTCGCAAGCGACACAAAAAGGTCCTCAAGCTGATGTCCGGTCAGCGGGCGACCAGAAGCAAGCTGTTTCGCCGTGCCAACGAGGCGATGCTGAGGTCGCTATCGTACGCGTACCGGCACCGCCGCGAGCGCAAGGGCCAGTTCCGCTCGCTCTGGATCGCTCGTATCAACGCAGCGGCGAGGGCCGCGGGTATTAGCTACAGTAAGTTCATCGAGGGTCTCAACCTCGCCGGGGTACAGGTAAATCGCAAAGTGCTGGCGGATCTGGCTATCAGCGATGCGAGCGCTTTTGCCAGGCTGGCGGACCTCGCCAAGGAGAAGCTGCAGGCCAAAGCGGCCTCGTGATTACCAGCACATCCAACGAGCGGGTCCGGTACGTCAGATCCCTCTATCGAACGGAGGTACGCCGCGAGGAGCGAGCCTTCGCCATCGAGGGGGTCCGACTGGTCGAGGAGGCGCTGGACGCCGGGATGGTGCCGAAGCTGGTGCTGGCGGATACGGACCTCCTGGAGAAGTCCGCTCGGGGCCGCCAATTGCTCGGGCGCCTCAGGCAGCACCAGTGGCTCGCCGTGAGCGAGAAGGTGCTGCGCTACGTATCGGACACGATCACACCGCAGGGCATCGTGGCCGTACTGCCGGTGCCGGAGGTGGAACGTCCGGAGGACCTGGGTCCGCTGGTGTTGGTGCTGGACGGATTACGCGATCCGGGAAACGTGGGCACGATCATTAGGTCAGCCGAGGCGAGCGGCGTCATAGTAGCAGCGTTCACCCCAGACTGTGTCGACGTTCACAACCCCAAGGTTCTCAGGGCCGGGATGGGCGCCCATTTTCGCCTCAAGATTCTGGCCGACATGGGATGGCCGGAGATAGATGCACTGCTGGGGGGAAGGCCCGTCTGGGTAGCGGCCGCTGCGCAGGGCCTGCCCCATTTCGAGGTGGATTGGACCGTCGACAGCTCCTTGATCGTCGGCGGCGAGGCCTTCGGCGCGAGCGACGAGTCCAGGCGCCGCGCCACGGGGTTCGTTCACATACCCATGCTGGGTAGGGCGGAATCGCTCAACGCTGCGGTGGCGGCCAGTGTAATACTGTTCGAGGCGCTCCGCCAGCGCCTGGCGGACAAGCTGAACTGACCGAGAAGGACGGTACCGCGAAAATTGCGGCTGCAACTGCGTCACCCGGTGAGGTTGCAGGCGCTATTTTTTGTGGCTGAGTCCAGGAGGACAAGATGATCGATCGGCTTCGAGAAATGCGAGAGAGCGCTCTGCACGAGCTTCAATCCGCCCAAGACCTCAAAGAGCTGGAGAACTGGCGGATCAAGTACCTGGGCAAGAAGGGCGCTTTGACCGCCATATTGCGTGGACTCGGCGGCTTGGCTCCCGCTGAACGCCCTACGGTTGGCCAGGTGGCCAACGATATGAAGACCGCTCTCGAATCGGCCCTGGCAGACAGGGAGCGAGCGTTGCGGGAGGCCGAGCGGAGCAGGGCTCTGGCGGCGGAGCGACTTGACGTGACGCTCCCGGGGCGGCCCATTGCCCTCGGTCTGGTACATCCGGTTACACGTATCCTGAACGAAATCGTCGACGCCTTCGCGATGATGGGCTTCCAGGTAGTGGAGGGGCCCGAAGTGGAGTGGGATTACTACAACTTCGAGGCGCTCAACATCCCCAAGGACCATCCGGCCCGCGACATGTGGGACACATTCTACGTATCCTTAACCGGCGTGCCCGGCGAAATGCTGCTGCGCACCCACACCTCACCCAATCAGGTCCGCGTTATGGAGAAGACCCGTCCCCCCGTGCGCGTGATCGTGCCTGGGAAGTGCTATCGCTACGAGGCCATCGATCCGTCTCACGAAAGCATGTTCTACCAGGTCGAAGGCCTGGCTGTAGACGAGAACATCACCTTCGCGGATATGAAGGGCACGCTGGCCGCCTTCGCAAGGGTCATCTTCGGCAAAGAGCGCAAGGTGCGGTTTCGCTGCGACTACTTCCCATTCGTGGAGCCCGGCGTGGATATGTCTATCGACTGCTACGTCTGCCGGGGCGCCGGGTGCCGACTCTGCAAGTACTCTGGCTGGCTCGAGATAATGGGCGCGGGAATGGTGCATCCCAACGAGCTGGCGCGCGTGGGATACGACCCGGATGTATACACCGGCTTTGCCTTTGGACTGGGGCCAGAGCGCATCGCGATGCTGAAGCATGGCATCGACGATATCCGGCTGTTCTACAGTAACGACCTGCGCTTCCTGACCCAGTTCCGGTAGGGGCGACCGGCTGGTCGCCCTCAAATGGAGTGTGCGATGAGAGTATCTCTAAAATGGCTGCGTGACTACGTAGATATAGCTCTGCCTGCGCAGGAGGTTGCTCGCCGCCTCACTCAGGCCGGCGTCGAGGTGGCGTCGATCGAGAACACCGCTGGGGAGTGGGACAACGTCTTCGTGGGCGAGGTCAAGAACCTGGCCCCGCACCCCAACGCCGATCGGTTGCAAGTCGTTACCGTGGACATCGGCACCCGGACCCTGACCGTCGTGGCCGGGGCCTTCAATATCAAGATTGGAGACAGGGTGCCCGTGGCCCTTGCCGGGGCCCGGCTGGTAGATGCTCATTCACCCGAGCCACGCGTGGCCGTTCTCAAGCCGACGAAGCTAAGAGGTGTCATGTCGGAAGGTATGGTCTGTTCCGCTATGGAGCTGGGCGTTTCCGATGACCATACGGGCATACTCATACTCGAGCCCGACGCCCAGGTCGGCATCCCCTTGCGCGAGCAGCTTGGCGATACCGTGCTCGTGCTGGACGTCACGCCCAACAGGCCCGATTGCCTCTCGATGATCGGCGTGGCCCGCGAGGTGGCAGCGCTCACGGGCCAATCTCTACGATTGCCAAGGGCAGACATCGACGAGCGAGGCAAGCCCGCCGGCGAGATGATCGCCGTCGAGATCGAGGCTCCTGATCTGTGCCATCGGTACTCGGCGAGCGTGATCACGGGTGTGAAGATGGGGGCCTCGCCCAAGTGGATGCAGGAACGTCTATCGGCGGCAGGAATGCGGCCTATCAACAACATCGTCGACGTGACCAACTACGTGATGCTGGAATGGGGCCAGCCCCTTCACGCATTTGACTACGATACGATTCGAGGGCGCAAGATCGTCGTGCGCCGCGCCCGCGACGGAGAAGAGATCATCACCATCGACGGCGCGCCCCGCCCACTGACACCGGACATGCTGGTCATCGCCGATGTGGAGCGGCCGGTCGCCATCGCCGGGGTGATGGGTGGCGCAGACACCGAGGTCGGTGACACCACGCAGAGCATACTCCTGGAATCAGCCAACTTCGACCGGGTGGCGAATCGCCGCACCTCTCGCGCCTTGCGGCTTCCCAGCGAGGCTTCACGACGCTTCGACAAAGGCCTGCCGGAAGACCTGACCATCCCTGCGCTCGAGCGCGCGACCCAGTTGATGCACCAGTTGGCCAATGGCACCGTCGCCCGAGGGATTGTCGACGCGTACCCGATCAAGCGCAAGCCTGTTGAAATCGAGCTGACTCCGAGGGAAGTCCGACGTGTGCTCGGGGTGTCGTTGAGCGCCGACGAAATCGCGACGACGCTGCGGGCGCTTGAATTCGACGTGTCGACCAAGGACGACGTGCTGTGTGTCGGCGTCCCGATGCATCGCACCGACGTCACCCTGCCCGCCGACTTAGTGGAAGATCTGGCCCGCACAATGGGCTATGAGAACATTCCTACCACGATGCTCAGCGGTCGTCTGCCCGAACCATCTTTCAACGAGTCTCTTCGCTGGGAGAGCCTGGCGAGGAGTATCCTGGTCGGCTGTGGCCTCACGGAGATAATCACCTACTCGCTGACCAGCCGCGAGGCAATGCGCAAACTGCTACCCGGCGGCAAGGTCCACGAGGATTATGCCCATACTGCCGATCCGCTGACATCTGCCATCAACACCAGAATCCACGTACTCGACGTCCAGCCACTACTCGTGGTAAACCCGTTGAGCTCCGATATGGAGTGTCTCAGAACCACCACGCTGGTCAGTCTGCTCCAAACCATAAGGGACAACCTTCGCTACCGCGATCGCGACGTCGCGCTGTTCGAAATCGGCCGCATCTATCTGCCACGGGATCGGGCCGAGGAGCTTCCCGACGAGCGAAGGATCATCTCTGTCGGCACTAGCCAGTACCGCTCCGGCGGTGAGTGGGGAACCAGCGAGGAAGTCACCTTCTTCGACCTGAAAGCGGTCGCAGAAGCCCTCCTCCAGAGGATGGGGTTAGATACCTACGGCTTCTTGCCCATCGACCACCCGACTTTCGCTTCAGGGCGCACGGCGGCCATCGTGCTCGCGGACCAGGCCACGGCGTTGTCCGGAGAAGCGGCAGGACAGATAGCATCTGACCAGGCGGTCGGTATCCTCGGCGAGGTCAACGGCGACGTTAGAGCCAACTTCGATATCGGTGAAAGAGTCTACCTGCTGGCGCTGGACTTCGAGCAACTGACCAGGTTCGCGACCTGGAACAGGGAATTCAAGCCACTGCCAAAGTTCCCGCCCATCGTACAGGACCTGGCCGTCGTCGTGGATGCCGAGGTCCCTGCTGCCCTCGTGCGTCAAACGATCCTTCAAGCGGGCGGCAATATCGTCAGGTGCGTCGATCTCTTCGACGTCTACCGTGGCGACAAGATACCCGCCGGCAAGAAGAGCCTCGCCTACCACATCGTGTACCAGGTACCAGACCGAACGCTGACCGACAAAGAGGCCAACGATCGCCAGCAGCATATCGAGAAGCTCCTGGCCAAGGAGCTTGGCGCCATAGTTAGGCGATAGGGCGATAGCGAGTATTCCACGAGCTCGCCGCCCTTGCCACACCTGGTTGCCCCACAGGTGGCGCAACCCCCCTGCCATCATCGCGGAGTGTTGCAGCGGTGCTCTCAAGAACACGCACAGCAAGGAAAAGGTACCAGGCTATCAGGCTGCCAGGCTTGCAAGTGTTGACAATCGACAGCCTCGATGGTATAGTGCCCCTATCCCGCTGACGCGCATAAGCATCATCGTTGGTGCGCGGCGCCAGTCTCTTCTGTGGTGCACTCTCTTGACTCATTGTCGAGTTGGACTAAGTTCTTAGCCAGCCAGTTTGGCTGAATCGCCAAGTGATTCGGGTCGGCGCATTTACTAAGCTTATCTATCATCGTCGTTAAGCAATAGCGATCGGTCATAGTTCACCCTTCTGAGGAGGCGTCCGCTGTGAATCGTCTTGAGGCAGCCTTAATTGTGGTTGGCGCGGGGGCGGCAGGGCTGGCCGCCGCCATCGCCGCGAGCGAAGCTGGAGCAAGAACCATCGTTTTGGACAAGGCCCCTGACATCTCGGACACAAACACCTCTCGCTCAGGCGGGTCTGTGACCATTGCACTAGAGCGAGAGAGATATCTCGACGCCCCTCGCCTTTCAGCAGAAGAGAAGGTGGAGGAGGCGTTGTCCCTCACCGAGGGTGCGGCGGACCCGGAACTAGTGCGAACCTGGCGGGAAAACGTGGATGATATGATACAGTGGCTATCCCGCGCAGGGCTCAAATGGGGCAAGGGCTATAGTTCTGACCCGCCCGTAAAGAACCGACGCACCGCGCTGGGCTACGGGCCCGGTCTGAACAAGCAGTTACTGGCCATCGCACACAAAAAGGGGTGTGCTGTCCACTTCGATGCCAGAGCCGAGAAGCTGCTCGTCGACGGCGCTGGCAAGGTATCCGGAGTGAGAGTGCGCACGGTCGAGGGGCTGAGGGAATTCCAGGCTGGGGCCGCGATCCTTGCTACCGGAGGGTTTCAGGCCAACCAGGAGATGCTACTGAAGTATTTTGGGCCCCAATTCGGGCCTGACTTCGCCTACAAGGTCAGGCTTACCGGCTCGCCTTTTTCGACGGGAGATGGCCTGCTGATGGCCCAGGAGTTAGGCGCGAAGCTGGTGAATCTGGACCAGTGTCACTCCCGCAACATCGATAGCTCCTGGGTGCCCGGCTCTCCTGCTATGCGGGGTCCCTATAGGGAACTCCAGTATCCTCTGGTGCACTACTCTATTTGGGTCAACAAGTGGGGCCAGAGATTCATGGATGAAGGTAATACCAGCGACAGTGCGGCCAACTCGATTCTTGTGCAGCCGGGGATGGAGGTCGCCTACATCTTCGACGAAAAGATAAAGAGGCTGAAGCCCGAGTTGGTGGCGGGGTTTCAGCCGGCAGAGGTGCTGTTCACAGGGGCTTCCTTGGACGAGATTGCGATTCACATTGGCGTCGACGTCGAAGCCCTGAAGCGCACGATTGAGGAGTACAACCAGGCGGTGCGAACGGGGCGAGCGATGGAGCTTGGTGTGCCGAAGAAAGACTTTCTGATGCCCATCGACACGCCCCCATTCTACGCGGTGCACCCGGTCTGGGCCGGACTCAACTGTACCATGGGCGGGCCGAAGATAAATGCTAAGGCGCAGGTGATGGACAGGGATGACGTTCCCATCCCTGGTCTATTTGCCTGCGGGGAAATGATTGGAGGTTTCTTCTCCGGTAAGTATCACAAGACTCCCGCGGGAACGAGCTATTACATCGGCAATTATCAGATTACGGCGTCCTCCCTGACGACGTGCCTGGTGTTTGCGCGCATCGCGGGCACAAACGCTGCCAGTTGGAGCCGAACAGTAGCGGCAACGGAACTGTAATCAAGTTCAATCTAGCTTGGAGACATTGTCATCAACACCGGTCAAACGGGAGGCGTAGCGTGAGAACGACCTGGGACTTGGAGACCGACGTACTTGTGATCGGCTACGGACTGGCCGGCGGCGTGGCGGCAACTGTAGCCCGCGACGCGGGAGCCGACGTGCTCATCCTCGAAAAGGCAGAATATCCCGGCGGCTGCTCAATCTTCTCCGGGGGAGCGGCAAAGTGCGTGGAGGATGCGAATGCAGCCTTTCAGTACCTCAAAGCCGTCTCTGGGGGAAGGATGGAAGACGACCTGATCCACACCTTTTCTCAGGCCCTCGCCGACAACGAGCTATTCATCCGGCAGTTGGCTAACGTCAACGGCGCCGAGGTCAGGAGAGTGCCCAATTCGCAGGGGCCGTACCCCTACCCGGGTCGGGAAACTTTCTACACCGTTCGGATAACCAAGACCCCCGGATTCACGGGATTTCCCTGGCTCCGCTGCTATGATAATCCAGGCGGCGTGCACATCATGAAGCTGATTGTGGACAATGTCGAGGCTCGAGACATACGGGTGATGCTCTCAACTCCAGCTCGCCGTCTCGAAACCGACGATCGGGGCGAGGTGGTTGGGGTGCTAGCCCAAAGTGGCGGGCGAGAGATCGCCGTGCGAGCAAGGCGTGCCGTTGTCCTGGCAACCGGAGGATTCGAGCAGAGCGAGTGGTTCCAGAAACAGTATCTTCAGGGCATTCCGTTCTACTCGATGGCGCCCCTGACACAGACGGGCGATGGGATCACCATGGCGCAGAAGGTGGGAGCGGCGCTCTGGCACATGTGGCATATCCACGGCTCCTATGGGTTCAAGACGCCCGATTCCCCCATCGCCTACCGACATCCCTACGGAGGCTACCGTAACCCTCAGCGGAGGATGCCGTGGGTTGTGGTCGACAAGTCCGGGGCGAGATATATGAACGAATACCCTCCGGCGCCACAGGA